>NZ_CP030127.1:952500-1015000 GCF_003568845.1 Indioceanicola profundi | reverse complement strand
GACGAGGCTGCGGATATATTGCGGCGCTTCCTTGGCCGGTGATCGTGCAGGGAGGAGCGAGGCCGTCTGTCCCATGCGCCGAATGCAACGTGGCCCCACAGGAGGCCCTCCCTCCTGGAGATCAGGGCAGTGCTGCCAGCGCTTGAACGGATCGCATGTGAGGTGGCCGGATTTCCGCCCTTTCTATGGTGCGGCGGAGGATGCCGGCGATTACCTCCGGATGATCCTCCGGCGTGAAGTGGTAGGCGTCCGGAATGACGAAGAGGTCCGCGTTGAGCCGTGCCGCCAAAGCCCGCCGCCATGCTGTTCCCACCGCATCGGGATGCCGTTGATAAGCGCAGTGCGGCTCCGCTCCGGGGCCTTGGGGGCCGGCATGGGATGGCGCTGCCGTGCGCCGATGACGGCCAGTGCGGCGCCAGCAGCAAGCACTCCGCCGGCAAGCGCAAGCCAGCGTGGCGAGGTGCCTTCGTACCTCGGTCGGGACACGTCACGATCTCCAGGCTATGTAACTGGCGTCCAACCGGGCCTGGATGGAGCGGTTCCAAACTGGCCGGACGCAAGAGACGCCTGTCGCACGATGCTGAAGCCAGTTACGCGGCGGAGAGACGGCAGTCCTGCGGCGTGCAGGAGCGCATGGTGCAGAACCGCGGTGCGGGTCGATCCAATAGCAATGGCATGGGCTGAGCTGAGCAGGACAGTCCGGCCCCGGTCCAGGCACCTATTCGCGGATACCTGAACCGGGGCCGGACCCCATCCAGGCTTACATCCTGTAGCTCAGCCGGACATAGCCGAAGCGGCCCGGCACGTCATACGTGGTCGGATCGAAGTTGTTCAGGCCGCAGCTGAAGCAGCCCGGCGGATCAGTGTCGAACAGGTTGTTGACGCCCAAAGTGAGGCCGACCCGCTGGTCCCACATGGACGGCGTCCAGGTCACCTGGACATCACCGTAGAGACGTTCCCCAAGTTCATTGTCGGCCTGGGTCTCCTCCACCGCGCTGACGTACCGGGCGGTGAAGGCGGCGTCGAAGTCACCCATCCTCCAATCCAGGACAGCCGTGAACTTGTATTCCGGGAAGGCCTGGTCGGGGCTGCCCCGCTCGGTCCCTTCGCGCTCGATCTCACCGGTGCCGGACGTGGTAGGCACGGTTTCGGTATATTCCAGCAGGATCGCATTGATGAAGGACAGGCCAAAGGCGCCGTAGGCCGTCTCGGGACCGCGGTAGGTAAGCGTGACATCGATGCCGCGGGTGTCGATCGAGCCGATATTCTGCAACAACCCGTTGATCTGGGCGATCGCGCCCGAGGCGGTGCGGGTAATGGCGGCGCAGCTCAACGCGTCCAGCGTCTCGGCGCAGCGGCCGAGCAGCGTGTCGGCGCCCACCGGCTGGATAGCCCCGTCCAGCGTGATGTCGTAATAGTTCGCCTCGATGTCCAGCCGGTCCACCCAGGCCTGATCCCGCGCCCATTCCGGGCTGTACACCGCCCCGAACACCCAGCTTTCCGAGGTTTCAGGCTGCAGCTCCTCATTGCCGCCGGTAATGACCGAGAGCTGCGGATTGTTCTGTACATAGCTGCCATTGGCGGGGACCCCCTGCGCGATGCAGTTGGCCTGCACAGCGGCGGAGGCTGGCGTGCCCCCGGCCAGGCCCAGAAGGTCGGAGCAGGGGTCCGTGATCTCCTGGTCGAAGCGGGAGGGGGTGCCGTAAAGCTCACCAATGCCGGGCGCCCGGAAGCCCTCGCCCCAGGAGGCGCGCAGCAGCACTTCTTCGGTCGGACGCCAGGTCAGGCCGGCCCTGTAGGTGGTCTCCCCGCCGAAGGTTGAATAGTCGGAGTAGCGGGCGGCCAGCGAGGCCTCCACCTCCTGAAGGAAAGGCAGGTCGCGGATGATGGGCACGCGAAGCTCGCCATAGGCCTCATGCACATCGAACTGGCCGGAGGTCGGCTGGGCCGGGATGTCGGAGCCCAGGCCGGCCGCCACGGTGGCATCCGGTTCGAAGCTGCCTTGCTGGTCCCGGTACTCGTAGCCCACGGCGATGCCAAGCGTACCGGCCGGAAGCTCGAACAGATCGCCGGACAGGTTGATGCTGCCGCCCGCCAGCTCCTGATCGCTGCTGTCTTTCTGGGTGAACTGGACGAAGGCGACCTGTTCCGGCGTGATGCTGCCGGGACCGCCGAACAGGTTGAAGGGCACGCACGCTCCGGTGCAGTTCGCGACGGGGCCGAGAGCCTGCTGCAGCCGCTGCGCATTGACGTTGCCGGCGAATTCCTGCGTAGCCTCGTTCCGGGACCAGATGCCGTTGACGTCCCAGTACCAGTCCCGCTCGCCCATCTGGAATGAGCCGTCCAGCGTGCCGGACACGTACCAGGTGTTCACCGACTGCTCATACCGGCGCGGCCCGCCCTCGACGAAGCGGCGACCGATGAAGCTGTAGTTGGCAGGGGTGTTGGCGTCGCCCGGCGTCAGCGTCACGCCGAACGGATTATACGGGTTCGTCGCATCGATGCTGATCGTGTCCAGCAGGTTGCCGTTGCCGGCATCGGGGCCCACGAACAGCGGCAGCGGGGCAGCCTGGTTCCTGGACTGCCGGTTGTTGTAGACCGCCTTTCCGGTGAAGTTGATGCTGTCCGTGATCTCCTGCGTCACCGTGAAGAAGGTGCCGATCCGCTCCGACGGGGCCTGGACATAGTTGAAGGGCTGGAAGTTGAACCGGTCGGCGGTCTCGAACGGCCGGAAATCGCCCGCGGTGGGATTCAACGGATCGAATACCGGCCGGCCAGCGATGACGTTACGGAGCGTGAGGTCCAGAGCCTCCCCGGTTAAGGGATTGTTGACGATGAAGCGACCGAACGGCGTGCCCGAGCTGCAGGAGGTGTCGCATTCCGTAATGCCCGGCGTCGGGAACAGCGCGATATCGCGGTCCGAGGCCAGCACGCTTTCCTGCTTCACATAATTGACCCCTGCGACGATGGCGGTGCCTTCGTTGTCGCTGCCCCAGCTCAGGCTGTAATCCTGGGTGATGCCATCGCCTTCGTCATAGGCGCCGATCTGGGCGGAGCCGACGAAACCCTCCTGCCGTTTGCGGGTGATGATGTTGATGACGCCTGCGATGGCATCCGATCCGTAGATGGGGGACGCGCCCTCCTGCAGCACTTCGATGCGCTCGATCATGCCGGGCGGAATGGTGTTGAGGTCGGTGGCGGAGGGAATGCCGCTTGCCGACGCGCCATTGACCCAGCGGAGACCATCCACCAGGACCAGGGTACGGCGGGAGCCGAGATAACGCAGATCCACCTCCGCAGCGCCAGCGCCGACGCCGCCGCCGTCCGGCGGGTTGCCGAAGTTGCCGCTGTTATTGAAACGGCTGTTCAACCCGCCGCCCGAGACTGGTAGCCGTTGAAGAATTTCGGCGGTGGAGGAAAGGCCGGTGCGGGCCAGGGCCTCCTCATCCAATGACAGCACAGGCTGGGACTGTTCCAGCGGGTCGCGCCGGATGCGCGACCCCGTGACGACGATCTCCTCCAGGCTGCCGGCCTGGGGGGCGACAGCCTGACCGGTATCCTGGGCGGATGCAGTCGTAGAGGAAAGGGCACCTGCCAGAAGAGCGGCCACGCACGAATGAGCCAGAAGAATTCGTTTTGCTTTCATTTCAGCTCCCTGTCCGTAGTGTCCGGAGGCCGCTCGTTTCGTGTGTCGGCCACAGAGATGCTGCTATGTCGGATCGCGTCCGCCAAAGACTCCAAAAGAGTAGGGTTATAGCTTGGGCACGCAATTGCCGGCCATGTGGCAGAACGGACACTGTCCGCCATGGTTGAACCCTGCTGGTCGCAGCGATCGCCAACGCCGGGGCATTCCGCAGCGGAAATCGGCGTGACCGAAAACTATCCGAAGAGTAATGGCCTATTGGGGTATTGCACCGGCGCGGTTCCTCTGCCAGAAGGAAAAGAAGAAAAAGAAAGCCGCTGTGCGCGGCCTGAGTTCAGGGAGGAAACGCCCGAAAAGGGTGCCGCAGCAATAATGCTGCAATGCAAAACTATGCGCGCTTGCCAGAACACGCCAAGTGCCAACAGGCCCCGCTTGCGGGGCCATTATTTTGTTCTACTGGTCGGATATGGGCATCATTGCGGCGCGGCCTTCGCCAGGAACGGTTCAGCCTGGGAAAGTGCTCCCCAGGTGCAGGAGCAGCCCAGCCCCAGCGCAGGCAATGAGAAGCGGCGCCATGCCGACTTTGAAGCGGAGAGTGGCGACAATGGCGGCGGCCGACAGGATGAGCGCCGCCCAGTCCACGCTGTTCCAGACAGGAACTTCCAACGCCAGGATGCCGTATCCAACCTCCCGGACTTCGGTGAATATGGTGTGGACGGCGAACCAGACAGCCAGATTCAGGATCACGCCCACTACGGCAGCCGTCACGGCTGCCAAGGCGTCGCCGATAGCCCGGTTGCCGCGAATTGCCTCGATCCAGGGCGCGCCCAGGAAGATCCAGAGGAAACAGGGCACAAAGGTGACCCAGGTGGTCAGCACCGCGGCCAGCGATCCGGCCAACAGGGGATTCAGCGGGCCCGGATCGCGGAACGCTCCCAGGAACCCGACGAACTGCACCACCATGATCAACGGCCCCGGCGTGGTCTCCGCCATGCCGAGCCCATCCAGCATCTCCCCCGGTTGCAGCCAGCCATGGGTCTGCACGGCCTCCTGCGCTACATACGCCAGCACGGCGTAAGCGCCGCCGAAGGTCACCACGGCCATCTGGCTGAAGAACAGGGCGATGCGGCTGAACACATTGTCCGGGCCGAGGGCCAGAAGCAGGCCGGCGACCGGAACCAGCCACAATGCGGCGAAGGCGCCGCCGATCCGCAAGGACCAGTCGCGCGACGGTCGCGCATGGGCTGGCACCTGTTCGCCCAGGGCCGTTTCCGCATCCGGCACCGCGGGGCCATGGGCGCCGCCATGACCGCCGGGCTGGAACTCCCGCTTTCCCAGCCGGCCGCCGATCCAGCCGACCAGGGCGGCGGCGGCAATGATCAAGGGGAATGGAATGCCGAAGGCGAATATACCCAGGAAGGCGGCGGCGGCAATGGCCAGCATGATCCGGCCCTTCACCGCCTTGCGGCCGACCCGCACCACGGCCTGCAATACAATGGCCAGCACAGCGGCCTTCAGCCCGAAGAACAAGGCCGATACCCAGCCGACGTCACCGTAAAGCGCGTAGACGATGCTGAGCGCCAGGATGGAAAGAAAGCCCGGCAGCACGAACAGGGTGCCGGCGACCAACCCGCCCACTGTGCGGTTCAACAGCCAGCCGATATAGACGGCAAGCTGCTGCGCCTCCGGCCCAGGTAGGAGCATGCAGTAATTCAGCGCATGCAGGAAACGCCGCTCCCCGATCCAGCGCTTCTCCTCCACCAGGATGCGGTGCATGACGGCAATCTGGCCGGCCGGCCCCCCGAAACTCAGGAGCGCGATGCGCAGCCAGACCCGGAAGGCCTGGGACAGGGTGGGAAGCTCGACGCCGGTGCGGCTGCTGTTCGTGTGATTGCTGTTCGACGACATAGGGCGCCAGTCCCCCGTTCAAGGAAGGTTATGGCGCGATCTTGGGCTGCCGCCTGACGGGGCGATCGCGAGCGGCCCCAGGCGAAAATTACATGCTCCCGCCGCCCCGTCAATGCCGGCCGGCCGGCCGCTGGCGCTTGACTGTTCCGTTCCACGAAACCTCTTCCTAAACTCGGACCAGTTCAGCATTCCACAGGCAGGATTCCGGTGCCCCGTTTCGCCGCCAATCTCACCATGCTGTTCAATGAACGGCCGTTCCTGGACCGCTTTGAGGCTGCGGCCGAAGCGGGTTTCACCGCGGTGGAGTTCCAGTTCCCCTATGCCTTCAACCCGGCGGACATCGCGCGGCGGCTGGAGCAGTTTCGGCTCACCCCCGTGCTGCACAACCTGCCTGGCGGCGACTGGGAGAATGGGGACCGGGGCATCGCCTGCCATCCGGATCGGATGGAGGAGTTCCGGACCGGTGTGTCGACCGCCATCCTGTATGCGAAGACGATGGGGTGCGCCCAGCTCAACTGCCTGGCCGGAATCAGCCCGGTCGGGGCGGCCCCGGACATCCTGCGGCGTACCCTTGTCGAAAATCTGCGTTTCGCGGCGGACGTGCTGGGGGCGGAGGGGCTGCGGCTGCTGATCGAACCGATCAACACCCGCGACATTCCCGGCTTCTTCCTGAATCGCACGGCGCAGGCCCTGGACATCATTGAAGATGTCGGGGCCCCCAATCTCCTGCTACAGTATGACATCTACCATATGCAGGTAATGGAAGGGGATATCGCCCGCACCATCCAGGCCAATCTGCCCCGGATCGGCCACGTCCAGATCGCGGATAATCCTGGCCGGAACGAGCCCGGTACCGGCGAGCTGAACTGGCCCTTCCTGTTCGCGCATCTGGACCGGATCGGCTATGACGGCTGGATCGGCTGCGAGTACAGGCCCGCCGCCACGACGGAGGCTGGGCTGGGCTGGCTGCGGGCGGTGCCGCCGGCCTGATCAGCCCGTTCCGTCAGAACCTGACCTGAAGCAGGGCGCTGGCGGCGAACTGGTTGGAGTCGAACGAGGCGGTGTTCCGGATGCCGTACTTGTTGTGCCAGTAGTCCAGCTCGACGCCGGCCAGCAGTGCGCCGGTGCGCCAGCCCAGCATCTGGCCGACATCGAACTTGATCTGCGGCACGATGTGCAGGTCGGAAGGCCGATCCGAAATGCCCATCACCCAGTCGATGAAGCCGTCGAAAACCAGTGTCGTCATGCCCAGATCGGCAGTCGCGCCCCAGGCAAGCGTGAACTGCAGGTCGTCATCGACGTCGTTTTCAATGTCGTGCCGCCAATAGGCATTCAGTTGGGTATAGTTGAAGCCGGGGACGTTGAAATCCACCGCCCCGCCCAGCAGAAGCGCCTCCGCATACTCACCCCGCTCATAAGTCGCGCTGAAGAGGACATCCTTCAGCGGACCGGCCTCCAGGCTCATGCCGCTTAGCTTTGACAGGCTGAGCCGCGGTGAAACCTCGCCATACCAAGTGACATCGTCGCCGGCGGCGTTGATGAAATTGATAACGTCCAGAAAGGCGAAGAGGTCGCCCACCGCATTGGCCTGCGCATGTTCCAGCGTCAGGGTCTGCTGGTGGTTCGGGTCCACCTCGAACCCACCCCCGTGCAGGTAGGTCAGGCTGGTCGAGGACCAGTCGATGAAATCCTGCGCCAGGGCAGGGGAGCTGCCGGCCGTGCCGACCGACAGAAGCGCTACGGCGGCACTGCGCACGATGCGCATCCGGCGGGACACGCAGGATTCCGCCTCGGCGGCGGGACTGCCGCCACCACGCCGCACACTCGCCTCCATCACCGCTTCTCCTCCCATGCCGGTCGTCTTCCGCCGCGGCCGGGTCCATAAGGAAAGCCGTGACAGCCAGTCAACCGGTAAGAGCAGACGGTCGTCCCCTCAATTTATGAGCTGGGCCGGCGGTGCGGCCACCATGCCCGCGACCGGGGACTTGGAGCGGCCGCGAATGCTGTCGAGCAACTCGCCAAGGTCGGGCGCGCCGCCCAGCAGCGCGGACATCGCGGCAACCAGTTCCCTGGCAATGGTCGCGGGAACAGAGTCGCCCGGCATCACCGGGTGGAACAGCAGGGAGCTGTCCACCGCATCCTCCAGAATGGCGGTCGCCGTGCGCCCGCCGGAGGTGTAGGCGGGCAATTGCACCGGCTCCGGTGTTCGCCCGCTTTCCCGCAGGACGGCCAGATTGTGGGCCAGGATGGCGCCGGCGACGGCATTATCCACCACGATGGCTGCGACGGTGGGGCCGTCCGCCTCCTCCACGATCCTGTGCAGCCGGCGCAGGGCGCTCAAACAGGCGGAGGCGACCTCCGCCGGTGCGGCGCGGTGGCTGGCATTGCCGACGGCGCTACGGACTATGGCCTCAACAGGGTCCAGCATGACGATTTCTCCTCTGCACAGCGATGCCGGGCATTCTCGGAACCGGTGACGGCCTGCCATCGTAGCGACCCACTTCCAACCGTTCTCACGCAGCCGATCCCAGTACCGTGACAGCCGCCAACCCCACCAGCCCGCAGATTCCCATGAAGACGGCGCAACGGGCGGCCAGATCCACCAACTCGGTAACCGGCAGCCGGGATGCGGCAGGACGGGCCGGGGCGGCATTGTTGGCGGGGCGTTCGAGAAACAGCAGGGCCAGATGCCTCAGCATGCGTCCCTCCGTAAGTTCTTTCCTTTCCTCCAAGGCTTCAGCGCACTGGTCCAACCTTGGAAGGGCCGGGGGCGACCGTGGCCGCCCCCGACGCCTTCGCAAGGCTCCCTTCCGGTGTTTTCTTATGGCCTCACGGGGGGGCAGCCGTTCAGCCGCACCCCGCCTTCCACGTCAGGCCGCGGCCTTTTCTTCGCTCTTCGGCGCTTCGCCGACCATCGCTTCGGTGGTGATCAGCAGGCCGGCCACAGAGGCCGCATCCTGCAAGGCGGTGCGCACCACCTTGGCGGGGTCGATGATGCCGGCGGCAACCAGGTCGCGGTACTGACCGGTCTGGGCGTCGAAGCCCCAGCCATACTCCGTGCCGTCCATCACCCGGGCCGCCACCACTGCGCCATCGAAGCCGGCATTCTCCGCGATCTGGCGCAAGGGCTGCTGCACCGCCCGCCGGACGATCTCGATGCCGTGGCGCTGGTCCTCGTTGATGGCGGTCAGTCCTTCCAGCGCCTGCGCGGCCCGCAGCAGGGCGACGCCGCCGCCCGGCAGGATGCCTTCCTCCACCGCGGCGCGGGTGGCGTGCATCGCATCATCGACGCGATCCTTGCGCTCTTTCACCTCGACCTCGGTGGCCCCGCCGACGCGGACCACCGCGACGCCGCCGGCCAGCTTCGCCAGACGCTCCTGCAGCTTCTCGCGGTCGTAGTCGGAGGTGGTCTCCTCGATCTGGCGGCGGATCTGTCCGCAGCGCGCCTCGATAGCCGCCTTGTCGCCGGCCCCGTTGATAATTGTGGTGTTGTCCTTGGTGATGATCACCTTGCCGGCGCGGCCCAGCATGGCGGGCGTCACATTCTCCAGCTTGGCTCCCAGCTCCTCGGAGATGAGCTGCCCGCCGGTAAGGATCGCGATGTCCTCCAGCATGGCCTTGCGGCGGTCGCCGAAGCCGGGAGCCTTGACGGCCGCGACCTTCAGGCCGCCGCGCAGCTTGTTGACCACCAGCGTGGCCAGGGCCTCGCCCTCCACGTCCTCGGCGATGATCAGCAACGGCCGGCCCTGCTGGACCACGCGCTCCAGCACCGGCAGCAGTGCCTGCAGGCCGGACAGCTTCTTCTCATGGATCAGCACATAGGGCTCGTCCAGCTCCGCGACCATCCTCTCGGGATTGGTCACGAAGTAGGGGCTGGTGTAGCCGCGGTCGAACTGCATGCCTTCGACCACGTCCAGCTCGGTCTCCAGGCTCTTGGCCTCCTCGACCGTGATCACGCCCTCATTGCCGACCCGCTCCATGGCTTCGGCCAGAATGCGGCCGATCTCCGTATCGCCGTTGGCGGAGATGGTGGCGATCTGCGCGATCTCCTCGTTGGCCGTGACCTTGTTCGCCTTGGCGTTTAGCTCGGCCACGATGGCGTCCACCGCCGTGTCGATGCCGCGCTTCACATCCATGGGATTCATGCCGGCGGTGATGGCCTTGGCGCCCTCGCGCACGATGACCTGGGCCAGCACGGTCGCCGTGGTCGTGCCGTCCCCGGCGCGGTCGTTCTGCTTGGAGGCGACCTCCCGCAGCATCTGCGCGCCCATGTTCTCGAACTTGTCGGAAAGCTCGATCTCCTTGGCAACGGTTACCCCGTCCTTGGTGATGCGGGGCGCGCCGAAGCTCTTCTCGATGACCACATTGCGGCCCTTCGGACCCAACGTGACCTTTACCGCGTCGGCCAGGATGTCGACGCCGCGCAGCATACGGGAACGGGCGTCCGTCCCGAACTTCACTTCCTTTGCAGCCATGATTGCCTCCCGAACCTCAGGCAGCCTTCTTCCCGGCAACGGCCTCGTCGAGCACGCCGAGGATGTCCGTCTCCTTCAGGATCAGGAGCTCCTCGCCGTCGATCTTGACCTCGGTGCCGGCCCATTTGGCGAACAGGATGCGGTCGCCGGCCTGGACGGCGGGCGGCACGCGGCGACCGGCTTCGTCGCGGGCGCCCGGACCTACGGCCAGCACCTCGCCCTGCTGGGGCTTTTCCTTTGCGGTATCGGGGATGATGATGCCGCCGGCCGTCCTCTCCTCGGACTCCAGGCGGCGCACGACGACACGGTCGTGCAGCGGACGGAAACGCATCTATGACACTCCTTGTCCAAAGCGAATGCCAGTCATTGCTGCCCCGGCCCCCATGCGGGCGGCCTGGGCGGGTATCGAGGTAAGTAGCGAGATTCCGGCCGTCAAGACCTACCCGGAAGTATAGGTCGGCAGCGGGCGTCGTTACATCAGGGCATGGATGAACGCCTTCGTCGCGGCCCAGAGCGCACCGGACACGGCCACCAGCAAACCCAGGCTGACCGCGGCGGCCAGCCAGCCCGCCAGGGCGGCCACGCCGTCACGCTGCAACAGGGCCAGCGCGAAGAGACTCACTGCGATGCCCGGCAGCATGTTGCCGAGCGGGATCGGGAGGAAAAGCACGATGGCGAGCAGCAGGCAGATGCTGCCGATCAGCCGTTCGCTTACGGGGCCGAACAGGACGGTGAGGCGCGGCGCCAGCACCCGCTCCACACGCCTCAGCACCGGCAGCGCCCGTCCCACCAGCGACTGGAAATCCTGGCGTGGAATTGTGCGGGAAGCGAGGGCCGCCGGCAGCCAGAGACGCCGGTGCCCAAGGGCGAGTTGGGCCGAGACCAGCACCAGCGGCAGACCCAGCACGGCGGAGGTGCCTGGGGGCAGGGGAATGGCGTTCGGGGCGGCCAGGATGAACATCAAGGCGCCGAACGCCCTGTCCTGGAAGGCGTCGACCAGCGTGGACAGCTTGATCCGCTCATCGGCCTCCTCCCCCACCAGCCGCAGCATGGTTGAGAAGCGGGCGGGCCGCTCGGCATTGCTGTGCCGGGCGAGGAAAGCTGTAAGGCGGGCGCGCCGGCTGGGAAGATTTTCTGAATCGTTGGCCATCAGGTCCGACCACGCATAGGGAAGCTCCTACCGCCCGGGATACTGGCCCAGTGCAAAGGCCGGGGAGAAGTGGCACGGAACAACGGCGGGAAAAGGGCGGATATCACTTCACCGGCGCAGACTGCCGCCGGCCACATGACGGGGCGGGGCAGGGTCACCAACGGCGGTAGCGTCCCAGGAACAGGTCGCCCAACGCCCGGCGCAGCATAATGGTGACCCAGGCCTGCCGGCGGTGATAGGCCCGGTCGTGGCGAAGATGGCAGCGCTGGCACCAGGCAGCCAGGTTCTGGGGCCGATTGTTGGTCGGGTCGTGGTCGCGGTGGCAGGCGGCCAGCACCACGCGGGTTGTCTTCACCTGGCAGGCTTCCTCGATGTCCGGCCAGGAAGCGGGCTGACCGAAGCCGTCCCTCCAGGTGCCCGAATCCTGATCGAACCAGCGGCCGTCGGGCAGGCAGCGCACCTTCTCCCCATGAGGCCGCCCGCAACTCTCGCACTTGCCCTTGGCGCGCCCGAACCGGACGGAGTCGCTGATCTGCGGCCAGTCGATGGGGTAGTGAAAGCGGGCCTCGCGGCGGATCGGCATGGTGGACGGTGGCTGCGTTGCGCGAGCTTCTGAATAGTCCCGATGCCAGCCGGATTACCAGTGACCGGATGGAGATCGCCAGCTGTCCAGGGATGGCCCCGGATCGGGTCCTCCGGTGTTCCGCCACGGTGGAGCCGAAAGCCGCCCGCATTGCGTGCGCCGTCACCCGCTCCGGTCGTTGCCGACAGCCACGGAACGCGGGCCGGGAGGGCAGCGGAAGGCGGCTTTGCCACGCCATGCCGCTGGCCGCCATATCTGCAATACCTCCAAAAATCAGGAGCTTATTGGAAATCCGGGGTGGAACCTTGCATGATCGGGGCGCGTATTCCAATCCGGTGCGGGGCCGGCACGGATGCCTGGGGCGGAAATCCTCCGGGAGTTCTGCCTCAACGGTCGGAGAGCGGTATGGACGGAATTAAACATGGGATGAGCGGCGGCGCCGACTGGCTTTTACAGGCCGCCATACGCGATCTGCGCCTCGATCACGCCGAGTCGCAGGAGGCCGGATTCCGGCAATTGGAGCCCTGGCTGATCCGCACGCTGGAGGGCGTCAGGACCGGGGCGACCCCGGCGCCCGCGGAGGTCTGCGAGGAATTCGCCGGCCTGGAGCCGCGGCAGGCGGCCCGCCAGCTCTCCGAAGAGATCACCGACGCGCTGGTCATGCTGACGCCGGACGGTCAGGACAGCGCCTGAATCAGGGGCGAAGGCCGGCAGGTGCCGCCCGGGCGTCCGCCTGCGGCAGGACCCGGCAAACTGTATACCAACGATGCATCGGCCACCGTCAATGCGCCGTGCCCTCCTTCCGAAGTGCGATAGGTTCGGTGCGGCTTCGGCGCAATGATGGATCATGTCCGGCCTTCCTGCTTACGGGGGCGGGCGTTGAACCCGTGCCGTGATCCGTGGCAGGTGCCTCGTGAGAGACCTCATCCAATCCCTGCCCATGCTTCGCCGGTTCGCGCGCAATCTGACAAGGTCGCCGGAAACAGCGGACGAATTGGTCCAGGAGGCCTGCGAGCGCGCCTTGTCCAACGAAGATCCGGGCGGGATCGGCCGGCTTGACCTTTGGATGAAGCGCCTCATCCTTAGTCTCTGGAACGACCGGCGGCGCGAACTGCGGCGTCGGGGCAGGATCGAACAGGTGGACGCGCTGCGCGATGTCGCGGGAAGCGACGGTCGGCTGGATGCGGAAGCCCGTCTTACCCTCGCCGAAGTGCGCCGCGCCCTCCGCGGTCTGCCGCCGGAGCAAAGGACGGTGATGATCCTCGTCTGTGTTGATGGCCTGTCCTACCGTGAGGCTGCCGACCAGCTGGGCATTCCTGTCGGCACGGTAATGAGCAGGCTGGCCCGGGGCCGCCTGGCGCTGATCAAGCGCATGAAGAGACGCCCGACTCCTGCTCCGGGACGGGCGCCGAAATGAACATCCGGGATGACAGGAACAGCGGCGCCCCGATGCCGCCCGAACTCTTGGTGGCCTACGTGGATGGCGAGCTGTCCGCGGCACAGGCGGCGGAGGTGGAAGCCCGCCTGGCATCCGATCCGAATGCTCGGGAGATGGTGGAGGACCTTCGCAACTCACGCGACCTCCTCCGCGCGGCGTTCGGCCATGAGGAGGTCCAGGAACCATCCGGGTTCGCCGGCCCGGCAGCCCTGGCGGGCGCGGCAACTCCAAGGCGGTGGGGGGCGGCACTGGCGGGATTGGCCACGGCAGCCGCTGTCGTGCTGCTTCTAGCGTTAGATGGCATCCGTCTTCCCGGACAGGTGCCGGCGGATATCGCAGAGCTGCATGAGGAGGTGGCGGCCTATCATACCGTCTACATGACGGAGCGCGACCATCTCGTCGAAGTGCCCGCTGGCGAACGGAGCCATATAGAGCAGTGGCTCGGCCGGCGGATCGACGGTCCGCTCCAGGTGCCAGACCTGGAAGCGGCAGGCTTCCGCTTCGCCGGTGCCAGACTGCTGACCCTGGGCACGCTGCCGGTGGCCCAGCTCATGTACAGCGCCGACGGACGCCTGCCCATCGCGGTCTGCGTCACCACCGCCGAGGGGGCGGAGCGCGAGGCGGTGCTCGACCGGCATCACGGCCTCGGCGTGGCGAGCTGGGTCGATGACGGCCAGACCTACATCGTTGTCGGAGCCCTGGACGAGGGTGAACTCTCCGGCATCGTGGAACTGATCGAACCCGCCGCGGCAGGGACCTGAGGGACGGGCAAGTCCGGCGGACGCGGCGGGTCATGCGCCCGGCCCTTGGCGCTGTCCTCCCCTGGCGGATGGTCTCTCCGCCAGGATGACGACGAAAGGTTCCGGAATTCGCCGTCGGGCTATTTGGATCGGGAGACGCCTCCGCACGGGGGCGGATGGGATGCTGAGTGGACCGCGCCCGCTGCTGAAAGCCGGCCAAGCGGTACGCATCCTTCCGCTATCGGAGACGCCTCATGACAATAAAAGGAAAATACCTGGCCGGCCTGTTCTGTACGACGGCGATGCTGCTGCTGCCGTTGGCGTCGGCCTCCGCCATCGAACCGGGGACGAAGCAGCATCTGGTCGGCGTCGGGCCGATCGACACCCGTAGCAATTTCCCGGTCTATTACCAGGACCATACCGGTCTGGCTCTCGCCTTGTGCACGGCGCACAACGACATCGCCGGTCTGTGCATCTTCGACCCGCCCGACCCGGCCGACCCCTATCAGCAGCAGACCGGCTTCGGCGGCGAGGGCTTCTGGTGGAGCGCGGACGCCTCGGTCGACATGGGGCCGGCGCAGACCTGCGATGGTGACACCTGCACGGCCTCGCTCACCCTGGCGCTGGAGGCCGCCTATCTGGCAGAGCGCGCGGTGAAGGGGGAGGAGTTTCCCTTCGGCCGCATCCGCATCCGCATCGACGTCCCGCTGCCGGGCCGCTATCTGGTCAAGCATCCGTTCGGTGAGGAGATCTTCACGGTGACCGCGCCAGGCCGGCGCGCCATCAACGAGACGGTGGATATCGGCAGCTTCTCGCCGGACTATAACGGTCCGCTGCGCAGCGGCATCATGGCCTTCCTGGTCTGGGACAGCGATCAGAACCTGCTGCCCGCCGGCTATATCGGCGACCCGAACGTGCCGCACACCGTCACGGGCTCCCCCATCGGGCAGAACTTCTTCAGCGTCACCTATCTCGACGATGAGACCGTGGACCTCAGCGGCACAGGCAGCAACGAGGTGTCCACCGATCTCTTCGCCGTGTCCGGCCTGAAGTACGACGCACAGATGCTGCCGGTTCCGGTCACGGTCCAGCGCACGACCCTGTCCAACGGGCACATGGAGGTAAAGGTGGACGCCAGCCCCGGCGCCACCGTGACCGTGATGCCGCAGCCCAATGTGGCTCCGGTCTGCGACCCAAGCGACATCAACCCGGAAGCGTCGGAAATCCCGCTGCACAAGGACGGCATGGGCAATTTCTATCTGGTCACGCCCACCACCCTGCCGGCGGGCACCGCCCTCCAGGTCCGGGCGCGGCAGGCCGGAAACACGGATACGGCAATCTGCGCCGAGCTGCGGGACTTCATCTGGATATCCAACGCCACCTACGTGCGGGACGATGCCGGCATCGGTACCCTCACCGTGCATGCGCAGTCCGACGCAACGGGCGGCACCGCGCCGCAGGACGGCCCCGTCCTGTCCCTGGATGGCTTCCCGTCCGCCGTCTACCAGGATGGCAAGCTGGTCGTGACCGGCGTGGAGGTTCCGCCGGCGAAGATCGTCGTGAAATCGACCTGGGGCGGCAGGACCGAAGCACCGGTGCGTTACCTTGCCGAAAGCCCGGCTGGCGATCCCGGCGGGCCGGGCGGGGAAGGGCCGGGCGGCCCGACCGATCCCGTGGACAATACGCCGCCGGTTGCCATCAGCGAAACGGCGGTCGCGGTGGAGGGCACCTCCGTCCTGATCCCTGTGGTCGGGAACGACACGGACAGCGACGGCACCATCGCGAGCGTCCAGGTCGTACGGCAGCCGACCAACGGCACCATCGGCCTGACCGGTCTGGCCGGCATCACCTATATTCCGGGGCCGGGCCTGCAGGCCGGGGGAACGGACAGCTTCACCTATGTGGTCATCGACGACAAGGGCGCGCGGTCCAACGAGGCCACGGTGACCATCACTGTCCAGGCCGAGCAGCTCACCGGCACCGCAGCCTTCCGTCTTGACAGCGGCTGGCGCATCGAAGGAACCAGCTCCGCCACCCGCGACAACACCATCACCGCCTATCTCGGCGCGCCTTCCTCCACGACGCTGATCGGGACGGGCGTTGTGGATGCCGCGGACGGCTCTTTCAGGATCCTGGCCGATGTGACCCGTGCCAATACCCCCCGCACCGGGGCGACGGTCACGCTGGTCTCCTCCAAGGGCAAGACCGTGCAGGTGACGGCCACCACGCGGTGACCTTCATCCTCGGCGATAAGCCTCGATGCGAAGCCCGGGCCGTTCGGCCCGGGCTTTTCGCGTCCGGGGCGGCCATCACGGAATGGGAATGCTCACCGCATCAATGAAACGGCGGCTCGCAGGGTCGAGCCCGACCAGATGCAGGCTGGTCAGCGCGCTGGAGCGTCCCGGCGCCAGCCGTAGCGGCGGAAGCGCGCCGGTATCCAATAGCCCGAGCGCGCTCATCCCCTCGCACAGGCGGTCAGGGGAGAGCGCCCGCCCGGACCGGCGCAAGGTCTCGGCCATGACCTGCACCCCGGCATAGATCGCGGCCGTGCGAGGGGCGAGGGGAAGGCGGCCGGTTCGGGCATACTCCGCGAAACCGTGCGCCTCCGGCCTTTGCCAGTCCGTCGGCAACACCGGGCTCGCCAAGCGCAGCATGCCGAGCAGTTCCGGGGGCATTGCCATCAGCTCCGGCCCCAATCGATCCAGAAGGGCGACGATGACGGCGGGCTCGGTGCCCTGCGCATCCAGAAAAGACATCAGCTCCTGCGCACCGCCCAGCCAGAGAAGTATCCGGCCCTCCAGACCAACGGACCCGCTTGCTGCCGCCGCGGTCCTTGCGACCTGTTCGGCCAGGCCTCGTTCCCCTGCGGTGCCGCCGGCCACGGCCAGTTTGGGGTTCGCAGGCGCCAGATGGGCAGCCAGCGCGCCGATTATTGTAGCCGGGTCGGGGAGCAGGCCGATTCCACCGCTGCTGACGCCGGCCCCGTGCAGCCACAGGCGCGCCGGACCGCAGGATAGCTCACCCGGCTCCTGCCGCAGGGACAGGTGGATCAGGCCCGGCGATCCCAGCTCCAGCCGCCGTCCATGGATACCGTCCGCGCCGTTGATCTCCGCCAAGGCCAGTTCCACGGCGCGGCGGTCCGGCTCCAGATCGGCGGCCAGCTCGATCCGGACCACGGAATCGTCGATGGCGGGATCGACCGCATCGCGGGTGAGAAAGTCCAGCAGCGCCTCGAGATCCGCGGCAGAAAGCTGATAGCGCGGCATCGCCGGGTCCAGCGGCCGGCCCCCGGGATCAACGCCCTCAGTGATGGCGCGGGAGAGGGTGGCGCGGTCATAGGCGGGTCGGGTGCGGGCCGATGCGCCGAGGCTGCCCGCCGTGATGTCCGGGGCGGTGATCCCGCCCTCCGTCCGGCCCGTCCGGTCGGCGCCGTGACAGCCGGAACAGGGCACCCGCTCCGCCGGCACGGCAACAGCGGATATGCCGATCCGGGCCTGGATGGGCGCTGACCCGACGCCCCCGCGGAAGATATCCTCCCCCCGCGGCAGAGACCGGCAGAAGGAAGGAGGGCCAGGGCGAGCACGGATACGGCTCTGACGGTCCGTTGCCCCATCATGATCCGGCTGCTCCTCTCCGACAGGCGGTCCATGAATACTGTCGGAGCGATAATACCCACTTTCGAGTGCTCCGCAACGGGAAGTTCCGAGGCGGGAAAGAGGGTCTATCCTATTCAGATTATATGGAGTGCGAGGCGATATTCAGGCCGGCCTTGGCAATGATCGCTTGGCCCGGGTGCAGAGGATGCAGATCCGGTTCCCGGCAGTCAGCCAAGGAGAATCACAATGAAACGCATGCTGTGCCTGAGCGCATCCTTGCTGGCCCTCTCCATCGGGTCAGCCACGGCTGCCGGCGCCGCTGAGGTCGGACAAAGCACCCAGACGTCCAGGATCAATCACTCCATCACCGGGACCACCGATGGCGAGAATGCCAATGGTGCCGGCGGACGCCGCGACAACGGCTTCCAGAGCGATGCCTTCCGTTCCTCCAAAGGCATCATCCATGCCGCCCAGAACAACGGCTCCAACAATGCGATGTCGACGACCGACGCCATTGCCGTGGAGACGGTCGGCAGCGCCGCGCAGACCTCCTCGATCACCGCGAAGGTCCAGACCAACACCTATCTTGCCGGTGCGGGTGCGGATCGCGACAACGCCCTCGCCAACGCGGCGACCGGTGCCGCCGGCATCGTCACGCTGCAGCAGAACAACGGGGACGGCAACTCCGTCGCGGCGGGCAATGCCCTGTTCGTGAAGCAGAGCGGGACGAGCGAGCAGACGATCCGCATCGGCCAGGAGGTCGGCGGCGACTACTCGGACGACCTGCACAATGACGGGTTCTCCTCCAGCGCCCGCGACAACGTGCTGGGCCAGGGCAGCCTGGACGGGGCGACCGGTTTGCTGACGGTGCAGCAGAATAACGGCGACATGAACGCGCTGGCAATCCAGAATGCGTTGACCGTCAACGACAAGGCCGGCGCACTGGATCAGACGCTGAACACGTCGAACACCGTCTCCTCCAACTGGATGTGGGATGAGACTACGGCGGCGCGCACCAACAGCCTGAGCGGCGCCCTGACCAAAGCCCAGGGCATCATCACGGTCCAGCAGAACAACGGCGACGGCAATGCGGCGAGCATCGCTACCGCCATCACCGCCGACATGGACAAGGAGCATGCCTCCTCGGCCCAGACCGTCAGGTCCAGCAACACCGTCGTGGATACCCGCTCCGACGATTACACGGGCGGAACGTCGACCGGCGTTCGCAGCAACAGCCTGACCGGCGCTTTCTCCGGCGTGCAGGGTATTGTCACCGTCGATCAGAACAACGGCAGCAACAATGCCACCTCCATCTCGACGGCGATCGCCGCCGGCCTGAAGAAGGATGAGAAGGCCGGGAAGGACGGAAAGGCGTCCCAGTCCGTCATCATGACGGGTGTGGTGGATGGCAGCATGTCCATCGAAGCGTCTGACGGAAGCAAGGCCTCGGAGCGCAGGAACGTCACCGACGGCGCCTTCAACGCGGCGGACGGCGCGCCTGCCCGCGGCATCCTCACGCTGCGCCAGAACAATGGCGACAACAACTCCATGTCGACCGCCACCGCCGTGGCAGTGGGCGATATGGAGCAGCAGACGGTGCGCGGCAGCGCCACTGTGACCGGGGCTATCGCCGAAGACGGGCCCAGCGTGAGCCGGAACAACACCCTCAGCAACTCCTTCAACAAGGCCGAGGGCATCGTTTCGGTGCAGCAGAACAACGGCAGCAACAACGTCATGGGAAGTGCTGTCGCCATCGGCGTTGCCCAGGGCGCTTCCACGCCCCTGGCCCAGACGGCGGCGCTGGATGCCACGGTGGCGGCTTCGGAATCCTACTCCGGGGCCGGTGGGGCCGGCATCGTCCTGTCCAACCGGGCAAGCAACGTGTTCAACGGCGCCCAGGGTATTCTCACCCTCCAGCAGAACAACGGCAACAACAACGCCATCCAGTCGGTGATCACTGTCTCCGCAAGCGGCAGCTTCACCGGCGGTCGCTGACCTGCCGTTCCAGTCCCGGGCTGCGGGAGGCGCAGCCCGGGACTATCTCCCGATGCCTGGAGCGCGACATGAGAAGAATACACCCGGACCTGGTCCTGCTGGCCGTGCTTCTCGCGGCGTGGCCCGCCGCTTCGGCGAATGCCGCCGAAGGCGCCGGTCCCCTGGCCGCGCGGACAGCGGCCCTCGCGGATCTCGAGCGTGTAACCGGCCTTGGCGTCGATCCCGCCGCCGATCCGGCGCCCGCCATTTCCACCGGCAGTTCCGCCGCACCGGAAACCACCTCCGGGCAGCAACCCGCCGCTGGCGGACTGACCGGAACCAACGGAATCAGCGGTTCGGCCTTCTCCGGCGCCACGGGCCTGGTCACGTCGATTCAGAACCTCGGCGACAATGTCGTGATCCATAACATCACGAACGTCACGGTGAACATCCGATGACCGCCGCAGGCAAAGCGCCGTCCGTCCTGGCTGCCGCGCTGGCCGTACTGCTCTGCTGCGGATCGGGCGCGCACGCCACCGAGGTCCCGATCCGGACCGCAGGCATGGCCGCCAGCGTAAAGGTCCGCACCCTGCTCGACATCCGCTACCGCACCATCGTGCGGCAGCAGCACGACTTCAGTTGCGGGGCCGCCGCCCTGGCCACCCTGCTGAAGTTCCACTACGACACCGACATTACCGAGGCCGAACTGGTCGAGGCCATGATGCGGACCGGCGATCCGGGACGCATCCGCTCCCAGGGCTTCTCCATGGGCGACATGCAGCGCTTCCTGGCCGCCCACAATGTCAAGGCCAACGGATACTGGGCCAAGCTGGAGGAAACGGCGGAAGCCGGCATTCCCTTCATCGTGCTGATCAATGTCCGGGGCTACCGGCACTTCGTGGTCGTCAAGGGCATCCATGACGGACGCGTGCTGGTCGGCGATCCGGCGCTGGGCCTGAAGATCTACGGGCTGGAGGATCTGCAGGCCATTCAGGAAGGGCCGGTCTTCGCGATCGACGACTTCGTGGAGGTCGGCCGCAACAGTTTCAACCGCCCCGACGAATGGCGTTTCCGCCCGAAGGTCACGGAGGCCGCGAGCGTGGCCCGGCCGGGCGGCGCCCAGCTCATGAACCTGCGTCCACCCGGGGAGTTCTAAGCCATGAACATCCGAAATCTTACCCGCTTGGCGCTCGTGACGCTTCCATTGCTCGCCGCTGCGCAGCCAGCGTCGGCGGAATCGGGGCTGGGCGCTTTCGGCCACGCTCCGCGCGCCAGCGTGGACGAGCTTGACCGGTCGGTCGGCCGGCTCCTGCTTCCCGATGGCAGCGAGGTCCACTTCACCCTGGCGCTGACCCAGGCGGTGAACGGCACCACCACCGGCAGCCTGACCCTGTCCACCCTGGACGGCTACAGCGGCCGCGGCACCCCGGTCCCCCAGCAGCTGGACCCGCAGACCTTCAATGGACTGATCGCCCTGCTGCCGGGGACGGTCAACAACCTCGACAATGTGACCATCGAAAACCTGACCTCCCTGACCATCGACTACCGGCCTGCCGCCCGTGCCGATCTGCTCGCCAGCGGCATCGTCTCCGGCCTGATCCACGGCCTTTCGCGTTGAATGCCCGGTAAGGAGCGCCATCATGCCGACCTCGTCCGCCGCCCTGGGCCGAATTGCCGATGCCGAGCTGGTTCCCACCACGTTCGAGGCGCTGGGACACCGCCTGGGCTTCACCATGCCGGCGTTGGCCGAAACCCGCGTGCGCCGCGGTGCGGACGGCCAGCTTGAGGTGCTGACTGATGCTCTCTCGGGCGGGGGCGGGGTTTACTACGTGATAGCCTGGGAAGCGCTTCCCGCCGTGATGCGCCTGGAAGGCGCGGACCGCCGCCTCTATGCGGCGATCAACAGAAGCGGCGCCCGCCATCCGCTTCAGTTCCGCGAGGCGGCCGACCGCCTGGCCGGGGCGGAAGGGGCGGACCGGAAGCAGCGGGCGGTGACGCTTGAATGGCTGGTGCAGCAGCTCCTCATACGGCTCGGCTGTCCCGACCGGGAGGCGGAGAACGGCGTACTGGAACTTGAGGATGCTGACGTGCGGCATCGCCTCGGCCGGATCGGTCGGATGACGGGCGTTCCACCGGCCCGGCTGACGGGATGTCTGGCGGAACTGGCAGGCCTGCTGGCACCCGTAGGGCCGGATCGTGCTGGCCGTGGGGGCGTGCTGCGCACGGTCTGGCGGCAACTCCATCAGCTTCAGAAGGATACAGAGGCGATGGGGCCGGATACCGCCGGTCCGCTGCTGGCCCGCACTATCGCTGCAACCCTGCGGGAGTGCGCCGGGCCGATGGCCTTGATCGACAACACCGTTGCGAACCTGCCGGCCGTGCTGACCGGATGGGAGCACTTCCTGCCCGATCTGGACCACGCGGTGGAGCGGCTGTCCTGGCTCCTCACGGGGTGGGAGAGGCTGACCGCGTCCATCTATGAGGAGGGGGCACAGGTCATGCGCGGGCCGACCGGATTCGCCGTGGCCCGACTTCTGCCGCAGCTCCCCCTGGTCGCGGCACGCCGAGGCATGGCGGTGGAAAAGCCCTTCGCCGCCTCCCGTGACCCCGTCCGGCGGCGTGTCGGCCAGGCGGAGGACTGGCGCACCGGCGTGGTCGATGCCGAACTTCATGCACGGCTGCGGCGCAGCAGCTTGCAGCGTCAAGGCGCCGTCCGCGGCATCCGCGAACCGAGGATCATGTGGGGCTGATGAACGCCAAAGCGCCCGGCGGTCGCCCGCCGGGCGCTTTGTCATCCTTGGGGCAGTGTCGCGGCCAGCTCCTGCAGGGCGGCCGCCGGGTCAGCCAAGCACGTCTTCCAGATCGGCCGGACTCTCCGCGCCGGTCTCGGTCTTCCGGGGCTTGCCGCGGGGGTTCGGCTGGATGGACCGGCCGAGGCCCATCTCGGATGCGAGCTTGCGGCGGCAGCGGGAATAGGATGGAGCCACGCAGGGATAGTCCTGCGGCAAGTTCCAGCGCCGGCAATATTCCTCAAACGTCATGTTGTGCCTGTTGCGGAGATGCCGGCGCAGCATCTTCACCCGCGCCCCATCCTCGAGACAGATCAGATACTCGTCCGTGATGGTAGCATCCGGGGACGTGAAGGGCGTGGGTGGGACCGGTGCGGTGGGAAGAGCTATCGACGGTTTCTGCGCCCCCGCAGCCGTCAAAGCCTTTGCCACTTCGCCGATCAGGCCGACCAGATCCCGTTGGTCCACCTCCCGGCGCTGCAGATAGCCGGCCATTACGACGGCAACCGCATTGATTAACATGTCGTTCATTTGGCAAGGCCCCCCAAATTCTTGACGACAATTGGCTGCGGATTTGGACTGAATTGTATCAAATCCCCTGCAATTGGCTGTGCATTATCTGGGATAGCCACCTTCGAGAGGTCAGGGCTCCGGTTTTCCGCGCCGCCTGACTACCCCCTGCGCTCCCAACGCAGCCATTCGATTGGGGCAAGCGCTCTGCCGGTCAGGCGCAGGGTTGCGATCCGGGTAAAGGCCGCCCCATCGGCGGCAGCCGTGGCGGTAAGGGTGAAGATGCGTCGCCGGCTCGGCGCGTAATAGGCGAGGAGGGAGCCCGTGCGGGGTTGCGGCATGCCAGCCTCTCCTCCGGACAGGAGCCGGACCAGCTCAGGCGGAGCCGCGGCCGGATCGAGATGCTCGCGTCCGGTATGCACGGTCAGCACCGGCGCGATCCGCCCATAAAGGTCTCCGTCCACGCCGAGCACCTGGCGTAGCTCCAGTACTGAGCCGAAAGGCGCGTTCGCAGGGCTGTGGGCCAGCCCGGCCTTGGCGTACTCGGCCAGTTCAGCGCCGCCGATCCGCACCAGCCCGTCCGCATCGCGGAAATCAGCGATTCGTGCCGCCAGACGCTCCGCCGCGACCAGATCCTGACCGGCGGCCGTGAGCAAGGTGGCCAGCAGTGGCTCGGGAGCTGCGTTCAGGTCGATCAGCCCGTCCTCATCCGTCAGCGAGACGGTGACCTCGACAGTCCCGATCCGGAGTCGCCGCGGCGTCAGATCAAGCCCGGCAGGGTTCCTGGCCATCTGAATCAGAATATCCATGGCAATGGACTCAACCGCCCCGTCGGCGGCGGCGCGGACCTTTGCAGTGGCCTCCGCGACCGCTCCGCGCTCGATATCGTGCCGGCCGCGGCTCAACGCCACGGTTGCCAGCAGGCCGACCAGGATCACGATGCCCATGACGCTCAGGAGGGCGAAACCCTCGCGTCCGCGTCCCATCGTCGTCAGGTCCTGGGAGGCAGGGGCTGCATGCCCAGCATCCGGCTGCGCAGCTCATTGGTGAGCTGGCGCGCCTGGAGCGGCGTCTGGATGACGTGCGGAGTCAGCAGCACGAGCAGCTCCGTCCGGCGTCCGTCCATGGTCCTGGTGCCGAACAGCGGCCCCACCACCGGCATGCGAGACAGCACCGGCACGCCGCTGTTTCCGGCGCTGCTGCTGTCCCGGATCAGGCCGCCCAAGCCAACCGTTTCGCCGGCCTGGACAGCCACGACGCTGGAGATGCGCCGCTTCTGTATGGTGGGGGCGTCAATGCCGGAGCTGGTGGTGCGTACGGCGTCGGAGACGTTCTGATCGATTTCCAGCGTGACCAGCCCGCCCTCATTGATGCGCGGGGTGACCTCCAGCGTGACGCCGGTGTCCTGGAACTGGATACTGTTGACAATGACGGAGTCCCGATCCGCGACGTTCACTGCCTGCTGTACCGGGATCGGTACGCTGTCGCCGACCTGGAGCGTGGCTGTCTGGTTGTTCAGCGCCAGCACCTGCGGGGAGGAGATGACGCGCACGTCGGTCAGGCTGGACAGGGCGTTCAGCACCACCCGGGCATCCACACCGTCGAATACGGCCGAGAAGCCCGGAACGGATGGCGAAACGCTGCCCGAGCTGGAGCGGGTCAGCAGGGTCGAGAACCGGCCGCTCTGGAAGAACCATTGCAGGCCGTAGGACAACTCGTCCTGCAGGGACACTTCGGCGATGGTCGCCTCGATCATCACCTGCATGGGCACGACGTCCAGCTGGCGCAGCGCAGTTTCGAGCGTGCGGTACTGCTGCCGGGTGCCGAATACGACCAGGGCGTTCCGCTGCTCATCCGCAATGACGCGGAGGCCGGACATGGCGGACGATCCTTCCGTCGGAGACCTGCCGTCCAGCGCCATCGCCGGGATCATGGCCGACATGGCCGGGCCAGCCGCCGGCTGGGGCGCCATGGCGGTCATCGCCGCTGGCGCATCGGTTGCCCCGCCCCCGGCATCCGTGCCGAACGCAGGCTCTCCGAAGGGCAGACCACCGATCCCGCCGCCATAACCGGGCGCGATGTCCCCGATCGGGCTGGCGGCGGAGGTCTGGCCGGTCTGCATCCCGAACACCTGTCCCAGCGTGGCCGCCAGATCGGTGGCCCGGCCATTCTGCACGGCATAGACGAACAGCTCCGGGGTAGCCCCGCCCCCCTCCTGGTCCAGCCGCTCCACCCAGCGCAGCATCCGGTCCAGTTGGGCCGGATCGCGGGTCACCACCACCACCGCGCCGAGGCGGTCCAGCGGGACGAAGCGGACATCCTCCGCCTCTCCGCCTTCGGAGAAGATCTGGCCCAGTTCCTGGGCCAGGGCGGCGGGAGCGGCGTATTGCAGCGGTTTGAGGGCAAAGGACATCCCGCTCAGGCGGTCGATGTCGAAGGCCTCCACCGCCGTTTCCAGCATGTCCAACTGCGGCCGCGTGCCGGCCAGCACCAGCAGGTTCAGCCTGTCCTCCGGCTGCACCACAGCGCCTTTCGGTACGATCGGCGCCAACAGGGCGGCTAGGTCCTTTGCAGGGACATGGCGCAACGGAATGGCCCGCACCGTAGCGCCCGGCCCGGCGGACAGGGGGACGCCCGCTTGCAGGACGCTGTCCGCCGGCACCACCTGGAAGCCGCCGGGGAAGGGCGCCAGGGCCGCGCCGTGCATCTGTAATATCCGCTCCAGCAGGGGCAGGACCTGGTCGCGCGGCATGCTGCCCCGCGTTTCCAGCGTCACTGAACCTTCAATGCGCGGGTCCACGCTGTAGGCCAGACCCAGCATGTCGCCCAGCACCGTGCGGACGAAGTCCCGGATGTCGCTGTCATGAAAGGTCATCTCCACGGGGCCGCCATCGGGGGATGTGGCCGGGCCAGAGGCCGCGGGCATACGGATGCGTACGTTTCCGCGCTCGACATAGGCCGGCCTCGGACCGGGCCGTCCATCGGCAGGCTCCCCGGCTTGCAGCGGGACGGGTCCGGGGGAGGAGGCAGCGGTGTCGGCACGCTGGACCAGGGCGGCGAACCGCTCCTCGATCCGGGGCGGAGGCTGCACTGCGCAGCCTGCCAGGGCCAGCGCCGTCAGGCCGGCGATCAGGGCCCGGCCGGGTGCGGCCGTGTGGTCCTTTTCGTGCTTCCGACCCGGATTTCCAACTGCCCTGGCACTATCGGTCATACCGGTCACCCGTCGATCTATCATGAACAGGATAGTTGAAGTGATGGCCTGCGAAGGAACCTGGCCCCTATCCGATTGCCGCGCCAAGAACCGGCGGAGGAGTCTGCTAGCGTCACGAAGCCAGCAATTCGCGACAAAATCTAAAGTGTTGTCGGAGTTTGTTCCAATGCTCGATGCGCAGAGTCTCGGCCCTTTGGTGTTAGCCCCCGTAGCGGGTAGTTTCCTGGGCGTCGTTGTGCAGCGCTTTCCCAGCGGCTCGCCGACCTCATCGGCGCGCTCCTGCTGTGAAAGCTGCGGCGCCGTCATCGCCTGGTATGACCTCATCCCGGTGGTGAGCTGGCTGATGCTCAAGGGCCGCTGCCGCCGCTGTGCGGCGTCGATCGGGTTGGTGCCCATCGGGATGGAACTGGGGGCGGTGCTGATCGCCTTGACCTGCGTGGCCTTGTTGCCGCCGGCTGCAGCATGGTTCGGCTGTCTGCTGGGATGGCTGCTGCTGGCCGCGTCGGCGGTCGATGCCACCCACCTGGTCGTGCCCGACAAGCTTTCGGTGCCCCTGGTTCCGCTCGGCATCCTGGCTGCCGAGGTGGTCGCTCCCGGCACCGGCTGGCTGCATGCGGCCGGAGCGGTGGCTGGAGGCGGTCTGTTCTGGGCGCTGGGCCGCGCGTATCGCGGCCTGCGCGGTCAGGACGGGCTTGGCGACGCAGACATCATCCTCGCCGCCGCGGCGGGCGCCTGGCTCGGTCCGGCGGCGCTGCCGGCGGTGATCCTGCTGGCTGCGCTGGCCGGTATCGGCACCCTCGCCTGCACGGTTGCGGCGGGGCGGGCCACCATCGGTTGGGGCAGCCGCATTCCCTTCGCCCCGGCCCTCGGGCTGGTCACCTGGATACTGTTCGTGACCAAGCTGGGGCCGATGCCATGACTGTCCTCGCCGATATGCGCCCCGCCGTTCCATGTCTCGGGGAGCGGCTGTTGTCCGCAGGGCGGTTGAGCTCTGCCAATCTGGACCGCGCCCGCCGTGCGGCGGAGGAGGGCGGCGTACGACTGTCGGCGGCGCTGGTCAGTCTCGGCCTGGTCCCCGACGGGCTGGTGGCCGATATGTTGGCCGAGCTGCTGGAACTGCCGCTGGTGGAGCCGTCCGCTTGGCCGGCGGAACCGGTCGGCAGCCTCAATCCCCGATGGCTGCGGCAGGCCCGCGTGCTTCCGCTGCGGGAAAATGCCGATCATGTGGACGTGGCCATGGCGGATCCGGAGGACGCCTACGCGCTCCAGGCGCTGCGGCTTGCCTTCGGCGTTCCCGTCCGCCCGAGCCTGGCCCCAGCCCGGACCATCGAGCAGGCCATAGACCGGCTGTACGGCCAGGCGGCGGACGCGGCCGGCGACGCCGTGCGTGCGGCGGATGACGATGTGCAGCGGCTGCGCGACCTCGCGAGCGAGGCTCCTGTGGTGCGCTTCGTCAATCAGATGATCGCCGCCGCGGTGGACTCCCGCGCCTCCGACATCCATCTGGAGCCGTTCGAGACGGGCACCCTGCTGCGCCTGCGCATCGACGGTGCGCTGCGCGAGGTGGAGCCGCCGCCGGCGGGCGTCACCCCTGCCGTGGTGTCGCGTCTGAAGATCATGGCCGGGCTGGATATCGCGGAGCGGCGGATGCCCCAGGATGGGCGCATCAAGATGACGGTGCGCGGCCGGGAAATCGACCTGCGCCTTGCCACCGCGCCCGGCATCGGCGGCGAGGGGGCGGTGCTCCGCATCCTGGACCGCGGCGCGGTGGAGCTGGATTTCACCCGGCTGGGCTTCGCCGGACCGCTGCTCGCCGACTGGCGCGCCGCAATCACCCGGCCGAACGGCATCGTGCTGGTCACCGGCCCCACGGGCAGCGGCAAGACCACCACACTCTACGCCTCCCTCGCCGAGCTGAACCGGCCCGACCTGAAGCTCTTCACCGTGGAGGACCCGGTGGAGTACCAGTTGGCGCGCATTGTCCAGATCCAGGTGCGTCCCCAGATCGGCCTGACCTTCGCCCACGTCCTGCGGTCGCTGCTGCGCCAGAACCCCGACATCATCATGCTGGGTGAGATCCGCGACCGTGAGACGGCCCAGATCTCAATTGAGGCGTCGCTGACCGGACATCTCGTCCTTTCCACCCTGCACACCAACGACGCGCCCGGTGCCGTGGCGCGCCTGTTGGACATGGGGGTGGAGGAATATCTGCTGGCCTCCACCCTCAACGCCGTGCTGGCCCAGCGCCTCGTGCGCACGCTCTGCCCCCATTGCCGCCGCCCCCACCCGGAAGCTGCCGCCGTGCTTGAGCGGCTGGCTCCAGACCTCACGGCCGGTAGCGATATCTGTCCGATGCGGCCGGTCGGTTGTCCGGAATGTCGGGGCACCGGCTGGTATGGGCGCACCACCATCGCTGAACTCCTCACCGTCACCGACCCGGTCCGACGCGCCATCATGGGCCGGAGCGATGCCGGAGCCATCCGGCGGCTGGCGGCGGAGGCAGGGATGGAGGGGCTGCGGCGGGCGGGTCTGCGCAAGGCCGCCGCAGGCGAAACCACGGCGGACGAAGTCCTCCGCGCGACGATGGCAGGTTGAGAATGGCGCTGTTCACCTATGAAGCGGTCGAAGCCGACGGGCGGGTGGTGCGGGGCAATCTCCGCGCCGCCGACCGGAGCCAGGCCGTCGCCGCCCTGCATCAGAAAGGGGCCTTTCCACTGCATCTGGCACCGGCAGCAGGAAACCAGCCGGCGGGGCGTCGACTGGCGGCCCGGCAACTGGCCGGGATCGTTCGGGAATTGTCCGTCATGCTCGAGGCCGGGTTGGAGCTGGACAAGGCGCTCACGATCCTGGCCCGGATGGAGAGCGTTCGGGTCCATGCGCCGGTGCTTCGCGACCTTCTGGCGGATGTCAGGGCGGGCGCACCCTTATCGGAGGCGCTGGAGCGTGCTGGCGGGCTGTTTCCGCCCCATGCCGTCGGCATGGTCCGCGCGGGTGAGGCCGCGGGCGCTTTGTCCGAGGTTCTGGCGGAGTTGGCCGCCCTCAGCGAGCGTCAGGCGGAGGCGCAGGAGCAGCTTCGCTCCGCCCTGATCTACCCGACCATCCTGCTGGTGACCACCGGCCTTGCTGTCACGGTGCTCTTTACCATTGTCCTGCCTCAGCTCGAAGTGTTGTTCGATGCCGGGGATGAGCGGCTGCCGCTGGTGACGCGGCTGGTGCTGTCCATGGGGGAGCTGTTCCGGAACTGGGGCATACCGGCTGCGGCGGCCGGCCTTGGCGCTGGGCTCACCCTGGCATGGTTGTCGCGCCAGCCGCGCTTCCGCCGGCCAATCGACCGCTGGATGCTGCGACTTCCCGGATTGGGCGGCATGGTGCGACAGATCGAGGCCGGCCGTTGCCTGCGCATGCTCTCGGTCCTGCTCGGCAACGGCGTCCCGGCTGCCCGCGCCGTGGAACTCGCGGGTGCGGCGGTGGCAAACCGCGTGATCGCCGAGGGAATCGGGCAGGTACATGTCGCCATGGTGGAGGGCAGGGGGATAGCCGGCCCGCTGGCGGCCAGCCGGCTGTTTCCGCCGGCCGCGGTTGATCTGGTCCGGGTGGGCGAGGAGACCGGGCGTCTCGCCCCCATGCTGGCGCAGGCGGCGAAGGTGCTGGAGGCCGCGACGGCCCAGCGCATCCAGCGCATCCTGGCCATTCTGGTGCCGCTGCTCACCATCGGCCTGGGTGGGCTGATCGCCCTGGTGATCGCGGCCGTGGTGATGGCGATCCTGAGCGTGAATTCGCTGGCTGTGTAAGGGCCGGGGCCGCGGCGCTGCCGACGGACCCGGCCGGTTCCGTGCTCAGCAGACGCTGTTCACGGGCGGGAAGGCGGCCAGGGCCTTCAAGCGGGCGGTGACCTCTTCCGGGGTTTCCATCGGAGTCACCTTGGCCCAACGGCGCGCGGCCACGTTGCCGGCCAGCAGCAGCACCGTATGGTCCTCCCGCACATTCAGCTTCTGACCCAGCCGGGAGACCACCCTATCGATGGCGGCGCGCTCCCCCGTCAGGAGCATCCAGTCCTCCGCCTCGCCCATGCGCTTGGCGAAGGTGGTCAGGACCGGCGGAGTATCGGTCTCCGGATCCACGCTGATGGAGACCAGCCGCACCGGCCGGCCGGCATGGTCGCGCACCCCTTGGGACACCGCCAGCAGGCGGGCGGTGGTCAGGGGGCAGGCATCCTGGCAACTGGTGAAGATGAAGTTTGCGATCACCGTACGGTCGGACAGGACATCGGAATAGAACCGCACCGTGCGACCGGTCTGGTCCACCAGCTCCGTATCCGTGAACCATTCCCGCTCATTCTCGTCGCACCGCGCCGGAGCGGGCGCTTCCGCACGGGCCGGCCGAGGAAGCGTGGCGACAGCCGCGCTGCCGACAAGCCCCGCCAGCAGACTGCGGCGGTCAAGGAATGGCAGGGTTTCCATGCGTGGGGCGCTTCGCTCAATGGACATGGGACACCTCTCTCTTCGGCGCACGCAATTGCGCCAGTTCCTTAATGGCGGCGGCGAGACGCTCCGGATCGGGCAGGCCGTAGAACCGGCGCCAGTCCTGCCGGACCGGATCGCCGACCAACATGCTGGGCAGGTGGGCAGCCGGATCGGCGCTATAGCTTCCGAGGCCCCTCAGCACGGCGGCGATGTCCTGCCGCTCCCCCGTGACCAGGGTCCAGGACGGGTGCGCGCCATAGGTGGCGGCATAGGAAGTTAGGCGTTCCGGCGTATCGCGCACCGGGTCGAGCGAGACGGAGACATAGTCCACCTCAATCCCGGCAGCGTCGACCTGTGCCCGCAGCTCGGCCAGCAGGGCGGAGGTCACGGGGCAGACCGTGGTGCAGTTGGTGAAGATGGCGTCGATCACCGCGATGCGGCCCGCGACCACATCGCCGGCAAACTGGCGCTCGGCACCGGCGGCATCGATGACCGGAACATCGGCCAGATGCACGCGGGCGGACCGATCCGGCTGCCGCTCGTCCCGGCCGCCATGCCCGGCATGGCCGACTTCATGGGCAAGGCCTGGGCCGGCAGCACAAAGGCCGATTGCGGCCGCCGCGGCGATGATCAGGTCACGGCGTCTCATTCTTGGGCTCCTCCACGGCATCGAGAATGCGCCAGGGCAGTTGGTGGTAGCCGACACGCAGGGACGGCGCTTCCACCAGAAGCTGCCAGCGTCCGGCCTCGGGCAGGGCAAGCTTGGCGCTGTACTCGCCCTTGCCCAGCGGCTCCGCCGCCACGCGGGTCTGGCGCGTTCCGGGCAGGAGGATGGCCATGAGCTGTACGTCCTTGGCCTCGCCGACATTGGCGGGGCCGCTCAGCCGGAACCGGATATCGGCGGTCTGCCCCACAGGCAGGACACGCTCGCCGCCCAGATGCTCCAGCGCCAGGCGCTTTCTTCCGGCTGGGTCGGGGGCGACGGCGACCGGCAGGCATTCGGCGACGGCCGGGCTGTCCAACCTCAGCGCCAGCTCATAATCGCCGTGTCGCGGCAGCGTTACCGTTGCGCTGTGAATGCCCGGCTCCACCTCGCGCAGGCCGTAGCCGACCGCCAACACGGCGCGGGGATTGTGGCGGGCGACGGCCAGACTTCCCATGGGGGCGTTCATGCCTTCCATGTGCAGCCAGACAGCCTCTTCCGCCGGGTTGGCGAGGAGCATGGCGCCCGGCATTGCCGCCGGCGCGATGGCGGGCGCTCCAGCCGGCCGGACCGGCGCGTCGCCGGGTACGCGGCTGCCGGCCGGAACCTCCGTGGTGGAGACCGGGGCGGCGCCGGCAAGGTCGGCCAGCCGCAGCATGCTGACCCGCTCGCTGCCCAGGGCGCGGACATAGGCGAACTCGGTGGTGAAGGCGACCTGGTCCGGTTCGTCGGCGATCTCAACCCGGTGCCTGATACTGTTGTCGGCGGTGTCGAGGAACAGCACCTGCCCGGCGGGCGGATTGGGGGCGGCGATCCAGCGTCCATCCGGCGAGGCGACAAGGGAAACCAGCCCTGCGGCGGCCTCGACCTCCCGCACGGACCCGTCATGCTCCGCGATCACATGGATGCCTGCGCGGGCGGGATCGGCGGTGAAGAAGCTCTGCGACAGCGGCGACCATGCGGCAGCCCTGCCGCCCACCTCCAGCGTCTGCACTGCAGACGTGTCCGCGGTATCGACCAGCCGGGCGGTCCGGGCGGCCAGCAGCAGCACCTTGCCGGCGCCGATCACCGGGCGAGCCGGGCCACCGAGGTCGAAGCGGGCGCTTACCTCCAGGCTTGCCGTGTCGATGGCGACCGCGCCGTTGGCGGAGCTGCTCCACAGGGTGGAACCCGACGCGGCGAGGGACAGGTTGCGGGCCCCCTCTACCGGGATGCGCCGCGTCACCGTCCAGTTGCGCGCGTCCACAACCGCTACCGTGCCGGCATCCGGCAGGCTGACATAAAGGGCCCGCCCGTCCGGCGACAGGCGCCAGTCATAGCCGGGACTTCCAAGCTCCACCAGATGCTCCAGCTTGGTGCGCGACAGCCCGTCCACGGGGTCGATGACGGCCAGGGTGGCATCCTCGTTCATGGTCACGATGCGCCAGGCATTCAGGTCCGCCTCCGCCCGCGTGGTCAAACCGCCCTGCACGAAGGCTCCGATGCGGGCGGGGCAGGAGGGCGCATTCTCCTTGCGGCGGTCGAACCACCCCATCGGCGTCAGGCCGGGAACCGGCGCGCCGGTGGCGGCATCATGGAAGGCGATCGTCATCTCCTGCGCCTCTCCCGCCTTCAGCGGAACGCCGCCGGCGGTCGCAACGGAGATGCGCAGCCCCTGAATGGTGGTCTCGGCCAGGGGGGCGGCCTGGGCGGGCGTGCCGACCGCAAGCCCGGCTCCCAGCAGCAGACAGATGGAGCGGACGGCTCTGTACATCGGGAACTCCATGCTATTGGGCGGTCGTCGGCCGGTCCGGGGCTGCGTTCGCCGGTCTACCGGTCCGTGAAATCGGTCGGGCTAAAATACTACTTTCGATTTGGCGAGGGCTGCGCGCGCTGGGGGTAACCGGCTGGTGCAATGAAGGCACCACCTGCCGGCCCGGTGCGGCCGCTGATCGCTCAAATGAAAAGCGCGGCGCCGGATGTCCTCCGGCGCCGCGCCTTCAGGCCCGGACTACTCCGTCACGCGCAGCAGGTTCCACATGCCGGCTTCGAAGCCGTTGGGGAACTCGTTGCGGATCAGATAGTCTCCGGGGACGTTGAACACGCCGCCCGCCGGGCCGAGCACGAAGTCGAAATGCTGGCCCGCACCGGTCCCCTCGCGCGCTGGGCGCAGGTCGGAGGCCGGATTCGACGCAATGGTCTGCGAGAAGACGTTGCCGTTGGCGTACGGTCGGCTTTCATGGGCGTGGCCATGCACGGTGAACACGCCGTTCCGGCCATGGCCGCCCGGCTGCACCAGCCGGATGCGGACCTGCTCGCCCTTCGCCACGGTCAGGATCGGCGTCTGCGGGTCCTGGCCGCCCGTGATGCTGTTGGACAGCACGTTGGCGAAGTCGATGTCGGCCTTCTGGTTGGGGAACAGGCCGGGAGCATAGCCCTTGCGGAACCAGAAGGGTTCTGTCCGGTAGTTCACCGCCTTGTTGCCCGAGTCCTCGCTGTCCTCGACCCCGACGCAGTCGGTGGCCGCGAACGGGGTTTCAGCCGTTTCCGGGTCCGGGAATTCCGGCCCGTCCTGGCCGACGATCCCTGCACCCGCCACCGGGCAGATCGGGCGTCCGCGGACATCACGCAGGTTGACGTTATCCTGCCAGACCATGACCAGTTCACGGAAGCTGGTGCCGTCCGCCTTGTGGACGGTGGCCTTGGCCCGGCTGTCCGGGTCCACGGTCCAGGTGCTGCCCTGCGGCTCGATCACCAAGGCCCCGACCAGACCCTTGGACGGCTGCTTCAGGTGGTCCGCCGGGGTCAGGTTGACTGCGCCGAACTCCACCGGCGTTGCGACCAGACGCCCATCGGGCTTCAGATCCACATCGCCCGCGTACCAGCGGTAGGTGCGGGAGGTGCCCGGAGCCACCGTCTGGTTCGGATCGACCGTGCGGCGGGCCTCCGTCCGGTTCATGCCGACATTCAAGCCGCCATGCACGGCCACGTCGTGGGCGAGCAGCTGGGCCTGAATGCCCACATGGCGGGATACCTTCACCTGGTTGGCATTGAACTTCTCCACCAGCATGGGGAAGGCGTCGAAGCCGGCAAGGTCAAGGAGATCGCCAGTTGCCGGCAGCTTGTTGGTCAGCTTCAGCTCGATGCAGTCGCCGGCATTGGCCCGCAGGACCAGCGGCTCGACCGGCACGCCGGCCTTGAGCTTGCCCTGGAACGTCAGGTCGCTGTCGTTGACATAGAGGATCGCCGTGGGGTCGTTCAGCGGTCCCTGCAGGTCGGGCAGCGCGCCCGGCCGGCTGTTGTAGATCAGCTTGCCGCCAGGCAGCGCATTCATCGCCTGGACGGCGGTGACCGCGAACCGGCGGATCGGGGCATTGGCCGGGCAGGCTCCGCGGAACTCGCCGGCGTTGCGGACTTCGCCGGGGATGGAGGTTCCCTTGATCGTCAGCGGGTTGCTGGGCAGCGGCTTGAGGTCGCCGCGAACCCGTTCATAGGCGCGCATCAGGCCCCAGGTGCCGTTCCACAGACCGTCCGTGGAAACATCGCCCATATAGATATGGTCTGTGGCGTCGCCGACCGTGGCTTCGGGCGCGAAGACGGGGGTCTCGAACTCGAAGTGCTCGGAAATGCCCATCATCTGCGCGGCGCGCCAGCCTGAGTCGCCGTCGCCCGCTTCCGCCAGCCACTTCGTGCCCTGGACGGAGACGACGTGGCCCTCCTCATGCGCGCCTACCAGCATGCGGACCTGCACCTTGTCGCCCTTGTAGGAGCGGATCAGCGGGGTGAAGGGGTCGCCGGGCCGCACGTCCGCCGTGAGCGGCGGGTAGAAGTCGGGCTGGACGTTCAGCTCCGGGATCATCCGGACGACGTCCGAGCGGTAGGCGAAGGCCGGGTCTCCGGCATTGCCCGTCGCAGGACGGAAGCTGCCGTCGGCCTGCTTGGCGGGATTCAGCAGGCGGTGCGCCAGCGGCTCGTTCCGGTAATTGATGAGCATGGTGCCGGGGTCGTAGGTGGACACGCCCTCGGGGCACGGCGGCGGGCTGCCGTTCGGGCAGATCCGCGGCTTGGACAGCAGGAAGGGGAGGCCGATCGGCGTCCGGCCCGGCGGGTTGATGGCCCCGGACGGGTCGGGTACGGGGGTCTCCGCCGTGCCGCCCTTGTTCTTCTCATAGGCCGGCTGGAAATCCGCAACCGCCAGCAGGAACTCGCGGTAGCTGGACTCGGCGTCGGCCGTCAGGATATCGGCCGCCCAGTTGGTGGGGCCGCCATCGTCGCGGGTGCCCAGCTCCTCCCCGGTCTCGGGGTGACGCCAGCTGCTGCCCTCCGGCTCGATCACCAGACCGGCATAGTAGCCGGCCTGCTGGTGGGTCGAGGGGCCGAAATGGTCGTGCGAGAACACCGTCCGCAGGGTACGGCTGCCGCCCGACCGGTTGGTGATGGGGTCGACATACCAGCGGGACACCATGGTCTGGGCGCCCAGCCACTCATCCCCCCGGCCGCCGCGGAACACCGGATGCTCTTCCGGCTCCAGAGCGCAGATCTCTTCATTGACGAGATCCTCATCCGTTTCGGCATCGCAATGATAGTATTCGCGGATGGCGGCGATGCGCTCCCGCACCTCGCCCGGCGCCAGTACGCCGCTCTCATAGTTCCAGCCGTTGGACGCACCGTCCGAGGCGGTGACGTCGAACTTCACCAAGTGGATGTGCTGGCCGACCACGTCGGTCGGGGTCTTCACCTGATAGTCGTCCTGCTCATAGACATGGGGCAGGAGATTCGTCAGCTCGAAGCTGACGCAGTCGTTGGAATGCGCCCGGAAGAAGAAGGGCTGCGGCGCCATCTTGCCGTCCAGCAGCGGCTCCACATCCTCGTTGTGCGCCAGGATGCGCTGCTGCGGGAAGTGCCAGCCGACCTTATTGAAGGTGACATCCGTCTGGAATGCCGCCCCCTTGATGGTGCGGAACCGGTTCGTGACCGGATTGCCGAAATCGTTCACGCAGGGGTCGGCGAAAGGAGCCCCCGGAACGGCCGGCTGACCGTTGGAGATGAAGCCGCGGCTCTGCCCTTCCGGCGTGACCGAGGGATGGGTGCGGTTGGCGTGGAAGGCCATCGCCACCTTCTCGATGCGGGTGCCGTTCTCATCCAGGAAACGGACTCCGAGCTTTTCAACCAGCTTGTTGAAGTCGTAGGGGTTGGGCGGCGGGGCAATCGCTTCGCCGGCCACGGCCACATGACGCGGCAGGCCGCCATCCACGATCGTGCTCATCGGCGGCTTGGGAGGCCGGTGGCCGGCCTCGCCCGGCACCCAGAAGGGATAGCCCGGGTTCTTGCCCTCATCCAGATCGGCTTCGGCGATGGTCAGGGCGCCGTCCTCGATCGACACCTCGGCCGGCAGCGGGGCCATGGCCAGGGTGGGGATCGGGACCACGGCCGGGATGGGCGTTCCCGCGGCGATTTCGCCATCGGGCAGGGCGCGGGCCCCTTCCGCCGGCTTGCCGTCGGCGGTCAGGGTCGTGCCGGTCTCGAATACATCGTGCACGCGCCACAGCGCCCACATGCCCTGGGCGAAGTGGGGATAGAAGTGGCAGTGATAGATGCTGTCGCCGGCCGTGTAGTTGCGGTTGCCAGAACCGCCGAAGGCGATTTCATAGGTGTAGGCGCTGCCCGGACCGACAGCCTGGCTGTCCAGATAGGCGCTGTCGCCGCTGTTCGGCGTCAGCAGCCACTGGTGGGCATGCAGGTGGAAGATGTGGTGCTCCTGCACGGCATTGAGCTGCCGGAACCGCACCTTGTCGCCGAGATAGCTGTGATGGACATTCGAGGGGTCGTCCGGATAGAGGGCCTTGGTCGCCGCTTCTCCCGGCTGCTGGGCGTTGACCGGCAGGTCCGTGATCATGGCGGGATCGCCGTTGGCCCAGCTGGTCAGGAAAAATTCCTCGTACTTGCATTCGGCGCAGTCGCCGGCCGGGCCGATACCCTTGCGGTTGGCCAGCACCGGCGCGCCGGCGCCGCCGATTCCGTAATTGACGCCGAAGGCGTCGCGCACGCTCTCTAGTGTGAATTCCAGGTTTGGATCGGTGAATTCCGGGAAGGCCTGAAGCGCGAATATCTCGTCATGGAAGATGGCGGTGAATTCGCGGAACGGTTCCTCGCGGGGGCGGGTGACCACATCCTCCGCATCGGAGGGCGGGGCGTTGACGTTCGGCTCCAGAATGTAGTTGTACGGGAAATCCTGCTGGAAGTGCCCGCGGTTCGGCCCGGTGATAATGGCGTTGATGTCGGCATGGACGATCTCGTTCCCGTCCAGCATCGCCAGGATGGGGCGCCCATCCGGATAGCGCGCGGTGTAATCGACCTTCGGATGGCCGGTCGGCAGCTTCTCGCCGCCGCTGGCCAGTTCGATGTCGGCCGCGGTCACCTGGCTGCGGTACCATTCCGCACCCTTGGGCTCCACATTGATGGCGCCGAACAGGCCCATGGTGGTGGTGCCCAGATTGCCCTCGCTGCCCGCTGCGGCCGCGGTGCTGTAGACCAGGTGCGTGCCTTCCTTGGCAGCATGGTAGGTATAGGTCCGGGTCTCCCCCGGTGCCGTCAGGCTGGACGGGTTGTTGCCGACGAAGGAGGCCGCGCTGGAGATGGAATCCACCAAATTCAGGCCCATGGCGAAGAACGATGCCTGCCGGGTGACCGGCTGCTCGCTGTCACGGCGCTGCGGCGACAGCAGATTGGTGAAGGTGACCTGAAGGCAGTCCCCCTCGTTCACGCGCAGAACCATTGGCCGCGGGCGCTTGCCGCTGTGCAGGCGGACCTTGCCGGGCTCCAGCGTCGGCCCGCCGTCGGTGGAGACCACATCGCGCTTCAGGGCATAGATCATGCCGTAGGGGTTCTTGGCCCCGAAGCGGTTGAACGTGATCACCTGATCCAACGCCACCACGTCCGCCGTGATGGTCCGCTCGCAGACCGGCCCGCCGGCGGCGGCCCCATCCTGCGGCAGGGCCGCGAGTACTACACCGAAACAGAAAGCGCCGAGGAAGGCGCGCCGCGCCCCCCCTCGACCCTCTCTTCTCCTCTTTCGACCAGTCATGTTGAACCTCCTCTTTTCTCCTGACCGGTCGGCGCGTGGATTTGGCCTGTCCGGCTGGTTTTCCTGGATTCCCGTATTGTTGCGCCGGTGCCGGGCTCGGGAGCCGCGCCATGCGGCTTCCGGCTGGGTGGGCGTGCTCAGTGCCGCGCCGTGACGACGATCGCGGACTGGATGGCGTTGTTGTTGCCGTTGTTCTGGTGCACCACGGCGACGCCCTTGGCCGAGGCGAAGGCTCCCTGCTGCACCGTGTTGGACGTGGCGGCATCCCCCGAAACCACGCCAGAAGTGTCGGCGACGGTGGCCTCCACATCCGCCACGGAAGCGATGGCGCCGAACGCGCCGCCCGCCGCGGTGGTGACCGTGGTGGCAGCTCCCATGACGGAGTTGTCGCCGCTGTTCTGCTGCACCGCCAGGATGCCGCCGGCATCCTTGAAGCTGCCGGCCAGACCGTTGGCCCGGTCGCCTCCGCCGCTGGCAACGGCGCCGCTGACGCTGGCGCTGGCCTTTGCGCTCGCCTCCAGGGTTGCGCCGGCCTGATCGGCAGGCACGGCCATGATGGCGGTCACCGCAGTGCTGTTCGCCAGGACGCTGTTGTCGCCATTGTTCTGCTGGGCGGCGACCAGCCCCTCTGCCCCGCCGAAGCTGTCTTCGTCGATGCCGTTGCTGCGCTTGCCCGGCTGCCCGCCATTGGCCTCGACATCGGCCACGCTGCCGCTGGTGCGGCTGGCGGATTTCACGGTGCCGTCAGGATCGACGCCCCGCCCGGCGGCAACCGCAGCACTGGCGGAGAGCACGGCGTTGTCGCCGTTATTCTGCTGAGCGGAGACAATGCCCTTGGCCCGCTTGGCGGTGCTGTTCACTGCGTTGTCGCGGGTCGTGTCGGCCGCCGGCGTCCCTTCCGAGATGGCAGTGGCGTTGCTGATCTCACCGCCGGCCCGGGCCGTCTGCGCGACTTTCCTGGCAAGGTTGTCGGCAGTGCCCGCCGTCACGGCCATGCCGAGCCCCATCGCGGCGTTCGAGCCGTTGTTCTGCTGCAGGGCGATGATGCCGCTGGCGTCATCGGCGCTGTCGCGGAGCTGGTTGCTGCGAACGCCGGGATCGATCTGGCGGGCAGTGACGCTGTCCACGGTGCCCATGGTCCGCACGTCCTGAGCGATCATGCCCCGGGTTGCCGCCACGCTGTCCGGTCCGATGGCGGCCACTGCGGAACCGGCGTTCATGACGGAATTGTCGCCATTGTTCTGCTGGGCGGTGATCAGGCCCTCAGCTTCGTCCAGCGAGCGATCCAGGCTGTTGCGGCGGTTGCCGCCGACGGTCTGGGTGCTGTTGCCCTGGACAAGGGCGGCGGCATCCAGCGACTGGTCCAGGTTCCGCCGGCCCTGGTTGGCCGCCACAACCTGCCCCGCCGACATGGCGTTGCCGTCGCCATTGTTCTGCTGGACCGCGATCACGCCGCTCGCCCGGGCTCCTGCCGCGGTAAGGGCATTGCTGCGGCTGGACCCGTTGTCGCCGCCGAGATCGCCCCAGCCTTCGGCGCCGCCGCCTCCCGCAACACCGTCCAGGGTGAGGGACTGGTTCAGATCCCGTCCGCTCCGCTCGCCGGCCAGGACGCTCTGGGCCATGCCCAGGGCGTTGCTGTCGCCGTTGTTCTGCTGAACCGCGGCGATGCCGCCGAAACCGTCGAGCGTGCCTGTGCCCAGGCTGTTCGCGCGGTCCGCCGGGTGGGCGGTTCCGGAGCCCATCTGCATGGTGGCCCCGTAGAGCGCCTGGGAGGCGACGTTGACGTCCTGGTCGAAGACAGGACCGCCGGCCGTGCCGGCACGAACCGCCTGGCCGGTCCCCATGGCGTTGGCGCTGCCGTTGTTCTGCTGCAGGACGGCTACGCCGCTGCTTCCGGCAAGACCGTTATCCACGCTGTTGCCGCGGCGGCCGGTCCGGGGGCCATAGGCGTCGTCCGGATAGTCCACGTCGGCCGGCATGGTCGTGTCGACCATGTTGTTGACGTCCATCCTGGATGCGGAGCCGCTGTTGCCCCGGAGCCCGGCGCTGACCGCCGTCGCAACGGACATTGCGTTGCCGTCGCCATTGTTCTGCTGCAGGACCATCAGGCCTTCCGTCTCCTTCAGGGAGTCGCGGACGGCGTTTTCACGATGCGCACCCATGTCCATGGCAGGAAGAAGGGTCACCTCGTTGTCCACCCGGACGGTCTGCCGCGCATCCCCCGTGCCAAGGCTGGCGCCGACGGCGATAGCCTGGGACATGGAGTTGCCGTTGCCGTTGTTCTGCTGGGCCGACAGGACGCCGGACGTGCCGTTCACGGCATCCTTCAGCGCGTTGGAACGGCGGGAGCCGTAATCGTCCAGCACATCATGCTGCCCGACAATGCCGCCGGCCTGGGCCCGCTGCGTGGATACCGCACCGTCGGGTCCCTCCTGCATGCGGACGGCCATCGCGGTGGACATGGCGTTTCCGTCGCCATTGTTCTGCTGCACCGTGGCGACGCCCTCGAACCCGTTGAGGCTGTCCGTCAGGCTGTTGCCGCGCACCGGTTGCCGGGAGGCGGCGCTCACATCCGTGGTCAGCGTGTTCTCAAAGGTGCGCGCCATCGCCTCGGCGACGGAGGAGCCGTTGGCCCCGCCTCCGATGTCTGCCTGAACGGCGGCAGTGGCGGCGATGGAGTTGCTGCTGCCGTTGTTCTGCACCACTGCTGCCACGCCGCCAGCCCCGTTCAGGCTGCGGTCCAGGCCGTTGGTGCGAGCCAGGGTCTGCGGGTCCTGGACGCCATAGGCGACGCCCTGATCGACCATGTTGAACGTGCTCTCGGTGTAAGTGACCGCCTTCTGGGAGCTTTCAGCGGCAGCGCCGCGGCCGACGCCGGCGGTCACGGACAGGGCCGTGTTCACGGTGTTGGCGTCGCCGTTGTTCTGCTGGATCGTGATGACGCCCTTGGCGCCGTTGAACGCTTGCGAGAGCCCGTTCGTCCTCTCCGAATCTTCGGCCATCAGTTCGAAGCCGGCGATGGAGAGGTTGTTGCCGCTGTCGGCCACTTGGTTCAGCGATCCGCCGCTGCCGACCTGGCCGACGACCGCGGTGGCCGCGCCCATGGAATTGCTGGAGCCGTTGTTCTGCTGGATCGTGATGATGCCGGCGGCACCGTTGAAGGAGCTGTCGATGGCGTTGCGGCGGACGCTGCCGGCGTCGCTGGTATAGGCGTCTGCAACCTGGCCGGTGCTCGCTGCCTTGGTGCGGGCTTGGTCACGGCCGCTACGGTCGCCCGCGCTCACGGCGGTTGCCGCGGACAGACCGTTCGAGTCGCCGTTGTTCTGCTGGACCGTGATGATGCCGGCGGCACCGTTGAAGGAGCCGTTGGAAATGCCGGTGGTCCGCGCGGCGGTCTGCGGCCGGGTGCCGGCGTCATGGTCCAGGGTCGGCACGACCTGGATCGCATCAGCCGTGGCGGACGTGTCCAGCTCCTTCATGCCGGCGCCGCTGGCCTGCACGCCTGTTGCGGCGTTGATCGCGTTGGCGGAGCCGCTGTTCTGCTGCACCGTCATGACGCCCGACGCGCCTGTGAAGGAGCCATCGATGCCCGAGGTGCGGACGCCGCCCTCCTGGTTGGTATAGCCGCCCTGGGTGCTGCCCCCGGCGCGGACGCGCTGGGCGGCTGTGCCTTCACTCTCCTCATCCATGCTGCCGGCGATGGCGACGGCCGCCCCCATGGCGTTGGCATCGCCGCTGTTCTGCTGCACCGTCATCACCCCGGCGGCATTGCCGAAGCTCTGCTGGAGGCTGTTGACGCGCTGGCCGCCCAACGCGGTGATCGGGTCCGCGGAGTTGGTGAGGTCGACGGAGCTCTCACTCCTGACATTCTGTTCCACTGCGCCGGCGCCGCCCATCGCGGTCACGGCGGTGCCGGATGAGATCACGTTGGCGTTGCCGGTATTCTGCTGAAGGCCCAGCAGGCCCATGGCCCGGTCCATGAAGCGGGTCAGGAAGTTGCCGCGCTGGGAGTCGGTGTCGATCGCCTCCGCGCCGCTGCCGCCGCGGCCGACCTGGCCGGCGACCCGCACCGTCTGGGTGGCCTGCTCGGTGGTTCCGGTCTGCGCCTGGACTGCGGTGCCGGCGGCGATCTGGTTCAGATCGCCGGCATTCTGCTGCACCGTTGCGGCTCCCTTGAAGCCGGTCATGCTGTCCACGCCGGTGTTGGCGCGGGTATCGCCGGTGGAGCGGGCATCAAGCTCGGCAGCCGCGCCGTAGACTTCCACCTTGCTGTCCATGCCTGTGGCGGAAGCGGGAGCGGTGATGCCCGAGGCGGCGGAAACAGCGTTGGCATTGCCCGTGTTCTGCTGGACCGTGACCAGCCCCTCGCCGGCATCGCCGGTCCGGGTCAGGCTGTTCTCGCTGCGGACCTGCACGCTCTCCGAGCGGGAGTCCACGACGGCGGCTGCGTTGTTGGGGCCGCCGATCTTGACGGTATTCTGGGCGGGAGCCGCCAGAGCGTGGGGGGCGGTGGTCAGTGCCGCCGCCAAAGCCACGCCTGACACGCCCGCCAGCAAGGTCCTTTTCATCGTCGTTCTCCTGACTGTGCGGGTGGAAGGGCGGGCCGGAGGGCACGCCGCCCATGATGATGACGGGCGGTCCTTCCCGCCGCGTCTCCCATGCCACCTAATCCGGACGGCTGGGGTGATCGGGCCGGAGGCGGCTAATCCGGAAGTGCCGCTCCGGGACTGCTGGATGGGGGACGCCCCGTTCAGGACTGGGGCCGGAGGATCTGCGCCTGGGCGCAGAGCAGCACGTAGACCAGTTCGGCCTGGCGGCAGGTGCCGGTCTTTCCGAAGATGTTCTTCAGGTGGGCCCGGGTCGTTCCGATGCTGATGCCGAGCGTGTCGGACGCCTCGTTCAATGTGCGTCCCGACCCGACCTCCCGGGCAAGCCGGGCTTCGGTGGGGGTGAGGCCGTAGAACTTCTGGAGCCATTGCACATTGATCGGCGCTTCCTGGTCCGGATCGGCGGTCACCAGCATGGTCAGGCCGGGCGCCAGGCCGGGAGCCGCCTGACAGATCATCAGGTTGTAGGGGCGTTCACCGGAAGGGCGGGTGATCATGAAGGCCGTGTCGGCGGGCGGACGGCCATCCTGCGGGCCGGCGGCGAGCAGAGCGCGCAGGGCGGCCGTCTGCACCGGCGAGCCGCCGACCAGATGCCCGTGCGCGAGCCCCAGCCCGTCATTGCGTTGCAGGATTTGGCGCGCCCGCTGGTTCAGTATCCGAGGACGTGCGGCGCGGTCGAACGCCATGACGGCCAGCGGCAGTCGATCCAGCAGCGCTTCCAGCAAGGCCAGCCTTGCGGAGTCCTGGGCGGCGGACTCGGCGCCCTCTGCCGTGCCGTGGCCATGCAGCGGATAGCCGTGGGCCAGGGTACCATACTGGGTGCCAGCGCCCAGGCTCCGGCCGAAGGCCATAACGGTGTCAGGCATGTTCAACTCCCCTGCTGATGTTCGATTGTCCTTCGGGACAGGCGGCCCGGCTCATCCCCGCTGCCCTGCTCCCTGGCCCAGACATTAACACACGGCCGTATTCCCTCTACTCTCGCTAAGAGTTACGCGACACTACCAACAAGACACGGCTACCTGTGTTGGATGATTTTGACTTTTATATGCCTATTTCATTTGGGATGGGCTGAGATAGTCATGGGTTTATAATGACCGAGCGCATACGGGTCCAAGCGGTTATTTGACGCTTGTGGGTTCTGATCTTACGCTCGCCGGGCGGGCAACGACCGCAACGACCGTTGCGCTGAACGGTCGTCCCCAGGGTCCATGGCGGGCTGGAGGGGTGCGCAACCGATGGTCAGGGCGCTGGGTAGGTGTTCCCTACCCCTAGGTGTTAACGCGACTCCCCCGCAGATATCGGGGAATATTTTCAACAAACTGCGGGCAACGGCGGATCGCCCTTCTTTAGGCGAGACCGCGCCCTCGGGAGAGTCTATATGCCCCGTTCTTTCAGGTGGAATTCAGCCCTTTTGTCACGCGTCAGCATGGTCGCCCTGCTGGCGGTGCCGCTCGCCGCCTGCAGCACCCAGAGAGGGGCGCCGGAGCCCACCCGCGCCGAGCTGGTCCAGCGGCTGGCGGCACTGGAAACGCTTGTGCGTGAGCAGCAGGCGGCGTTGTCGGCCAACACCGCGGCCCTGCGCGACCATCAGGCCGCCTTGTCGCAACATACGGAGCTGGTGCGCAGCGCACTGGTCCGGCCGGGCGCTGCCACCCTGTCGCAACAGATGGCGGAGGCCATGCAGGCGCCGCCGCCCACATCCGGGCCGGTGCTGAACCTCGGCACCTACAGCGCCCGCGGCCTTACCCAGGTTGCGGAAGCGCCGTCGGCAGCACCATCCGCGCCACCCCCGGCGAGCCAGCAGGTAGCCCAGGCCGCCGACGAGCGGGCTCGCAACGACCAGATCACGCCGGGCGGCGGAGTCCTGCTGCGCCGGGGCGAGCTGTCGCTGGAGCCAGCCGTGGAGTATGTGGCCAACAGCTCCCGCCGGGTGGAAATGTCGGGCTTTACCGTTCTACCGGCCATTCTGATCGGCAGCTTCGAGCTGCGCGATACCCTGCGCGATACGGTGGTGGGATCGTTGACGGCGCGCTACGGCGTGACGGACGATTTTGAAATGGATGTGCGCGTGCCCTACGTTTACCGCATGGACCGCACCCGCTCCCGCCCCCTTGGCAACGGTTCGTCCGGACAGGAGGTTTTTGAGACAGAGGGCGGGGATCTGGGCGACATCGAATTCGGCCTTCACCATCAGATCAATGAGGGCCGGAACGACTGGCCGATTTTCGTCGGCAACATGCGCGTGAAGTCCACGACCGGCCGGGATCCGTTCGAGACCGAAAGGGACTCCGTCAGCGGGCTGGAAACGAAGCCTTCCACCGGCAGCGGGTTCTGGTCCTTCGAGCCCAGCCTGACAATGATCACGGCCAGCGACCCGGCCGTCTTCTACGCCAACCTCAGCTACATCTATAACCACGAGCGCACCATCGAGGATTCGTCCATCGATCCCGGCGACGTCATCGGAACGAGCTTCGGCGTGTCGCTGGCGCTCAACGACCGGACCTCGGTCAGCTTCGGCGGCGACTGGCAGTTCGTCGGCATCACGGAACAGGACGGCGAGGCCCTGGCGGGCGCGGACCGGCTGACCGTCGGCCGCGCGGTGATGGGACTGAGCCACCGCCTCAATGAGCGGATGGGGCTGAACTTCAGCTTCGCCTACGGCATCACCGAGGATGCTCCGGACGCCCAGTTCATGATCAAGACCCCGATCAAGTTCGATCTTGGCTTCTAGGGAACGGGTATCGGCGGGGCTGTTCCGATGCGCCCCGCACTATCCCTTCGGAGCGGTGATTTGGGGGGCGCGGCCGGGGCAGGCGGCTCCTAGCCTGTGGCGCAGATGGACAAGGGGAGACAATCCGATGCGATCCCGCCGGAACAAAGGCGCCAGACCGGGCATGACTGCTGCCGGGGCGCGTGACGGCTTCACCATGCTGGAGCTGCTTGTCGTGCTGGTCATCCTCGGCCTGCTGACCGCCGTGACCGCACCCGCTGTTGGCCGCTATCTGGGTGGCGCAAAGGTCGATACCGCCAAGCTTCAGGTGCAGAACATTCTTACCACACTGGACCTGTACCGGCTGGATAACGGTTCCATGCCCACGCAGGAGCAGGGGCTGGCGGCGCTGGTGGACAGGCCCAGCGGGGCCACGCGCTGGAACGGCCCCTACCTTCGCAAGGCGGAAATGATCCGCGACCCCTGGGGCCGCCCCTACCAGTACCGCATCCCGGGCGAGAAGGGAGAGGTCGACATTTTCAGCCTGGGGGCGGACGGCGCGCCGGGAGGTACCGGCGAGAACCAGGACGTCGGGAGCTGGTGATGCCGTCGCGACCGGCCTTCACGTTGCTGGAGCTGCTGGTCGCACTGCTGATCCTTGGCGGGCTATCGGCGCTTGCGCCGGCCTTCCTGCAGGAACGGGCCGCAGGCGCGCGCGACCGGTCAGCCCTGCGTGAACTGGCGCTGGGTCTCGCGGCCGCCCGTCTCCAGGCCGTTTCGGCGGATGCGCCGACGCGCGTGCAGTTCGATCTGGGCGGCCGGACATGGAGGACCCACCCGGCTGGACGGGAAGGGAAACTGCCCAGCGGATCGCTCGAACTGCTGGGCGTCGCGGAGACCCAGGCGGAAGCGTCCTGGATCGGCTTCTTCCCCGATGGCGGCTCCACCGGCGGGACCCTGAAGGTAGGCCTCCCGCCGGAGCGGCGTGAAATCCGGGTGGACTGGCTGACAGGCAGGATAGAACTCCATGACTGACCACATGCCGCACCGGTCCGGCTTCACGATGATCGAGGTGCTGGTGGCCCTCATGGTGCTGGCTCTGGCGATCGGCGCTCTCCTGCCGCGAATGTCGCTGGCAGCGCTGGCTGCCGGGAAGGCTGAGCGGCGGGAGCAGGCCGTGCTGCTGGCGGAATCCCTGCTGGCGCGGATGGGCGCCGACCTGGACGTGCCGCCCGGGGGGGAGGTCAGCGGGCGGGAAGGCGGATTCGACTGGCGGCTTTCCGCCTGCTGCGCCCGGGAAGCGCCCGGCACCACCCTACGCCTCGTCGAGGTGCATGTGGAGGTATCCTGGACAGAGGGGCGTCACCGGCAGCCGCTGGGACTGGAAACGCGCCGCTTGACAGGGGCTTTCCCATGATTCCGCACCGCGCCGGCTTCACCCTTCTGGAACTGCTGGTGGTTCTGGTCCTGCTGGGGCTGCTGTCAGTGGCCGGGCACCAGGCCCTGCACACGGCCGGTCGCCTGTCGGCCAGGCTGAACGATGATGGCAGCCAGCACTTTCTCGTCCAACGTCAGGTCGCCGACTGGATCGCCCAGGCGCAGCCGCGTCGCGTGGGGCGCGAGAGGTCGGCACCTGTCCTGTTCGACGGGCTTCCGGATCGGCTGACCTTCGTCACGAACCTGCCCGACCGGTTCGGCCTCGCTTCACCCCATCTTGTCACGCTGTCGCTGGAGCCGGACGGGCTGGCGGTCGGGTGGCGTCTTCTCACCGACCGAACCGGAGCATCCGGCGGAACACGCCTGCTGCTGCCTGCTGCGAGGGAGCTGAAGCTCCGCTACTGGCATGCTGCGGAGGGCTGGGCGGAGCGTTGGGACCGCCGCCCCACGCTGCCGGCCCTGGTCGAGATGCGGCTGGAAGCGGATGCGGCATCTAGCCGGGAGCCGGTGCGGGTGGCCGTGGCATTGCGGATGGGGGCGTCTCCATGAACGCATCCTTGGACAGGCTGACATCCGCAGCCGGGCAGGCATGGATCTGGTGGCTGGGTGAGCTGAAGCAGTGCCTGCCGGTGCGGACACGCGCCTTGCTGCTGCCGGAACCCATGCTGGTCCGCGCCGGGGGTGGACGGTTGGTCGTGGCGGAGGAGGCCGGGTCGGCCCTGGAGCTGCCATGGCCGCTCACGCCGGAAGGAAGGAAGGCGCTGGCCGGCCGCATCGGCGGGCGGGATGTCCGCGTGCTGGTGGCGGAGGAAGAGGCGCTGGTCTGTCCCGTGCGGCTGCCGTTGACGGCCGAGCGGGCCTTGTCCCAGGCGCTGTCTTTCGAGATCGAGCGCCGGACTCCCTTCTTCGCGGCCGATCTGGCCAGCGGACATCGCGTGCGTGCCCGCGATGCCACCGCCAACATGCTCGACGCCGATCTGGTCGCCGTTCCCAGAAGGGTCCTGGACCCAGTGCTGGCCGCGGTATCCGCGGCGGGGGCGACGCTTGCCGGTCTAGCCGTGCAAACGCCCGACGGACCGGTTCCAATCCAGGCTCCGGGCAGCGGGGCGCGCCCGCGCCGGCTGTCCCGGTTCAGGTTCCTGGCCTGGGCTGGCGCCGTTGCTGCAATCCTGGTCGGCACGGCCCTGCCGGTGATACGGGCGGAACAGGCGAGGGTGCGGGTTCACGACCGGATCGCGGAACTACGCCCGCGCGCCGATGCGGTCGCCGAGACGGAGCGGCAGGTCGACGCGCTTGCGGCGCAAGCAAGACGCCTGGACGGCTTCCGGGCTGGAATTACGGCGCAGATGGCCTTGGCCGCGCTGACGGAAATCGCCGACGACAGCACCCATCTTACCAGTTTCAGCATGTCGGACGGCACGATCCGGATCGAAGGGCATACCGGGTCTGCCACTGCGCTGGTAGCCGCCCTGGACGCTTCGCCGCTGTTCGGGGAGCCGGTGTTCCAGTCGCCTGTCGTGCCGGGGGCGCAGGGGCGTGAACGCTTCTCCCTTGCGCTGGATATAGACATGTCCGCCGCGGAGGAGCCCCGATGATCCTTGCGACCCTGTCCCCGCCCGTCGGCCGCGCCCTGGCGCTGACGGTCCTGGTCGTTCTGGTGCTTTTCTGCTGGCAAGGGCTGGTGCAGCCTGCCTTCGATCTGCGCCACGCGGCGGAAGCCGAGCTGGAAGCTGCCCGCGCTGTAGAGGGGCGGCTGGCCGCGATTGTCAGTCGCGCGGAGCAGGCGGAACAACGGTTGGATGCCCTGGCCGGTGACCTTGCCGTGCGGGCCGACCTGCTCCGCGCCGGCAGTGAGGCGGTCGCTGGAGCGATGCTGCAGCAGGAACTCCAGTCCCTGGCGCAGAGGGCCGGCGCGCAGGTCCGCAGCGCCCAGGCTCTTCCGCTCCAGCGCGAGGGCGAGTTGATCACGGCCGCCAACCGGCTGCGCCTCTCGGCCGACCAGCCGGCCCTGATCGAGCTTCTGGCCATGATGGACGCGCACAGTCCGGCCCTGCGAATCCGGCAGATCGCGATCTCGGTAACGACCGTCGCGAATGAGCCGGAGCGGCCGCGCCTGGATATCCAGATGGAGGTGGAGGCCCTGGCCCGCGTGGAGACCGCCCAATGACGCCGCGCATCCGATCCTTGCTGCCGCCGGGCGCGGCCCTGTTCATCGGAGCCATGATCCTCCTGAACGGGATCACCTACGAGCCCGGTCCGGCCGACGCTCTGCCGAGTTCCCCTGTGGACGGCTTGGCGGCCGAGCGTGCCGCCGCAGTCGTGATCGCCGATGAGCGTGAATTGCTGCTCGCCCGCCCGATCTTCACGATCAGCCGCAAGCCGCTGCCGGCAGTTCAAATCGTGGAGCCGGTGGTGGAGGAGGCGGCCCACTCACGAGCGCAGTTCGTCGTCCAGGGTATTGCCCGCAGCGTCGACCGGATCATCGTCCATGTGCTAGACCCCGCAACCCGCAAGATCCGTAGGCTAGGCCTCGGCCAGGAAATCGGAGGGTGGCGGATAGCAGAGGTGGATGCGACCGGTGTCACCTTCGCCCGCAACGATGCCCGTGACCGGGTTCCGATCACCCGCATCCGCCAGGGCACGGCCAAAACGCCGCGACGCTGACCCTGGCGGAGACCGCGTCAAGTAAATGCGTTAAGGCAGGCTGGAATTCCCTGTCGGGCCACCGTTCGGAAATTTGAATAGCTAAGCACTAAACGCAGCTTCAGCCATGTTGGAGAGGCGAGTGTTCGGTCGGCGACCAATTTCTGCATGAAAACGTGTGGACAGCGGCCGATTTATAGATAAGGCTTCATTAAAAACAGGCTGTCAGCAAATGGTGGCCCATTGCGCTGTCTTGCGCTCGAAGATCGGGAGGGGGTTGCATGGTCACATTGAAGGCAAGGCTGACGGCGATGACAGTGGGGATGACCCTGCTGGCTGCGGGGATTGCTGCAGCGGGCATCTGGTCGACGGAAACGATGAGAAAGGCGTCCCGTGAGACGGCCACTGTCGAAGAGGCTCTACGCAACCACCTTGAAGGGGACATGATGCACGACGCCCTGCGCGGCGACGTGCTGAACGCCTTCGTCACCGCCGGGCGCTTCGACGTGACGGACGAGCAGAAGGCCGCCGTGCAGCAGGAGCTTGAGGAACATGCCCGGCAGTTCCGGCTGCTGATAGCGGCGAATGCAGCGCTGCCGCTGGACCCCGCGATCCAGGCGGCGCTTGGCAGGGTTCAGCGTCCGCTGGAGGATTATGTCCGCTCCGCCGAGAAGCTGGTCGAGTTGGCGCTCATGGACCCGTCGATGGCGGAAAGCGGCCTCGACGGCTTCGCCAACAGTTTCGGCAGGCTTGAAAGCGCCATGGCGGAGGTCAGCGCCAGCATCGAAGGGGTATCGGCTTCCACCCACGCCGATGCGCAGCAGGCCGCCCAATTGGCACATTGGGGAATGATTGTCTGCCTGGGCCTGTCGCTGGTTCTGGGCGCTGCCTTCATCGGCTATATCGTCATCGCCGTTCTCCGTCCCTTCGGGACCCTGACCCAGGCCACGGTGGCGCTCGCGGCGGGTGACCTGTCCGTGGCTGTGCCAGGTCGGGGACGCGCGGATGAGATCGGCCATCTTGCCGGCGCACTCGAGGTGTTCCGGGATAGTCTGGCCGAAGCCGGTCGGCTGGCGGCGGCCGAGAAGGACGGCGCTGTGGTGCGGGAACGCCGGGCACAGGCGTTGGACGATCTGCTGACCATGTTCGACCAGGACGCCGCCCAGGCGCTGCGGACGGTCGGCGCCGCCGCCACGGAGCTGGACTCCACCGCCCAGTCCATGGCCGGACTTGCCGGCGAGGCGAACCGGCAGGCGGCTGCCGCTGCACGGGCTGCGGAGGACGCGACCGGCAGCGTGCAGACGGTGGCCTCGGCGGCGGAGGAGATGGCCGCATCAATCCGCGACGTGGCGGGACAGGTATCCCGGTCGAAGCAGATGTCGGAACGGGCCGTGGCGGAGGTTCGCGCCACTGATGCGGCCGTGGGCGGCCTGTCGGAGTCCGCGCGGCGCATTGGTGAGGTCATCGGGCTGATCCAGCAGATTGCGGGGCAGACCAACCTCCTGGCCCTGAACGCGACCATCGAGGCAGCCCGCGCCGGCGAGGCCGGCAAAGGCTTCGCCGTGGTGGCTTCGGAGGTGAAAGGGCTGGCCAGTCAGGTCGCCCGCGCCACGGAGGAGATTGCCCAGCAGGTCGCATCCGTTCAGGCGGCCACCACCGGCGCGGTGGACGCGATCCGGACGATCGGCACTACCATCGACGGAATGGCCGATGTTTCGGTGGCCATCGCCGCCGCCATGGAACAGCAGGATGCCAGCACTTCGGAAATCTCCCGGGCCGCATCGCTTGCCGCGGCCGCCACCCGGAAGGCGGCGGAGGGAGTCACCAGCGTCACCGGAACCGCCGGCCGGACAGGAGCCGCCGCTGAGCAGGTTCTTGCCGCGGCGCGTGGGCTGCAGGAACAGTCGGACGCCTTGCGCGCCCGCCTGGAGCAGTTCCTTGCGGAAGCGCGGGTGGCTTGACCGACGACTCTTCCTTCTTTTTCATACGCCGCGGCCTACGAATCGAAAGGGGGCCTGGGATGTTTGCCCAGGCCCCCTGTCATTTCCGCCGTGGATGGCGGTCAGGGCGCGTCTGGCAGAACGGCCAGGGCCATCTTCAGGCGCTGGCGCACGATCGACCGGCCCAGCAGGGCCATGGAGTCGAACAAGGGCAGCGAGCGCGTGCTGCCGGACATGGCGACGAAAATCGGCGGAATGACGACCCGGAGCTTGCGGCCCATCCCGTCCGCGATCCTACGAACCTCCTCCTCGATGGCCTCGCGGCTCCATTCCGGAAGCGTGTCCACCATGGCGAGGATAGCCTTCAGGACCACCGCGCTGTCCTCGGCGCCGTTCTTGGTTGCCTCGAAATCGGCACGGGTTAGGTTCAGGTCCGACCGGAACAGGAAGCTCACCAGATCGGGCAGATCGCCAAGTCGCGCAATGCGGGTGCGGGCCAGCTCCAGACCACCGGCGAGGCGGTTGTTCATCATGGCCCAGTCCAGCAGCCGCGCCCGGAACCCGTCTTCGTCCAGCTTCTCACGCAGCCAGCGGCCGTTGAGATAGTCCAGCTTCTGAAGATCGAAAACGGCCCCGCCCTTGGCCATGCTGCCCGGATCGAAGGCGGCGGCAAGCTCGTCCAGCGTCATCACCTCGTCGCCCTCGGCGATGGACACGAAGCCGAGGCCCATGAGGTTCAGCAAAGCTTCCGGCAGATAGCCGACGCTGCTGAAATAGGAGATCGAGGTCGGGTTGCGCCGCTTGGACAGCTTGGTCCGGTCCGGATTGCGCAGCAGCGGCAGATGCATGAACTGCGGCGGCTCGAACCCGAGATAGCGGTAGAGCAGCAGGTGCTTCGGAACGGAGGACATCCATTCCTCGCCGCGGGCGACGTGGGTGATCTTCATCAGATGGTCGTCCACCACATTGGCCATGTGGTAGGTCGGCATGCCATCGGCCTTCATCAGGACCTGCATGTCGACCGACGCCCAGGGAATGCTGACCGTTCCGTAGACGCCATCCTCGAAGGTGCACTCGCCGGTTTCCGGAACCTTCATGCGCACGACGTGCGGAATTCCCTCCGCTTCCTTGGCGCTCACCTCTTCAGGCGTCAGGTGCAGGCACAGTCCGTCATATTTCGGCTGCTCGCCGCGGCGGCGCTGCTCCTCGCGCATGACGTCCAGACGCTCGCGCGTGCAGAAGCACTTGAAGGCGTGACCGTCGTGAAGAAGCTTGTCGACGTATTGCGGATAGATGTGGCGCCGCTCGCTCTGGCGGTAGGGCGCATGGGGGCCGCCCTTGTCCGGACCTTCCGACCAGTGCAGCCCCAGCCAACGTAGGGCCTCCATCACCTTCTGCTCGGAATCCGGTGTGCTCCGCGTCTGGTCCGTGTCCTCGATGCGCAGGATCATCTCGCCGCCCAGACGACGGGCCAGCAGGACATTGAACAGGGCCGTATAGGCGGTGCCGACATGCGGCTCGCCGGTCGGCGACGGTGCGATGCGGACGCGGACTGGGGTCATGTTTCCGATCTTGCAGGGTATGGGGTGGAAGATCAGCGCCCGGCGGGTGCACGCGGCCGATCAAGCCGTATGGCTGGCGCGGCCCCGAATGGCTGCCGCACTGGCCGGCACTTTTAGTTCCTCGCAATCCGGTTGGCAAGGTCGGCGGCTGGCGGCTCCGGCGGCAGACTTCGCCTTGAAGCGCATTCTGTTCGAAAGGGTGGAACACACGCCCGCGCTCCACGTTCATGCGACGCAATGAGCGCAGTTTCAGTCCGGGAGAGTGGAACATGGCTTACGTTGTGATACGTTTCCCTGCCTTGTCGCCCCATTGGGGCGTACAGGATCGGGTCGCCAACAGGTGGGCGCCCATATCGGCGGATGAGTCGGTCGCGCATAGGATCTGCGACCGTCTCAACGCCAACAAGCAGGTCAAGGGGCTGCTTTGGCGGGACATCTCGCCCCGTGTCTATGGTGACGTGGACCCTTATATCCATGCGGCTGCCGGCGCGTCCACCTAGGGCGCATCGGCGAATGCCGGCCCTGAGCGGATGAAACCGGTCTAGAAACCGGCCACCGGGTGGGGAACATAGGGTTCCTCGAGCCGGGCCATCTCCTCAGCCGTCAGGGTCAAGCACAGGGCGGCGACCGCATCCTCCAGGTGACCCGGCTTGGATGCCCCGATAATCGGGGCGGTCACTCCCGGCTTCTGGAGCAGCCAGGCAAGAGCCACCTGCGCCCGCGGCACACCCCGTGCGGCAGCCACCTCCCCGACGCGCTCCACCACCGCCCGGTCGGCGTCCATGGTCTGGCTGTAAAGCTTGCGACCGAACGCGTCCGTGCGCGTCCGCTCCGTCTCCTCGCTCCAGGCGCGGGTCAACCGCCCGCGGGCGAGGGGGCTCCAGGGCAGGATTCCGACGCCCTGGTCGGCGCAGAGCGGCAGCATCTCCCGCTCCTCCTCACGGTAAAGCAGGTTCAGATGGTTCTGCATGGTCACGAACTGGGTCCAGCCGTGCCGCTCCGCAACATGCTGGGCTTTGGCGAACTGCCAGGCGAACATGGAGGAGGCGCCAATATGCACCGCCTTTCCGGCCTTTACCACATCGTGCAGCGCCTCCATGGTCTCCTCGATGGGCGTGGACGGGTCCCAGCGATGGATCTGGTACAGGTCCACATGATCCATGCCCAACCGACGTAGACTGTTGTCGATCTCCGTGAAGATCGCCTTGCGCGACAGACCGGCGCCGTTCGGGCCGGGGCGCATCCGGCCATGGACCTTGGTCGCCACCACGATCTCGTCCCGCCGAGCGAACTCCTTCAGGGCGCGGCCGACGATCTCTTCGGAGCTGCCCAAGGAATAAACATTCGCGGTGTCAAAGAAATTGATGCCCAGCTCGACGGCCTGGCGGATCAGCGGCCGGCTCTGCTCCTCCGGCAGGGTCCATGGGTGGTTGCCCTGCTCCGGCGCGCCATAGGTCATGCAGCCCAGGGCAAGGGCGGATACCTCGATGCCGGTGGGGCCAAGTTTCCTGTAGATCATCATCCTGCTCCTCGAACTGCGTACGGACAGGTCCGGCCGGTTCCGCCAGGTGGAAGGTGAACCCGTCAGACAGTCTGAAGGTCCCCCGATCCTCAGGCGGCGGTATCTCGGTCAGAAGAATTCAGCCAGTGCGGACAGGGTTTCCGCCGGCGCTTCCTCCGGCAGGAAGTGTCCGCAATCAATCGACCGGCCCTGGACATCGTCGGCGTAGTCCCGCCAGACGGCCAGCACGTCGTAAGCGTCGCCTACGATCCCGCGTCCGCCCCACAGCACCAGCAGCGGGCATTGTACCCGGTTCCTCCCGAAATCGGCCGCATCATGGATCAGATCGATGCCGGCGCCGGCGCGGTAATCCTCGCACGTCGCGTGGATACAGTCCGGCTCCCGGAAGCAGCGCCGATATTCCGCCACGGCCATAGGCGTGAAGGCGTCCGGAATACGCGACCAGGATTGCAGTTTACGCAGCAGATAGAAGTCCGGATCCGCGCCGATCATCCGTTCCGGCAGCCCGTGGGGCTGACTCAGAAAGAACCAATGATAATAGGCCATTGCCATACGTTGATTGATCGCCTCGAAGACGGTCCGGGTCGGGACGATGTCCAGCACCGCGGCGCGCTCGACAGCATCGGGATGATCCAGGGTCATGCGGTGCGTGACCCTGGCTCCGCGGTCATGCCCGGCGACACGGAACTGGTGGAATCCAAGATGGGACATCAGCGCCACCTGATCCGCCGCCATGGCCCGCTTGGAATATCCAGAATGATCCGGTCCGCCGGCCGGTTTGGCACTATCCCCGTAACCGCGAAGATCCGGGCAGACCACGGTGAAGCGCTCAGCCAGCCCGGGCGCCACGAGATGCCACATGGCATGGTTCTGGGGATAGCCGTGCAGCAGCAGCAACGGCGGGCCGCTTCCGCCGATGCGGTAGAAGATGTCGACCTGATCCGGGGTGGAGAAACGGCCGGTACCGAACCCGTCGAACATGTCTGCTCCTGCAGCTGCGAGCGGAGCTTGCCGGACAGCTTCGCCCCTCCGATGCGCACGACTGGCTACGGCACGCCTCCGTCAGTCTGGATGCTCCGTGTCCACCTGCCAAGGGGAAGTACAGCCCCGCTCGAATAGGGGCTATTGCGCATCCTGAATTGCCGCTCCAGCCACTTTTTGCCTCAGCCATTCAACTGATCGCGCTCCTAACATCACTGCGAGAGTCCGCGAACGGTCTCTTGCCTATAACGAGAGATGAGCAGGGAAATAATTGATGGCACGAGAGCAGGCGATTATCCGGCAGATTGAAGAGCGCACGGACAGTGATGCGCGCCTTATAACGGGCAAAGGCGTCGAAGCGACTAGCGCGTTGCCCTTCCTGCTGGAGGATTATGCAGGGATTGCGACCTATGCCGGCAAGCCGATCTTCAACCAGGAGCAGGTGATCGGCCAGATCGACGGCGGCAGCAAGATTTCCGGCAAGACAATCACGTTCAGCTTCTTCGACGGGCCGCACTCCATCGGCGTCTACAACAATCCGAACTACGGCTTCTCCGAACCGGACGGCTATTCGCCCTTCAGCGATGCACAGAAGGCTGTGGCTCGTGAGGCAATGGTTCTGTGGGACGATCTTGTTGTCCAGAAGGTTGTAGAAAAGAACGGTAACGGCGCGGACATTCTCTTCGCCAATACCTCGACCGGCCCGGCCCAGGCCTGGGCCTACTATCCTGGTAACGGCTACAAGTACCAGGGCGACGTCTGGACCGCGACGCCGGAGGTGAACTGGACCAATGATTGGCTCCAGTACAACGGATATGGGCGTACCACGCTGATCCACGAAGCCGGCCATGCGCTGGGGCTGAGCCACCCCGGCGACTACAACTTCAGCGATGACAATGACGGTGACGGCCAGCCCGATCCGATCACCTACGAGGGTGACGCGTTCTACGCTCAGGATACCGAGCAGTATTCGATCATGTCCTATTTCGGCCCGCAAGAATCCGGGGCGCAGCCAGTGGACGTGGCGCTCGGTCTTGTCGGCAATGCCCAGACGCCGTTGCTGCACGATATTCTTACCATCCAGGCCAAGTATGGTGCAGATCCGACCACCCGCGTGGGCAACACGACCTATTTCGCCAACTCGAATGCCGGCAACGCCGTCTACGATCTGGCGAAGAACCCGTTTCCCTATCTGTCCGTATACGATGCCGGCGGCATCGATACTTTCGACTTCTCCACCGCGGCCCGGGGCGTCTTCCTTGATCTGAGGCCGGGAGCCTTCAGCTCGGCCACTATCGGCTCGCCGACGCTCGCTCAGGCCAATGCGATCACGGCGGAGTTCAATGCCGCGACCGATGCGGCCCAGGGCGACTTTGCCTTGTGGACCAGTCAGGCAGAGGTTGACGAGTTTGCTGATTTCATCGGTTCGCTGGGCGCCTCCCGCCTGGCAGCGGATACCGGTTATGCCGGGATCGACGCTACGTCGCACCGGAACATCAGCATCGCCTACAATACGATCATCGAGAATGCGACCGGCGGCTCGGGACGGGACTATCTGGTGGGCAATCACGTTGCCAACAGGCTGACCGGCAATGCCGGGAGCGATATTCTCAACGGTCTGGAAGGCGACGACATTCTCATCGGCGGCGGCGGCAGCGATCTGTTCGTCTTCAGCGACCTCGGAGGGCATGACCGGATCGAGGATTTCAGCAGCCAAGAAGGCGACAAGATCAATCTCAGAGAGGCCGGCTCCTTCCATTTCGGCGAAGGGGCCGCGGGACGGCTGCAGATCACGCGCGGTGAGGCTTCGGACGGGCGGAACAGCTTCCTCGTTTCCGGCGATTTGGATGGTGACGGGAGGGCCGACCTGCTGATCACCGTCGTCGGACAGGGGCTGGATCTCCAGGCGTCCGATTTCCTGCTCTGAAGTTCGCCACTTCGGGAGAATGCAAGGGCGGCCGTTCGGCCGCCCTTCGTGCTTCTTGCGACGGACCCGCAACACGGTCACCTGCGGTTTGGGAGCCCTGGCACATGTTCCGGCGTTGTCCAGGACAGGTCCCGCCGTGTGGGGGGCCGTTCAGCCGGCAATGATTGGCGTGGGATCGGGTATGAGAAGCATGATCGCGGCGTTCATCGCCGTTCTGGCGCTGCTGGGTGTTGATGGCGCATCTGCTGGAAGCGAAGCAGGGCAGGTGCGGTCGGAGCTTTCGACCACGGTGATCTCCTTCGACGACATCGCGCCCGAGGGATTCATCCTGCAGCAATCCTGGAATGCCATGGGAATGGACGGGCAGGGGCGGGTTTATATCGGCTTCACCAGCCTGCGGCCGGACGGGCGGGAGGACTTTTTGGTGTTCCGCTACGATCCTGCCACCGGCGAGCGCCGCTTTCTCGGCAGTTTTATGGACGCATCGGCAGCGGCCGGAAATCTCCGGTCGGGCGAGGAAATCCCCAAGGGCCATACCCGCATGCTGGAGGTGGACGGCAGAATGATCATGGGGTCCCAGGGATTCCACGACTTCAAAGGCGCCATCGACGGGCTGCCGGAATACCGGGGAGCACACCTCTATGCCTATGATATCGCCGCCGACAGGTTGGACGACATCAGCAGCCGCCTTCCGGACGGGGTGGTGGTCCGGCACCAGGGCATCATCGCCCTGTCGCAGGTGCCGGGTACCAGTCTCATAGCCGGGCTGACGCATCCCTACAGCGACATCGTCCTGTTCGACAGCAAGGCCGAACGCGTCGAGAAGATCGTGCCCGGCATTCCCTGGAGCTTTGGTAACCCAGTCAGCCGCGAGATCGTGGCGACATCCGGCGGCAGAATCTATACCTATCGCGGCACTGAGGATCCGACGCACCGGGGGGCGACGCATCCCATTTGGGAGTTCGATCCCGCCACTGGCAGCATGGCCCCGACGCCTTTTACGGCGACTGGCGGCTTTTGGAACGGCCAGACCTGGACCGGTGATGGCCGGACGATCTACCTGTCCACGGTGAACGGCGAGCTTTACAGGCTGGATACGGACTCCGGGGAATTTTCTCATCTCGGCCATTTTCTGCCGAAAAAGGATTTTGATGCCGGCGTGCGGGTGAACTCCCTCTACGGGATCATCCTGTCGGCCGATGAACAGCGGATCTACGGAATACCTCAGACCAACCGAGGATGGACTTCCAACCTTTACGCCTATGAGATCGAAAGCGGCGCCGTCACCCTGGTCAGAGAGGTGGAGCAGGCGATCTATACCGGCAGCCACATGCGGGACGGCCACGGCAACATCTACTTCGCCAAGTTCGGAGACGGCAGGAGCTGGAACGGAAAAGTGGGCTTGCTGGTCGTGCACACCGCGGGACGGGGCTAAGGTCCTTCTCGACAGCTCTTGGCTTGGTTTCAGCGATGGCCATATGTGTGGGGCTCTGCGGTATGGGCGGCGGCGTGGTTCTGGAAAAAAGTTCTGGAAAGCGCTTGACGGTGTTTCCGGGCTTGGCTATATAGCCGCTCCCGCCGCGGTGCTGAGCCGGGCGGGTTCCAGCGACAGGGTCGCCGGACGGATTTCAGACAAGCAGCTGCGAGCTGGCCAGGCGGTCGCCTGGAGGCTCTGGCGCTTGACGGTTCCGCCCTCCGGGGTGGGGCTGACGGGTCTTGAACAACTGCATATGGTTTTGAGAAGGGATGCGCAGGCGGCGGTCTCTGGGTGCCGGCGGGAGCTGGTGTTTGGAGTGCCTTATAGCTTGTGCATCACGCCAAGAATGCTCTGACCTGTTCTGATGGAGACATCGGGGCGGGTGCTTCAGGAGACAATTCGGGTAGGATTGCACCGGTTGAGGTGCTCCGTCGATGAGGATGTTGGTTTCGGCCGATATCCGCTTCAAACCTGAGAGTTTGATCCTGGCTCAGAACGAACGCTGGCGGCAGGCCTAACACATGCAAGTCGAACGAAGGCTTCGGCCTTAGTGGCGCACGGGTGAGTAACGCGTGGGAACGTGCCCTTTGGTCTGGGATAACGTCTGGAAACGGACGCTAATACCGGATGAGCCCTCTGGGGGAAAGATTTATCGCCAAGGGAGCGGCCCGCGTCTGATTAGCTAGTTGGTGGGGTAATGGCCCACCAAGGCGACGATCAGTAGCTGGTCTGAGAGGATGATCAGCCACACTGGGACTGAGACACGGCCCAGACTCCTACGGGAGGCAGCAGTGGGGAATATTGGACAATGGGGGCAACCCTGATCCAGCCATGCCGCGTGAGTGATGAAGGCCTTCGGGTTGTAAAGCTCTTTCGCACGCGACGATGATGACGGTAGCGTGAGAAGAAGCCCCGGCTAACTTCGTGCCAGCAGCCGCGGTAATACGAAGGGGGCTAGCGTTGTTCGGAATTACTGGGCGTAAAGGGCGCGTAGGCGGCGCTTCAAGTCAGATGTGAAAGCCCCGGGCTCAACCTGGGAACAGCATTTGAGACTGGAGTGCTTGAGTTCCGGAGAGGTGGGTGGAATTCCCAGTGTAGAGGTGAAATTCGTAGATATTGGGAAGAACACCGGTGGCGAAGGCGGCCCACTGGACGGATACTGACGCTGAGGCGCGAAAGCGTGGGGAGCAAACAGGATTAGATACCCTGGTAGTCCACGCCGTAAACGATGTCGGCTAGACGTTGGGGCTCTTAGAGCTTCGGTGTCGCAGCTAACGCATTAAGCCGACCGCCTGGGGAGTACGGCCGCAAGGTTGAAACTCAAAGGAATTGACGGGGGCCCGCACAAGCGGTGGAGCATGTGGTTTAATTCGAAGCAACGCGCAGAACCTTACCAGCCCTTGACATGCCTGGACCGGCGCAGAGATGCGCTTTCCTCTTCGGAGGCCGGGACACAGGTGCTGCATGGCTGTCGTCAGCTCGTGTCGTGAGATGTTGGGTTAAGTCCCGCAACGAGCGCAACCCTCATCGTCAGTTGCCATCATTTGGTTGGGCACTCTGGCGAAACTGCCGCTGACAAGGCGGAGGAAGGCGGGGATGACGTCAAGTCCTCATGGCCCTTACGGGCTGGGCTACACACGTGCTACAATGGTGGTGACAGTGGGCAGCGACCCTGCGAAGGGAAGCGAATCTCCAAAAGCCATCTCAGTTCGGATTGCACTCTGCAACTCGGGTGCATGAAGTTGGAATCGCTAGTAATCGCGGATCAGCACGCCGCGGTGAATACGTTCCCGGGCCTTGTACACACCGCCCGTCACACCATGGGAGTTGGCTTTACCCGAAGCCGGTGCGCTAACCCGTAAGGGAGGCAGCCGACCACGGTACGGTCAGCGACTGGGGTGAAGTCGTAACAAGGTAGCCGTAGGGGAACCTGCGGCTGGATCACCTCCTTTCTAAGGAACCGGCTCATCCGCCGCCCCGCCTGAGATGTTCAGGCCCTGGGTTTCCAGGTAAGGGGCCGCCGCCGGCGCATCTTTTCTCAAAACCATCCATGTTTGCCCGGGGCCTGCCGAGCCGGTGGTCATAGCGAGGGTCCCAACACCCGATCCCATCCCGAACTCGGCCGTGAAACACCTCAGCGCCAATGGTACTGCGTCTTAAGACGTGGGAGAGTAGGTCGCTGCCGGCTCTGCCGGCCCCGGGGCTGAACAAACATGGACATGTTGGCGCGGGATGGAGCAGCCCGGTAGCTCGTCAGGCTCATAACCTGAAGGTCGCAGGTTCAAATCCTGCTCCCGCAACCAACCTTGCCTTGGGCTTTGCGCCCTGGGCGGTTCTTGGACAATTGAATAGAGAGTTTTGTGACCGAGGAAAGCATCTTCGTTGTGGCGGCGTGTGCAGGCTTGCTCCTGTGCATGATGCGCAACCGAGAGGATCAAGCGTAATAAGGGCATCTGGTGGATGCCTTGGCACTGAGAGGCGATGAAGGACGTTGCACGCTGCGATAAGCCATGGGGAGCCGCGAGCAGGCTATGATCCGTGGATTTCCGAATGGGGCAACCCACCGCGCAAGCGGTATCCTGGACTGAATACATAGGTTCAGGAGGCGAACCCGGGGAACTGAAACATCTAAGTACCCGGAGGAAAGGACATCAACCGAGACTCCGCTAGTAGTGGCGAGCGAACGCGGACCAGGCCAGTGGTCTTCTCTACATAACCGGAACCGTCTGGAAAGTCGGGCCAGAGCGGGTGATAGCCCCGTACGGGTAAACCGGAGAAGATCCTTGAGTAGGGCGGGACACGAGACATCCTGTCTGAACATGGGGGGACCACCCTCCAAGCCTAAGTACTCCTCAGTGACCGATAGTGAACCAGTACCGTGAGGGAAAGGTGAAAAGCACCCCGACGAGGGGAGTGAAAGAGCACCTGAAACCGGATGCCTACAAGCAGTGGGAGCCGCCTTGCGCGGTGACCGCGTACCTTTTGTATAATGGGTCAGCGACTTACAGTATGCAGCGAGCTTAAGGCGATAGCTGGAGGCGAAGCGAAAGCGAGTCTGAAGAGGGCGAGTTGAGTTGCATGCTGTAGACCCGAAACCCGGTGATCTAGCCATGGCCAGGCTGAAGGTGGGGTAACACCCACTGGAGGGCCGAACCCACGCCCGTTGAAAAGGTCGGGGATGAGCTGTGGTTAGGGGTGAAAGGCCAATCAAACCGGGTAATAGCTGGTTCTCCGCGAAAGCTATTTAGGTAGCGCGTCGGATGATTACCCACGGGGGTAGAGCACTGGATGGGCTAGGGGGGCGCGAGCCTTACCAAACCTAACCAAACTCCGAATACCGTGGAGTACAGTCCGGCAGGCAGACGGTCGGTGCTAAGGTCGATCGTCAAGAGGGAAACAGCCCAGACCGCCAGCTAAGGTCCCCAAGTGGTGGCTAAGTGGGAAAGGA
>NZ_CP030127.1:827500-950000 GCF_003568845.1 Indioceanicola profundi | reverse complement strand
CAGAGGCGGTGAGGCCAAAGCCGGTATTGGCAGCTTCGAGTTTGCCTGAATTAAAAGCAAAAGTGGCGGATTTTGCGCAGGTGCCGCATCCCGTTCTCAAAAGTGTTAGCGCTACTGAGTTCAGGCCCCACCCCTCGCCGGAAACATTTCCGATACAAATACCCCTCATTTAAGAGGTATTAACTTGGGGAACGGACCCGATTGCCATGAAGCCAGCAACGATGAGCCTGTCGCCTGCGACTCTCAGCCCACATGCCCATGAGATCTATCGTGTCATGCGGAGTTGCCCGGACCTTTCCGATATTCCGGATTCAGAGCTGGTCGAGATGATCCTGAGCCCCGAGTGGAGCGCCCTGATAAAGGCCTATGGCGCTAGCCGGGATGGACGCATCCACTTCCGGGCTGCTGCCTGACTTGGTACGCCTGCCAAAGCTCGGACGCTCGCCGACTATTGGCAATTACTCCGCCGTTCCCGCGTATCCGGGTTCTGACCGTGACGGTCCGGAATTGCCAAACGCATCCTCGCCTCGCGAGCCGGACTCCATCCGGCGGGCGATGGTTCCAGGCAGGGTCCGCGCCTTGGGTGGATGTTTTCCGGCCGGCCAACCCTCCCGCTGGCGGGTCCGGTCCCCATCCGTCTCCTCCGTCTGGTCATGGAAGAGAACGACCTGGGTGGGAAAGGGCAGATCGATGCCGGCCCGGGTCAAAGTGTCCTTGATCGCCGCAACGACTTCGCTGCGGACCAGCATCTGGTCGTGCTGCTTGGACTCGGCCCACCACCGGGCCCGGATATTCACCGTCGAGCCATCCAGCGCCATTACGATGGCCTCCGGCGGCGGGTCCTGGCGGACCCCGTCGATACCGCGCAAAGTTTCCACGATCAAGCGGGCGGCCTCACGCGGGTCGTCACCGTAGCCGATCCCGATATCGTGTTCACTCCGGCGGAATCCATAGGCCGTGTTTACGGTCACGGCGCTGGTGAAGATTTCCCCGTTAGGAACGAAGACGCGGCGGCCGTCATAGGTGCGGATGTTGGTGGTGCGCGTTTCGATAGCCTCAACCGTGCCCTCGAAGTCCTTGAACTTGATCTGATCGCCGATGCGGAAAGGCTGCCGGAGCAGGATCAGGATGCCGGCCAGGAAGTTCTGAAGCACATCCTTGAAGGCGAAGCCGAAAGCCACGCTGCCGACCCCGAGCAGTCCCAGCATGTCCACAGGCTTTACAGAGGGAAACGCGATCGTGGCCGCGATGAGCAGTCCGAAGAGCCCGATGCCCAACTGCGCCAGCCGCCCGGCCACCACGCCGAGATTGTTGGATGGGTGATTCCTCAGGCTGCGGCGCATCAGAGCGCGGACGGCCTTTCCGATGAACCAGAACACGGCGAGGATGACCAGCCCGACGGCGATCCGGGGAAGGAAAGCTATGGTGCCGTCCAGCAGTCCATCAATGGTCTGCCAGATCAGGGAGACGCTGGCTTCCACATCCTCGGGGCCGGCTGCCGGTTCCATTCCGAATTCTCCGCTGTTGCGCCGTTCGCCAACAGAGGTGCCGGAGGCGGGTTCCTGGAATGTCAGTGACGTGGACCCATGCTGGTGCGACCGTCGGAATGCACGGGCCGGCTAATAGCGGGCGGTTCAGCCATTATGCCTGGATGGGAACGCATCCGGACGCCAGTGCGCCGGTGACCGGAGGCATGCTCGCGGGTTTGGTCGTTCTGCTTTCACTCCGCAGCGGAAGCGGTTCTACAGGCCTCCGCTTCTAATCCTGACGAAACCGGAACCGCTGAACCCTAGCTGGCCTCGCCCACTGGACAGTGGCAGAGTCAGGACGACCGCTTATTTGCTCCAATTCGGGGCTAGGCGCGCTGGAAACGTCGAAATCGGCTAGCTGCCAGTGGATTGCGGAACTTGCGACGCAGACCGGATACGCTGCATTGCGAGAATGACAGAAGCGACAGGGAAAGACCCTGGAAAAGGTGCTTTCCAATGCACCACTCATGGAGACGAGATATGGCGTAAGTGAATAATGCATAAGGAAAAGTGCGTGCGTGCGGCATATTTCACGGGATTTTGCCGGTATCGTTCATAGCTCGGCTGATTGGTAGCCATACGGTGCATCCGTAACTGCCGAAGTTCTTGGCCAAGCTTCGCGATGGCGCGACAGCGTGAAGAAACCGCTTGGGGCAAACTTCCTCGGTCGGACAAGCTATGAGACTGCGACTCGCCTCCCTCTCCGCTGCTTTGCTGCTGCTGGCGTATCCGATCCAGTCCCCGGCCGAACCTGCGGCCTCCCAGCCCGCGCAGATGCGGGCCGAGTTGGACGAGGCGGAGGCGATGAAGATCATCATGCGGGCGCTCCGCACCGTCCGGGAAAACTATGTGGACCAGATTTCCACCCGCGAGCTGGCGGAGGCGGCGGTCGGCGCCATCAGCAGCCGTGATCCCTGGTCTCGCTTCCTCGATCCCGCCCAGTACGAAGCCATGCAGGACGTCAATGCCGGTGCCGGAGTTGGCATCGGCATCCGCTTCCGGAGGGAGGGTGACGGTTTCGTGATTGCGGAAGTATTCCCGGATACGCCGGCCTACGCCGCCGGGCTTCAGCCGAACGACCGTCTTGTCAGCATTGATGGCCAGCCGCTGGAGGGAATGGAACCGGCCGCTGTCGGCAAGCTGCTTCGGGGAGATGAGGGAAGCGCAGTCACCATAGCCTTCGGGCGGAACGGCGCCGAACGGCTGGAGCGGACACTGGCCCGCGAAACCCTCACGATTCCGTCTGTCACCTGGCAGGCGATGGACGGCGTCGCCTATATGCGGATCGCGGCCTTCGACGGCCAGACGAAGCCCGGCTTCGACGCTGCCATTGCTGCCATCCAGGCTCTGCCGGACGCGCGCGGGCTTGTTCTGGACCTGCGGAGCAATCGCGGCGGGCTGGTTCGCGCAGCGGTGCATGTAGCGGATGCCCTCCTTGATGCCGGCCGCATCATGACGGTGCAGGACCGCCAGAAGGAGGAGGTCGTCGAAGCCAAGGCTGGAGACCTCGTCCACGGCCTGCCAATCGTGGTGCTGGTCAACGCCAGCACGGCTTCCTCCTCCGAAATCCTGACCGCCGCCCTTCAGGAGAATGGGAGAGCCCTCGTGGTCGGGCGCAAGACCTACGGCAAAGGCGTGATCCAGACCACGCGGCGCTTTCCCGGCGGGGCGATAAAGCTGACGACGGCGCGCTATCTCACGCCCCGTGGCCGCTCCATCCACCAGTCTGGTATCGCGCCGGACATCGTCATCGGCAGCGATAATGCGCCGCCGGTCCAGTGGGGCGCCAGACCGGACCCGGCCGGCGACGTTCAAATGGCACAGGCCTTCGACCTCCTGAAGCTGCGCAGGCAGGTCGCCGAGAAATAACCTGCACTACCAGCCGCGCCGGCGTCCCGGCTCCGGCCGGGTGGTTACCCAGCCAGAGCTGAAGCCGGGCGTCGTGAACCGGCGTCCACGGTCGTGCAGGCCGAAGCCCGGCCCTCCATGGCCGAAGTCCCGCCGCATGCCGCGCCAGTCATGACGGTCGGGCCGGCGGTCGGACCAATACCCGTGACGACCTTCCCGAGGCGGAATGACGATGACCCGGGAACCGGGCGGCACGATCAAATGCTGACCGTACTGCTGCCCGTGGAAGTGGCCGCGGTCGAAATGACGCCTGCGCTCACCGGCATCGGCGGTCGCCGCACCCATAGCCAGAGCACAGAGGACCGGAATGAAAAGGATGCGCATCCTGTCGCCTCCTGTATGCCACGCCGCCCCGCCATCGGAGCGGTCCAGCCTGGACGTACAACAGCGGCGATCTCCGCCTGTCCGTCCAGGACCCTCACCATCGGGGGCCGCTCAGGCATTTTTATGGCGTGGTCATGACCATACCCGACGGGCTGCCTTTAATCTGGTCAATAACGGCGGGTTAATGACTGTCGGCGTGTTCTCAAATTGAGAATAAAGGTCAGGAGAATACTTCCTCGATTTCAGGCAGTTCAGCTGTTGGCGAGCATCTGTTCAGTCCATCAGGCGGAGTAACATGCATTCGCGGCTTCCGGCCGCTGGCTCCGGCCTGTATCGACATATCGTGGTGTGCAAATCCGGGCATCTGGCGCACCCGTCATCATCAGTGGCTTGCAACGACTTTCAACAGGACGCGGACACCCGGCCGGCCTTCCGGCCCGGGATGGACGCTGCTGACCCTGATAAGAACCCAAGCTGGAGGCAACGCAGATGAAAAGCAGACACGCGCTTCCCATCGCGCTAGTTCTGATGGGAGCGTTCGGATCTTCGGCCGCGCAGGCGGATTGCAAGAACCTGCCGACGCATTCGGACCTTCAGGCCGCGCTGAGGAAGAGCGTCGCGCCCACGGGCGGGCCGGAGAATGGCGGCTTCGAACTGCACATGTGGGCAAGCATTGTGGACCGTGATGGAACGGTGTGCGCTGTCGCCTTCTCAGGCAACAGCCCAGGCGACCAGTGGCCGGGCAGCCGGGTAATCTCCGCCCAGAAGGCTAATACCGCCAACGCCTTCAGTCTGGGCGGCTTCGCCCTGTCCACGGCCAATCTCTACAGTGCGACCCAGCCCGGCGGATCGCTGTTCGGGTTGCAGGAAAGCAATCCGGTCGACCCGGATGTGGCCTATGCAGGTTCCTCCGCCAATTTCGGTACGCAGCGTGATCCCATGGTCGGAAAGCGGATCGGCGGGGTGAATGTGTTCGGCGGCGGGCTCGGACTTTACCGCGGCACCGGGGTTGTCGGGGGGCTTGGCGTCAGCGGCGACTCTTCCTGCGCCGATCACAATGTGGCATGGCGGGTGCGGGAAGCGCTGAGGCTGGCCGCGGTGCCTGCCGGCCCAAGCCCGAACAACGACGACGGCATCGTTTATGATATCGGGCTTCCGGACCCGTTCGTTCACGCCGATACCCGTCGTGGACGCGGACGGCCCCATTTTCCGCTGCCGACGCACCCTGCCAGCGCCAGCGGCTGGGGGCATCCGGTCTGCGCCGGTGATGAGGTGGAAGTCGCTGTCAGCATCGGGGCCGGCGTAGGACCGGAGGATTGAGGGTGGGGGCGTCCCAAGCCCCCTACCAACGTATTGTGCGCGAAGATTTTCGCTTCACGCTAGCTTCCGCCTGAACAACCGGGATTGATCGGGACCTGCATGCTGGCCGCGTTGTGCCGGATCGCAGGTCCCGGTTTCTCCCCGTACTCGGGAGGACATCCATGAAGCGTCGTGAGTTCCTGGCCGCCGCCGGGGTTGGCACCGTTGCGGCCGCGTCGGCCCTGCCGGCCCCCGCCATTGCGCAATCAAGCCCCGAGATCAAGTGGCGGCTCGCCTCCAGTTTCCCCAAGAGCCTGGACACCATCTATGGCGCCGGCGAGATCATCGCGAACCGTGTTGCGGAGATCACCGACAACAAGTTCCAGATCCGCGTGTTCCCCGGCGGCGAGCTGGTTCCGGGCCTCCAGGTCCTGGACGCCGTCCAGAACGGCACGGTCGAGTGCGGCCACACTGCCGCCTATTACTATGTCGGCAAGGACCCGACCTTCGCCTTCGACTGCTCGGTTCCGTTCGGCCTGAACTCCCGCCAGCAGAATGCCTGGCAGCTCTATGGCGGCGGCCGTGAGCTGTTGCAGGAATTCTATGCCGGCTACAACATCGTCAGCTTCATGGCCGGCAATTCCGGCGCCCAGATGGGCGGCTGGTTCCGCAAGGAGATCAAGACGCCGGAGGACCTGAAGGGTCTGAAGATGCGCATCGCCGGCTTGGCCGGGCAGGTGCTGGTGAAGCTGGGCGCAGTGCCGCAGCAGATCGCCGGCGGCGACATCTATCCGGCGCTGGAGAAGGGCACCATCGACGCGGCCGAGTGGATCGGCCCCTATGACGATGAGAAGCTCGGCTTCTACAAGGTCGCCCAGAATTACTACTATCCGGGCTGGTGGGAGCCGGGTCCGTCCTTCTCCCTCATGATCAACAAGGATCAGTGGGAGAAGCTGCCCAAGCCCTATCAGGCAGCGCTGGAAGCGGCCGCGGCCGACGCCAACGTCCGGATGAGCGCCAAGTACGATGTGGAGAACCCGCAGGCGTTGAAGCGGCTCGTCGCCAATGGCGCCAAGCTCCAGCCCTACAGCAAGGAAATCATGCTGGCCGCCTACAAGGCCACATTCGAGCTGTATGACGAGTTGGCCGCCAGCAACGCCAACTTCAAGAAGGTCTATGACGGTTGGAAGGCCTTCCGCGAGGAGGAGTACCAGTGGTTCCGGATCGCCGAGAACTATCTGGAGAGCTTCTCCTACGCCGCGGCCGCCCAGTCCCGCAAGTCCTGAGGCACTCCGCTGAACAGCGCGGCCCCCCGGCACCGTCCGGCGGGGCCGCCGCCTGTTGCCCCCGCTTTCAGACCTACAGAAAGGACGCTGTCCCGTGTCCGCCCTGCTCGCCCTCAGCCGGCTGATCGATGCCGTCAACGATTGGGCCGGCCGCATCGTGCGCTGGCTGATCCTGGTGGCCGTGCTGGTCAGCGCCGGCAATGCCACTGTGCGCTACCTGTTCGACACCAGCTCCAACGCGTGGCTGGAGCTGCAATGGTATCTGTTCGCGGCGGTGTTCCTGCTGTGCGCCGGGTACACTTTCCTGCGGAACGAACATATCCGCATCGATGTGGTCGCCTCGCGCTTTTCCAGGCGCACCCAGGCCTGGATCGACGTATTCGGCATCCTGTTCTTCCTGATGCCATTCGCGCTGCTGATCACCTGGCTCTCCATCCCCTTCGTGGAGGAGAGCATCCGCATCAATGAGATGTCGAGCGATGCCGGCGGGCTGCTGCGCTGGCCGGTCAAGCTGCTGGTGCCCGTGGGCTTCGTTCTTCTGATGGCCCAGGCAGTGTCCGAACTGATCAAGCGCCTGGCCTTTATCGCCGGGGCCATCGACAGCTATGCGCCGGCTGCAGCCGGCCCGCATGGTCATGGAGAGACCGCATGACCGCCTTCCTGATCGAGAACATGGCGCCCCTGATGTTCGGGTGCCTGATCCTGTTCCTGCTGCTTGGTTTTCCCGTGGCCTTCGCCCTGGCGGCGAACGGCCTCGCCTTCGCGCTGCTCGGCATCGAACTCGGCCTGCTCAGTCCGGCGCTGCTCCAGGCGCTGCCGGAGCGCATCTTCGGCATCATGCGGAACGACACGCTGCTGGCCATCCCCTTCTTCACCTTCATGGGGCTGATCCTCGAACGGTCGGGCATGGCGGAGGACCTGCTGGATACGATCGGCCAGCTCTTCGGCCCGCTGCGCGGGGGCCTCGCCTATGCAGTGATCTTCGTCGGCGCGCTGCTGGCGGCGACCACCGGCGTGGTGGCGGCCAGCGTAATCGCCATGGGCCTGATCAGCCTGCCGATCATGATCCGCTACGGCTATGATCGCCGGCTGGCGACGGGCGTTATCGCGGCCTCGGGCACCTTGGCCCAGATCATTCCGCCCTCTCTGGTGCTGATCGTGATGGCGGATCAGCTCGGCCGCTCGGTCGGCGACATGTATGAGGGGGCGCTGTTCCCCGGCTTGGTGCTGACAGGCCTTTATGTCGGCTATGTCTTTCTGCTCACCCTCTTCAAGCCGGAGATGGCGCCGGCCCTGCCGCTGGAGGCGCGCACGTTGCGCGGGATGAAGCTGGCCCAGCGCGTGGCGATCTCGCTGATCCCGCCGCTGGTTCTGATCTTCCTAGTGCTGGGCACCATCTTCATCGGACTCGCCACCCCGACCGAGGGCGGGGCGATGGGGGCAGTGGGCGCGCTGATCCTGGCTGCGGCGAAGCGCAAGCTCAACCTCGGCATCGTCCGACAGGCGGTGGACAGCACGGCCAAGCTCTCGACCTTCGTGCTGTTCATCCTGATCGGCTCCACCGTTTTCGGCTTGGTGTTCCGGGCGGTGAACGGCGATCTGTGGGTGGAGCATCTGCTGACCAGCCTGCCGGGCGGCCAGATCGGCTTCCTGATCGCGGCCAACGTCCTCGTTTTCTTCCTGGCCTTCTTCCTCGACTTCTTCGAGCTGGCCTTCATCATCGTGCCGCTGCTGGGGCCGGTGGCGGACAAGCTGGGCATCGATCTGATCTGGTTCGGCGTGTTGCTGGCCGTCAACATGCAGACCAGCTTCATGCACCCGCCCTTCGGCTTCGCCCTGTTCTTCCTGCGCAGCGTTGCGCCAAAGGACGAATATGAAGACCGGGTCACCGGGAAACGGATGCGGGGCGTCACCACTGGTGAGATCTACTGGGGCTCCGTGCCGTTCGTCTGTATCCAGATCATCATGGTGGCTATCGTCATCGCCTTCCCGGGTCTTGTCACTTCGGGCCTGACCGGCGGGACCGGGGTGGACCCGTCCACCATCGAGCTGGATGCGCCGCCGTCCATGGATGATTTCGGCCCGCCCACCTTTGATCTGGACTTCGGCACGCCGCCCGAGCCGGAGCCGGCCGGAGATCCGCCAGGGGATGGCAGGCAGTAAGGGGACGAGTTCAGGAGGCGGTCCGACGGGCCGCCTCCCTTGCATTCAGGGCTGTGCCCCCGACGGGTCCAGCCGGATGTTGAGCCGGTTCAGCAGGATCACCGCCTGGGTACGGCTTGAAACACCGAGCTTGCGGAAGATCAGGCTGACATGCTGTTTGACCGTCTGCTCCGCCACGCCAAGGGCGAAGCTGATCTGTTTGTTCAGCTTGCCCTCCGCCACCATCGCCAGAACCCGCATCTGCTGCGGCGACAAGGATGCGATCCGGTGGGCCAGATCCCTCTCCTCGTCGCGAGGCGGTCCCGCTTCGGCGCCACCGGGGGGCACGAAGACCCCGCCCTGCAGGATGGTGTCCACGGCCGCGGCGATGGCTTCCATCGGCAGCGACTTCGGGATGTAGCCTGAAACGCCGCAGGCCAGAGCGCGGCGGATCGTGGCCGTGTCCTCCACGGCGGAGATGATGGCGACCGGTACGGTCGGGTGATTGGCCGAAAGCACGAACAATCCCAGAAGCCCCTGGCTGCCCGGCATGTTGAGGTCCAGCAGCACGAGGTCCACCCGTTCCTCCCGGGCGGAGAGCGCGGCCAGCACCTCGTCCAGGTTGGAACAATCCACCAGCTCGGCGTCGGGGTGTCCATGCTGCACGGCCGAGCGCACGGCGCTCCGCACCATCGGGTGGTCGTCGGCGATGACGATCACGGGATCAGGAATGCTGGACATCGCTGGCCTCACTGGCGCGGTGCTGTGACAGGGGCGGGGCTGCGGTAGAAGGCGACCGGCGCAGGACGATCCCGCCCAGCAATCGGCGCAAGGCGGCTGGCCGGACCGGCTTCTGCAACAATGGAAGATCGGCCGCACGGACCATGTCCCGCACCGCTGCCGTCCTGTCGGCGGTCAGGATCGCTGCGGGAACCGGCGCGGGCCAGAGCGGGGCCAGTTCCCGCAGCACGTCCAGCCCGTTCCGCTCCGGCCCCAGATGGAAATCCAGCAGCACCGCGTCGGGCACCACCCCGCCCAGCGCCGCCGCCGCGGTAGCGGCATTGTCGGCCCGGACGGGACGGCAGCCCCAGCCCTTCAGCAGGGCGACCAGACCGGACAGCACGTCGCCGTCATCATCGACGCAGAGCACCGTCAGGCCGTCCAGGGCCGGGCCGGGTGTCGCCGGTGCCTCCGCGGCGAGCATCGACGTGTCCTTGACCGTCGGGACACTGACTGCAAAGCAGGAACCACGTCCAGGCTCCGAGACCAGCTCCACCGGATGGTCCAGCATCCGGGCCGTCCTGTCCACGATCGCCAGGCCCAGCCCCAGCCCGCCGCTACGGTCGGCTCGGCGGCCCGATCTCTGGAATTCCTGGAAGATCTCCGTGCGGAGCGCCGGGTCGATTCCGGGACCGGTGTCCCAGACCTCGATCCGCAACGCGCCGCGCCGATAGCGGCATCCCATCACGACCCGGCCGCGCCCCGGCGCGCAGGCCTGTCCGGTATAGCGGATGGCGTTGGACAGGAAGTTCTGCAGAATGCGCCGCAGGAGCGCCGGGTCGGATCGGACGTGGGCGCGGCAGGGGATCACCTTCAGCCGCACCCCGGCTTCCGCGGCAAGGGCCTGGAATTCGATGCCCAGCCGTTCCATCACCATGCTGATGGGGAAGTTGCGCAGCTCCGGCCGCACGGCTCCCGCCTCCAGCGCGGAAATGTCCAGCAGCGCTCCGATCAGGGTCTCGACGGACCGGATGGAGGCGGCGGAATTGCGGGCCAGGGCCAGATGCTCCGCCGTCACCGGATTGCCAGCCGCCTGCTGGAGTTGTTCTGTCAGTGCGGCGGAAAAAAGCCGTGCAGCGGACAGGGGCTGCATCAGATCGTGGCTGACGCCGGCCAGGAACCGGGTCTTTACGGCATTGGCACGCTCCGCCTCCGCCTTGGCGTCCTCCAGGTCCAGGGTTCGTTCACGCACCCTGCGCTCAAGGGATTCGTTGGCTTCCTGCAAGGCGGCGGCAGCCTTTTCCCGCTCCGTGACGTCGGTGTAGGTGGCGACGAACCCGCCGCCGGGCAGCAGCGTATTCGTCGCCTCGATCACCGTGCCGTCGGGGCGGGAGCGCTTGAACACATAAGGCCATTTCGTGTGGTCGAGGTCGCGGCTGACCAGCAGAACGTCCAGATCGCCCGCGGCGTACTCTCCGCGTTCCGCATTGAAGCGGATGATGTGCGCCAGCGGCACGCCGACCCGGACGCGCTCCGGCGGCAGGTCCAGCAAGTCGAGATAGCGCTGGTTCCATGTCACCAGCTTCAGGTCCCTGTCCAGAACGCAGATGCCCTGATTGACGCTTTCCAGCGTGCTGCGCAGCAGTTCGTAATTGGCACGGATCGCGCTGGATGCCTCATCCAGCAGACCCACCGCGGCCCCGCGGGTCAGCGCTGGCCCCTGAAATGCCGTTGCCAGCACCACGCGCGCGCTGGCCGCCCCGATCACACCGGCGAGCTGGTTCTCCACGAAGCGGGCCAGATCCGCATCGGCCCAGCCGGTGCGGTCGAGCCCGCTGGTGACGCCGATGCCGCTACGCACCGCCAGATAGGCGTCGATTGTGCGCCGCGCGCGTTCCGGCCCCATGTACTGGGCGGCCAGTGTCCGCAGATCCTCCACCCGCGTCAGCCCGCGCCAGGAAGGCGGCGGCGGGGCCGGTTGGCCGGGCATGGCCTCCACGAAGCTGACCGCATGCTCCCGCTCCGCAGCGCTCTGCCGGGTCGCCAGCGAAATGCCGACAAAGACCACCACATTGGTCAACAGGCTGAACAGGGTGGCGTGGGAGATCGGGTCCAGCTCATGGACCCCGAACAGCCCGCCCGGCCGCAGCCAGCCGAGCCCGAATGGCCCCTCCAGCACCCAGACGGCACCGGGCTGCACCGCTGGCAGCAGCAGCGTATAAACCCAGAGCAGCAGTCCGGCGGACAGGCTGGCGATAGCGCCCCGGCGCGTCGCACGCCGCCAGTACAGCCCGCCCAGGAAAGCCGGGCCGAACTGGGCCACGGCGACGAAGCTCATCAGTCCGATGGTGGTCAGCGGATATCCATCGCGGAGCAGGAGGTACGTGGCATAGGCCAGTCCCAGGGTGAAGACCACGGCCAGCCGCCGGATGTTCAGAACCGCCCCCGTCCGGTCGGCGATCGGGTCCAGCGCGCCCAGGCGGAGCAGGGTTGGCAAAATCACGTCGTTGCACAGCATGGTGCTGAGCGAGACGGCAGCCATGATCACCATGCCGGTGCCGGCCGAGAATCCTCCGATGAAGGCGAGCAGCGCAATTCCGTCCGCCCCGGCCGTCAGGGGAATGGTGATCATATAGCTGTCAGGATCGGCGCCGGCCCGGCCAAAGGCCGCGATGCCGGCCAGCGCCACGGGGATCATCAGCACGCTGAGGACCAGCAGATATCCCGGATAGAGCCAAGCCGCGCGGCGCATATGCGCGGGGTCCTGATTCTCCACCACCGCCACATGGAACAGGTGCGGCAGACAAAGGAAGGCAAGGATTGAGATCAGCGTTGTGGCGATCCAGGACGGGTCGCCGAAATCCGGCGTGACCAGCGTGGATGTTTCCAGGCTGTTTGCGCCGCGGGCATAGAGTTCCGCAAGTCCGTCGTTCAGCCCATAGACGATATAGCCGCCGACGGCGGCGAAGGCGGCAAGCTTGACCAGGCTCTCGAAGGCGATGGCCCGCATCAGGCCACGGTGGTGCTCACTGGCATGAAGGTGGCGAACGCCGAACAGGATCGCGAAGACCGCCATGGCGACCGTGACGGCCAGCGCCGTATCGGTGTTGGCGGCGCCGCGTGCTGCGCCCGCGCCAGCCGCTGCCGGGACCGGTCCGCCGCTGGTCAGCATGTCGAAGCTGGCGGAGATGCCCTTTAGCTGCAGGGCGATATAGGGCAGCAGAGAGACCAGTCCGGCCAGGGTCACCAGTACCGCCACGGTCTGACTGTTGCCATAGCGGGCCGAAAGGAAATCGGCGATGGAGGTAACGTTGCGGGCCTTTGCCACTGCGATGACCCTGGCCAGGACCGGCTGCGCAAACAGCAGCAGCAGGGTCGGGCCGACATAGATCTGCGCGAAGTCCCAGCCGCTGGAAGCTGCCCGACCTACGGACCCGTAGAAGCTCCAGACCGTGTTGTAGACCGCCAGGGTCAGCACGTAGGAAAAGGCTGAAGGCGCTCGCCCGCGGCGCTCCCCCTGCCAAGCCACGGCGAACAGGACCGCGATATAGCCGCCGGCCACCAGCAGGACCAACCAAGGATTCACATGAAGCCTCCCACCGGGCGTCGCGCCGGCAGGGCATGGATGCGCAGCCTGCCGCGACAACGGCAGAACTCTGGATAATCCAGTTCACGTCGTCAGGGAAGGGGCCCCACGGCGCTCCCGATCCGGCTTGCATGCGGCGTCGACGCCGGCTCCAATAGGGCGCGCCGAATGGAGGGCTCGGGGCTGATGACAAGTGCTGATCTGGTCTTGCAATTCCTGGGAACCGCGGTCAATCCGTTGGTGCTGGCAGCGGCCCTGTTCGCCACTTTGCGGTTGTCCCGGGCTTGGCAGGTGCGCCTGACGGGCACTGTGCTGGCAGGCGCCCTGGGCGGGATTGAGGGCGCGGTGCTGGGAGGCGCGGTGCCGGCCCTTTCCTATGCCTTCGTCAGTGCCGGGGCCGGGTTGGTGGTGACCGAAGCCATCCTCCATGTGGTTCCGGCCCTGATCCTGTTCGTCCTGCGGGTTGCCGCCAGAGCGCAAGCGTGGTTGCGCAAACAGGGCGTCCTCTGATCAGGACCCGGCTCCCGCCCGGCGCGGCAGAAGAGCGGAAGAATTTTTCATCGGGACCCTTGCAAGCTGCTGCTGGACGTCCGATTTCTGCTGCTCGGGTCCGGGCCCCTCTGGCAGCCGAGGCGTCGGCTGTGATGTCGGACTAACCATCCCACATCGCCTACGCAGGCACCAGACGCTGGAGTTCCCTCGTGGACGCCATGATTGCGTTGCTCTCCACGCCCTTGCTCGGCAAGGCGGCGTGGCTTTGGCTGTCGTTCTTCGGTATCGTCCTCCTCCTCCTCGCCTTCGATCTCGGTGTCCTCAACAAGAAGGATCATGAGATCGGAATTGGAGAAAGCCTGAAGCTTTCCACCTTCTATATCGCCATCGCCGCGATCTTCGGCGGCTGGGTCTGGTGGTATCTCGGCCCCACGCCGGGCATGCAGTATTTCACCGGCTTCGCGCTGGAAAAGGCGTTGGCGATGGACAACGTCTTTGTTATTTCGCTGATCTTCACCTACTTCGCGGTTCCCAGGCTGTACCAGCACCGGGTCCTGTTCTGGGGCATCCTGGGCGTGATCCTGCTGCGCGGCCTGATGATCGGCTTCGGGGCGGCGTTGATCGCGCAATGGTCCTGGATTCTCTATATCTTCGGCGCGTTCCTGATCGTGTCCGGCATCAAGATGCTGGCCGTCGATGGCGGCGAGCCGTCGCTGGATGATAATAGGCTGCTGGCCTGGGTGCGTCGCCGCATGCGGGTCAGCCCCGGCCTGCACGGGCACGATTTCTTTGTGAAGCTCCCCGACCCGGAAACCGGGCGCATGGTGCGCTATGCCACGCCGCTCTTCCTGGCTCTGGTCACGGTGGAGTTCGCGGACCTGATCTTCGCTGTGGACAGCGTGCCGGCGATCTTCTCGATCACCACGGACCCCTTCATCGTCTATACCAGCAACATCTTCGCCATCCTGGGCCTGCGCGCGCTGTATTTCACGCTGGCCGCCATGGTGCACCGTTTCAAATATCTGAAGGTGGCGCTGTCGCTGGTGCTGATCTTCATCGGCGGCAAGATCTTCTGGAGCCATATCTACGGCAAGGTCGACCCGGCGATCTCGCTCGGCGTGACGTTCGGCCTGCTCGCCGGCGGCGTGCTCTACTCGCTCTGGAAGACCAGCCGCGAGACCAGGACGGACCCGGGTCTCGCCGAGTAACGCGTGCGGAACGGCGGACACCCTCAACCGGCGTCTGCCGCATTCTCCCTCAACGCAGGGCCGACGAGTGCAGTCGGGCTCTCCGTCACGCCTCTTCCGCGGCAGGGATTATGCCGTCCGCCAACAGGGCGTTCAGATCGCCCACATGTCCTTCCGACCGCGCCGGGCGCGTGGGATCGGAGGTGACCACGACCGTCAGGCCCAGGGAAGGCACCAAATACAGCATCTGGCCGCCATATCCCCTGGCATAGGTCACGATGCGGCCGCGCGCCTCCGTGATGAACCAGCCATATCCGTAGGAATCACCGGAGAAGGGGGACCAGGTCCGCGGCACCCAGGACGCTTCCGTCCAGGCGGCGCTCAACACCTGCTGCCCTTTCCAGACGCCGCCCTGCCGCCACATCTCTCCAAACCGGAACAGGTCCATGGGCGACAGCGCCATGTTGTTGCCGCCCATGTAAAAGCCCTGCGGGTCCTGCGTCCAGGGCGGGATATCGATCCCCAGCGGCCGGCCCAGCCATTCCCGCGCCAGCGAGAGCAGGTTGCGTTCCGCGGCCTTGGACAGGGCCGCTCCCAGCAGATGATAGCTGCCGGTGGAATACAGCATCCGTTCACCGGGCTCGGCGACGAAGGGGCGGTTCAGGGCGAAGGCAACCCAGTTCCCGCTTTCGACCCAGCGCCCGTAATTCGGCCCGGATGTCCGTTCCAGGCCGGCCTGCATGGTCAGCAGATCGGCGACTGTGATGCTTCCGACCCGCGGGTCGGCTCCGTCCGGGATCAGGTCCGGCATGATTGCGGACAACGGTTGCTCGACGCTCTCCAGAATACCGCGATCCAGTGCCGCCCCGGCCAGGGAGGCGATGATGGTTTTCGACACGGATTTCACATTGACCGCACGGTCGAGCTTCGGCCCGCGGAACACCTCGCCGGCGACGATCTCTCCATCCCGGGCAACGATCAGACTGTGAAGCTGGTCGAGTTCCGCCGCACGTGTCCGGACACGATCCAGCATAGCGGCGTCGAGACGACGCGCCGGCGAGGCCGCGCGTGCGTCCGATGCCGCCAGGGGCCAGGGAAGTGCAGCGGCGAGTGGACCCGCTGCGGCTTTCAGCACGGCACGCCGGCCCAACGAGGGACCCGTCAGAGGAGGTGTTGGTTCTGTCATGTGCAGCAATCTGGTATGTGCCCGCGGAATTCCAAGAAGGCCGTGTGTCGGCTGTCGGGAGGGAACGGTGTCATGGGACGGGCGGTTGCAGGGGCTTGAGCCGCATTCTAGGACCGCATCAAGGATCAAGCCCATGTCCAGCTTTACCCGCCGCCATGCCCTCAAACTTGCCGGGGCTGCCTGCATCCTGGCCCTGGTGCCGCTTGCCCCGGCCCGCGCCGCCGCCAGTGCCGGCGGGCTGGTCGATGCGCTCACCAACCAGCTCGGCATCAGCCGGCCGCAGGCCGAGGGCGGGGCCGGAGCCCTGTTCGGGCTGGCCCGGCAGCGTATGGCGCCCGACCAGTTCTCCCAGGTGGAGCAGGAGGTGCCTGGCGTGAACTCCCTGATCCAGTCCGCTCCAGGCGGCGGGCAGGCCGACTATGGCCAGCAGACGGGCGGCGGTCTCGGCGGGCTGGCCGGCGGGGCGCTCGGCGCGCTGAACGGCCAGAACGGGGCGGCAGGTGGTCTCGGCGCCCTTGCCCCGCTGGCCGGAACCTTCAGCCAGCTGGGCATTCCGCCGGACATGGCGGCGCGCTTCCTGCCGGTCGTAATGGAATATCTGAACGGAAGCGGGGCTGGCTCCGCCGCCGGGATGCTGCAAGGGGCGCTGGGCGGCTGAGGTCCGGCGGGGACGGTCAGGCAGTCAGGTCGGCCATCGCGGGCCGCAGGGTGGAACCGCGAATGATGCAGCGTCCGCTCAGGACCACCTTCCTGGTCGGCGCACCGGGTGCATGCATGCGCTCGAACAGCATGCGCATGGCCTGACGCCCGATCTCCTCCGTAGGCTGCTCGATCACTGTCATTCCGGGATCAACCAGTTCGGTCCAGCTCTCATTGTCGAATCCGGCGACGGCCAGGTCGGCGGGAATGCCGATCCCCTTACGGCGGGCCGCGCGCACCACCCCGACCATCAGCAGGCTGTTGCTGACCAGTATGGCTTCGGGCCGGCTGGGCTCCTCCAGCCATTGCAGCAGCTCCGCCTCCGCCGCGTCGGCATAGGGAAAGACGAAGCGCGCCTGCGGCTCCAGCCCGTGTCGGGCGGCCGCTGCCAGATAGCCCTGATGCCGCTCGCGTCCGGTGCTGCTGGTATTTCCGAACAGGCCGCCAATGCGGCGGTAACCTTGGGCGTGGAGATGATCGACCAGTTGCATGCTGGCGGACTGATTGTCCAGCACCACGGCGTCATGCTCCCCGGCGGGGCCGGCGCGATCAATCAGCACCACCGGGAACTCCAGCTCATGCCGTTGGAACCGCTCCGCCGTTTCCTGGGTCGGGGCGAAGATCACGCCGGTAACGCGCTCCTCCTGCATCAGCCGCAGATACATGGCCTCCCGCTCCGGGTCCTCGTCGGTGTTGCACAGGATCACGCGCATCCCGGCCTCATAGGCGACCGTTTCGACAGCGTGCGCCACTGCGGTGAAGAAGGGATTCCGGATGTCGGCCACGATCAGGCCGATGGTATGGCTGTGCTGGGAGCGCAGACGCCGGGCGGACAGGTTGGGGCGGTAGCCCGTGGCACGGATCGCCGCCTCCACCTGTTCGCGTAGAGCGGGGCTGATGGGGCCATTGCCCAGCGCGCGTGAAACGGTGGCCGGCGACACGCCAGCGGCTCGGGCAACGTCCTTGATGCTGACTACCATGCGGGCGCTTCCGGAAAACGTTTCCAACCACACTAAACTATGCGCGGAGGATGCGCGCCTATTCTAGTTGGCTTTTGGCTGAGCATTTATCCGCCAATGGTCATCGCCCGGAAAAAACTTTGACTCATCCCGTGAGAACGTTTTCAGTGGCGTCAAAATCATACCGTCCGGGAGATGCCCATCATGTGCGCTACCGCCTCCGGCGAACTCTTGGTGCGAGAGCTGATCCGCCTGCGCGTCCGCCCCGATGACAAACAGGATGCCATCCGGCAGGCGGCGCAGATGTTGGTGGCATCGGGATGCGTGGAAGCCGGCTACGAGTCCAGCATGATCCGGCGGGAGGCGGTGGCGAATACCTTCCTCGGCCATGGCGTCGTCATCCCGCACGGGATTGGGGAGGATCGCGGCATGGTCCGGCGCAACGGCGTCGCCATCCTGCAGGTGCCGGACGGGGTGGAATGGAACCCCGGGCAGACGGCCCGTCTGGTGATCGCCATCGCTGCCCAGTCCGACGCCCATATTTCCATCCTGCGCCGCCTGACCCGCCTGCTCCAGGATGAGGAAAGGCTGGGGCGGCTCTTCACCACCGACGACGCGGATGAGCTGATCACGGCATTGGGGGAGGAGCCGTCCGCCCCGGCCGCCACCGCGCCCGCGGCCGATCTGGCGGAGAGCTTCACCTGGGACGTAGCCTATCCCGCCGGCCTGCATGCCCGTCCGGCAACGGCATGGGTGGAGGCTGCCCGTCCCTTCGCGGCCCGCATCCGGGTCCGGCACGGCAACGACACAGCCGATGCGAAGAATCTGGTTTCCCTGCTGCAATTGGGTCTCCGGCCCGGCGACCGGGTGACCATCTCGGCGGAGGGGGCGGACGCCGGCAACGCCTTGGCGCGTATGCGCGCCGTGGTGACCGGGCTCACGGCGCAGGAACAGGCCGATGCCGCCATGGCCACCCGCCGGGCGCAGCAGACGCCGGTCCAGGGCTGGACCCCGCCGGGCTCCCCGGTCACGCTTGCCGGCATCGCCGCAGCCCCCGGCGTGGCGATCGGCACCATCAGGGTGCTGGCGTCGGCGGAGCTCGCCGTTCCAGACTGCCCGGTGCCCTTGACCGAGGGCGGGGCCGAGCTGCACCGCGCCCTGACCGCCACCCGCCTTCAGCTCAAGGCGCTGGAGGATGATACCGCCCGTCGCCTGGGTGCCGCCGAGGCGGGCATCTTCAAGGCGCAGGCGGAGCTGCTTAACGACACCGATCTGATCACCTTGGCTTGCCAGCTCATGGTGGAAGGCCATGGGGTGGCTTGGTCGTGGAATGAGAGCGTGGAGCAGATGGCAGGCCGCCTCGCGGCGCTGGGCAACCCGGTCCTGGCCGCCCGCGCCGCCGATCTGCGCGACGTGGGGCGTCGGGTGCTTGCCCAACTCGATCCCAGCCTGCGCGGCGGCAGCCTGCAGGACCTGCCGGACGGCCCCACCATCCTGGTCGCCACCGACCTGTCACCCTCCGACACGGCCGGGTTGGACCCGGCCAAGGTGGTGGGCCTCGCCACCGCCCAGGGCGGCCCTACGGCGCACACCGCCATCCTCGCCCGCACGCTGGGCCTGCCGGCCGTGGTGGCAGCCGGGCCGGCTGTTCTCGACCTTGCCGATGGCACGATGGCTATAATCGACGGTCAGGCCGGCCGCCTCTATCTCGATCCCAGCCAGGCGGACCTGGATTCGGCTTGGGGCTGGATCGAGCAGCAGCAACAGATCCGCGCGCGGGAGGCCGAGCAGCGCAGCCTTCCCGCCCGCACAAGCGACGGGCACAGCGTCGCCATTGGGGCCAACATCAACCTGCCCGACCAGGCCCCCTTCGCCCTGGAGCAAGGGGCGGAAGGCGTCGGGCTGATGCGCACCGAGTTCCTGTTCCTGGAGCGCGGAGAGACGCCGACCGAGGACGACCAGTTCGAGACTTATGTGGCCATGCTGGCGGCGCTCGAGGGGCGGCCCCTGATCGTCCGGGCCCTCGATATCGGCGGCGACAAGCAGGTGGCGCACCTGAACCTCCCGCATGAGGAAAACCCGTTCCTGGGCGTGCGCGGCGCCCGCTTGCTGCTGCGCCGGCCGGACCTGCTGGAGCCGCAGTTGCGTGCGCTCTACCGTGCCGCCAAGCGGGGCGGGGACCTCTCCATCATGTTCCCGATGATCACCTCCGTCCCGGAGGTGCTGGCCCTGCGCGCGGTGTGCGAGCGCATCCGTGCGGAGTTGGATGCGCCGCAGGTGCCGCTCGGCATCATGATCGAAGTGCCGGCCGCAGCCATTCAGGCCGACATCCTGGCCCGGCATGTGGATTTCTTCTCCATCGGCACCAACGACCTGACCCAGTACGCGCTCGCCATCGACCGGCAGAACCCTGAACTGGCGGCGGAGGCGGACAGCCTGCACCCGGCTGTGCTGCGCCTAATCCGCCAGACGGTGGATGGCGCGGCGGTGCATGGAAGGTGGGTGGGGGTCTGCGGCGGCATCGCCGGCGATCCGTTCGGCGCCGCCCTGCTGACCGGCCTGGGCGTGCAGGAACTGTCCATGACCCCGCGCGACGTATCGGCGGTCAAGGCGCGGCTGCGCGGCAGCAGCCTGTACGCCCTGCGGGAGTTGGCCCTCAAGGCGCTGGAGGCTGAGACGGCGGCCGAGGTGCGTGGCCTGGACGCGGGAGCCGGCGCATGACCGGCCCCGTCATCACCCTGACCCTGAACCCGGCCATCGACCAGACGGTCAGCCTGGACCGGCTGGCGCCGGGCGCGGTCAACCGCGCCAGCGCCGTCCATTACAACGCCGGCGGCAAGGGCGTGAACGTCGCGAGTTGCCTTGCCGATTGGGGCGTGCCGACGCTGGCGATAGGCGTGCTCGGGGCCGACAATTCCGCTCCGTTCGAGGCGCTGTTCTCCACCAAGGGCATCGGCGACAGATTCCTGCGCCGGCCCGGCCGCACCCGTACCAACATCAAGCTGGTGGAAGCGGACGGGACCACCACGGATGTCAACCTGCCGGGGCTGGTGGTGGACGCCGCCACCTGTGCCGAGTTGCGCAGCGGATTGGGGGGCCAGCTTGCCCCGGATGGGCTGGCGGTCCTGGCCGGAAGCCTGCCCGCCGGGCTTGCCGATGGCATCTATGCGGACCTTGTGGGGGAGCTGGCGGGTGCAGGTGTGCGCGTGGTGCTGGACGCCAGCAACGCCCCGCTGGCGGCCGCATTGGCAGCTCCGGTCCTGCCCTACTGCATCAAGCCGAACCGGCATGAGCTAGAAGCCTTTACGGGCCGGGACCTGTCGGCCCGGAGCGACCTGCTGGCCGCGGCAGGCACCCTGGTGGAGCGGGGCGTGGCGCTGGCGGTGGTGTCGCTGGGGGCTGGCGGAGCCCTGTTCCTGTCCGCCGAAGACGCCATCCATGCCGCGCTGCCGCCGACGCGGACGCCCAGCACCGTCGGGGCGGGCGACGCGATGGTGGCCGGCATCGTCGCAGGTCTGGTCGCCGATATGCCGCTGGAGGCGCTGGCACGGCTGGCGACCGCCTTCGCCGCCGGCAAGCTGCGCCGCATCGGGCCGCATCTGCCACCGGCGGATGAGGTGCGGAAACTGGCGGCGGCGGCCAGGATCACGCGCGCCGACGTCTGGGCGGCGGAAACCGGCACCGGGAACGCCGGGCAGTGAAGAATGAGGGGCGGTGCCCCGGGGAGGAATTCATGACCAATATCCTGGCGGTCGTCGACGCCGGCGAATTCAGCACCCAGGCGGTTCTGGCGGCGGAAGCCCTGCGCAAGGCTGCCGGCCAGCGCGGCCTTCAGCTCGCGGCCGAGGTGCGGATGGAGCAGGGCGTGCTGAACCCGCTGGACCTCGCGGCGATGCCGGCCGACGCGCCGGTGCTGCTGGTCGGGGGCGGCGCGCTGGAAGAGGAGCGTTTTGCCGGCCGCAGGTTGGTGAAGGCTTCGGTGGAGGAGGTGCTGGCGGACGCGGATGCCGTGCTGGCGCGGGTGGCAGAGGGCACGGCTGCCACGGCCGGGTTGGAGTCCGGCGGTCGCCAGCGCCGGATCGTCGCCATCACCTCCTGCCCCACCGGTATCGCCCATACCTTCATGGCGGCGGAAGGGCTGCAGCAGGGCGCCCAGGCGCTGGGTCATGACATCAGGGTGGAGACCCAAGGCTCCGTCGGTGCACGCGACACGCTGACGGATGAGGAAATCCGTGCTGCCGATCTGGTCCTGATCGCCGCCGACACGCAGGTCGATCTCAGTCGCTTTGCCGGTAAGAAGGTCTTCTTGAGCGGCACCAAGCCCGCCATCAAGAATGGCCGCGCCCTGATCGACAAGGCCTTCACAGAGGCCAGCGTCCAGGGCGGCGCATCTGCGGCGGCTGGGGCGGATGACAGGCCGAAGCGGACGGAGCGTACCGGTCCCTATAAGCACCTCATGACCGGCGTGTCCTTCATGTTGCCCTTCGTGGTGGCCGGCGGATTGATGATCGCGGTGGCCTTCGCGCTGGGCGGCATCTATGCCTTCGAGGAGTCCAACGAGGGCACGCTGGCCTATTCCCTGTTCCAGATCGGGGCCAATGCCGCCTTCGTGCTGATGATCCCGGCGCTTGCCGGATATATCGCCTTCTCGGTGGCGGACCGGCCCGGCATCGCGCCGGGCATGATCGGCGGGCTGGTCGCCGCCAATCTCGGGGCCGGCTTCCTGGGCGGTATCGCGGCGGGGTTCATCGCCGGCTATGGCGTGGCCTTCCTGAACCGCGTGATCAAGCTGCCCCGCACCCTGGAAGGGCTGAAACCGGTGCTGATCCTGCCGACGCTGGGCACGCTGCTCACCGGGTTGCTGATGATCTATGTGGTGGGCACGCCTGTGGCGGCGGTGCTTTCGGCCCTGACCACTTGGCTTCAGAGCATGCAGGGCAGCAGTGCCATCCTGCTTGGCCTGCTGATCGGGGCGATGATGAGCTTCGACATGGGCGGCCCGGTGAACAAGGCCGCCTACGCCTTCGCCACCGGCCTGATCGCCAGCCAGATCTATACGCCCATGGCCGCCGCGATGGTGGCGGGCATGACCCCGCCGTTGGGCCTGGCCCTGGCCTGCCGCCTGTTCGCCAGCCGCTTCACCAAGGATGAGCGGGAAGCGGGCAATGCCGCCGCCGTGCTGGGTCTCGCCTTCGTCACGGAGGGAGCGATCCCCTTCGCCGCGCGCGACCCGCTGCGGGTGATTCCGGCCCTGGTCGCCGGTTCCGCCCTTGCGGGCGCGATCTCCATGGGCTTCGCGGCGGAACTGAAGGTGCCGCATGGCGGTGTCTTCGTGCTGCCGATCCCCAACGCGGTGACCCATCTGGGCGGCTATCTGCTGGCGCTGGTGGTCGGTACGGCGGTGACCGCGTTGATGCTGCGTCTGCTGCTACGCCCGATCGCCCGCTGATCCGGGCAGGCGGCTTTAACCCGCTTGGTGGCGAAGGCCGGCGCGGAAGGCGGATAGAAGCTTGGCCCCCAGCGGCCAGTCGCCCAGCCCGCTGCTGGAATTGATGTGGCCCAGTGCGCCGACTTCGATGAAGCCCGCCCCCCAGGCCCGCGCCCGCCTTTCCGCATGGGCAGTCGTGCCGAAGGGGTCGTCCGTGCTGGCGATGATGAGGGTGGGGAAGGGCAGGGTCCTATCCGGCACCGCCCGGAAGGACGGAGCTTCCTCCGGAAACTGCGGGCCGTCCGGGTCCGGCACGGCGACGAGGAAGGCACCGGCGATCCGCCGGTCCGGCCGCGCCGCCGCCCAGTGCGGAACCAGCAGACAGGCGAGGCTGTGCGCGACCAGAAGCGGCGGCTCCGATGCCGCTGCGACCGCGCGGTCTAGGGCCGTGATCCAGTCCTGAAGATCGGGCTGATCCCAGCTCGATGGCTGGAAGCGGACCATGCCGGCATCCGCCCGTTCCCAAAGCGTCTGCCAATGCGCCTCGCCGGAACCGCCATAGCCGGGCAGGATGATGGTCTGGGACATCGGACAAACCTCGGCAAGGGAGTGGACGGGGTCAGGCCACGCGGATCGTGCTCATCATGCCGGCGGACTGATGCTCCAGGATATGGCAGTGGAACATCCAGTCGCCGGGATTGTCGGCGACGAAGGCGATCTCGACCCGCTCCTTAGGGGATAGCAGCACGGTGTCCTGCCATTCCCTGAAGCGGGTCGGCTTTCCATTGCGGGACAGCACCCGGAATGTGTGGCCATGCAGGTGCATGGGATGGTGCCAGGCCGTGTCGTTCGCCATGGCAATTACGCAGCTCCGGCCCTGCTCCAGCGTGAGGATCGGCTCCATGACATGGCCGCTGGAGGCCGTGCCGTTGATGGCCCAGGCCATGCCCTGCCGCATCATTGTGCGGATGTCGAGGGGCTTCCCGTCCAGCATCGCCCCGGTCATGCTGCCCATCATGCCTCCGCCCAGCACCACCTCATGCCGCACGGCGGCGGCGAGGTCCGGTTCCGGCACAGGGTTTGCCGGCAGGGCGATGGGCGTGTCCATTGGCTGGTCCCGCAGCCGCTCCGGCCCATAGGCCAGATCGACCAGCCGGTAGGCCAGCCTGGGATAGAACTCGTCCACCACTGTGGCGCGGTCCCCCGGACTGCCGATCATGTCGAGAATCAGGTCGATGCGCATGGCCGGGGCCAGCACCACTTGGCCGTCCTCCGGCTCATGCGGCTCCACCGGATGGCCATCGATGGCGATGATGCGAGGCTGATGGTCCTGGAAGCGAAGGCCGAAGATGCGGGCGTTGGCGGCATTGATCAGGCGCAGCCGGATACGCTCTCCCGCCTGCGCCGGAAAGGCGTCCGGCAGCCGGCCGTTGATGCTGGGCGTGTTGCCCAGCCGGCCATTGTGGCTGAGGTCGTGGAAATTGCCGAAATCCCCGCTGATGGAGGCATCGGCCTCCAGCCGCCAATCATCCAGTACCCAGGTCACGTCCCGGTCCACCTGGATCGGCTCACGCTCCTCCACGATAAGCGCACCGTACAGGCCCCGTTCGACCTGCTCATGACTGCGGATGTGCGGGTGGTACCAGAAGGTGCCGGCGTCCAGCGCATCGAACTCGTAGGTGAAGGTCTCGCCGGGGCCAATGGGCGGGCGCGGCATGTGCGGAACGCCGTCCATGCCGTTGGGAACGCGCATGCCGTGCCAGTGCACGGTGGTCTCCTCGGCCAGCGCGTTGGTTACTTCGATGCGAAGCCGGTCGCCCTGGCGGACGCGGATTTCGGGACCGGGAACAAGGCCGTCATAGGCCCATACCGCCGTTTCCGGATAGCCGTCTCCGACCAGCTTGACCTGCCCGGGGCCGGGCTTCAGCCTATGAACCGGTCCGGCCGCCCCGGCCGACCACACCAGTCCGGGCGACAAAGCTGCGGCCGTGGCGGCGCCACCAGCCAGGAGCAGGCGACGTCGGCCGACCAACGGACCAGAGAAACTGTACCGCATGCAAATCCTCAACCAGGTGCTGGTCCCCCAGCTCCATTTCTGCCCTGAAACGGCGTCTGGACGCAAACGGCGCAGTAGCAGCCGTCCAGGCGCTTGGTCCGACCTGCCGTTGTCCGGTCGTGCCCGGTATGGAATGCTGGACTGCCGCCGATGAACGCCCTCGTCCTCTACAGTCTTGCGGCGCTAGCGGAAATTGCGGGCTGCTTTTCCTTCTGGGCGTGGCTGCGCCTGGACAGGACACCCCTGTGGATCGTCCCCGGCATCGCTAGCCTGATCGCGTTCGCATGGCTGCTCACCCGCATCGACGCGGATTTCGCAGGCCGCGCCTATGCCGCCTATGGCGGGGTCTATATAGCAGCCTCACTGGCTTGGCTCTGGATAGCGGAGGGGCAGCGGCCCGACCGGTGGGACGTCACCGGCGCGGCCATCTGTCTGGTGGGCGCTGCCCTCATCCTGCTGGGGCCGCGCGGGACGGCGAGCTGAGCGGAGCGGGCAGGCCGCCCGATCAACTTCGCCAGCGAGGCGGTATCGCCAGAGCCTGGGTTGCCTCTGGCGGGGTTTATTTCCAGCCCGGCTTGCCGGATTGCGTGTCGGGCCGGCTGGTTGCCGTCGATCCGCCTTCCTGACTGACCTGGCCGGCCTTGTCGCCGCGGCGTGTTTCATCCGGATTGTGCTTGGCCGCCGGACCCTCGCCGCTGGGCGGATTCGACTTCGGGTCCGCCGTGCCGCCGGCCCGACCTTCGGGATTGCGATTATCCGCCATCGTTTCCTCCATGAGTCATCACTCCGCCCACAATCGGAGCAGAGGAGGATTGTTCCCTGATGGCACCAATGCGCGCGCAAGCCTTGAGACCAGCTTGACCGCAGCCGCCTGCACGGCTTGATGTTACCTGCCCTTGGGAAAACGGAGCGCCGAGGTATATCCCGTTTCGGTTCCGGCCAAATAAGGAGAGCGTTGCGATGACCAGTCACCTGTTCCAGCCGATCCGGCTCGGCAATCTCGAGCTTGAGAACCGGATCGTCATCGCGCCGATGTGCCAGTATTCGGCAGAGGATGGAAAACCCGGGAACTGGCACCTGATCCATCTCGGGCATCTGGCGCTGTCCGGAGCCGGCCTGATGTTCCTGGAGGCCACGGCGGTGGAGCCGGAAGGCCGCATCAGCCCGGCCGATCTCGGACTCTGGTCGGACGAGACGGAGGCGGCGCTGACCCGCGTGCTGGAAGCCGTCCGCAAGGAATCCGCCGTGCCGATCGGAATCCAGCTCGCCCATGCCGGACGCAAGGCCTCTGTCCGTCCGCCATGGCAGGGCGGGGGGCAGGTGCCGCGCCAGGAAGGCGGTTGGGACTGCTTCGCCCCATCGCCGCTGGCGCACGATCCCGGTGAGCGGACGCCGCTGGCGCTCGATGCGGCAGGCCTCGACCGGGTGCGCGATGCCTTCGTGGAATCCGCGAAGCGGGCGGCCAGGATGGGGTTCGAGACCGTGCAACTCCACGCTGCGCATGGCTATCTTCTGCACCAGTTTCTCTCCCCCATCTCCAACCAGCGCGACGACAGCTACGGCGGCAGCCTGGAGAACCGCATGCGCTTCCCGCTGGAGGTGTTCGACGCCGTGCGCGCCGCTTTCCCCAGCGACCGCCCGGTCGGCGTCCGCGTTTCAGCCACCGACTGGGCGGAGGGCGGCTGGGATCTGGAGCAGACGATTGCCTTCGCCAAGGCGGTGCAGGCGCGAGGATGCGACTATATCGACGTGTCGTCGGGCGGGCTGACCCCGGCGCAGAAGATCAAGCTGGAACCGGGATATCAGGTGCCCTTCGCCGAGGCGATCCGCGCCGCGACCGGCATGCCCACCATCGCCGTGGGGCTGATCACCGAGCCGATGCAGGCGGAGGAAGTCATCGCCACCGGAAAGGCGGACATGGTGGCGCTGGCCCGCGGCATCCTCTACGACCCGCGCTGGCCCTGGCATGCGGCGGCGGAGCTGGGGGCCGAGATCAAGGCGCCCAAGCAGTACTGGCGCTCCCAGCCGCGGGAGTACAAGCGCCTGTTCGGCACCACCTCCATCGAGCAGCGCTGACGCCCCAGTGCTGCGGCCAGAGCAGCGTTCACGGGTGGATGGCCGCGTGGCCGCGGGGAATGCCAAAGCCGGTATCCGGCGGTTCTCCGCCCACCGGACGCGGCCCCACCATGCGCGCCTCCCGCCATCGGCCCCAGCGATAATAGCCGGCGGCGAGCAGCAGTGAGACGCCGGCGCCTGCGGGGAAGCTCCACCAGATGGCGTCGTCGCCGAGGGTGTCCTGGAGCAGGTAGGCGAAGGATACGCGTATGGCGAGGAGGGAGAGGGTGAGGATCACCAGCGGCGGAACCACGGCGCCGGTGGCCCGCACCGTCCCGAACAGGACGATGGTGATGCCGAACAGCACAAAGGACCAGACAGCGATGCTGTTGATGTGAACTGCTTCGGCCACCGCCTCCGGATCGCCCGGCAGGAACAGGGCCAGGGCGGGCCGGTCGGCGGCATAGAGCAGGGCGACCAGCCCTCCGGTCAGGAAGAGATTGAACATGATGCCCGCCCGGGTGATGCGGCCGACCCTGTCCCAGCGTCCGGCCCCGATATTCTGCGCAGCCATGGAGGACACGGCCGCTCCGATGGCGAGGGCCGGCATCTGCACATAGGTCCAGAGCTGCGCTGCCACCCCGTAAGCCGCCGTCACGCGGGAACCGTAGCCGTTCACCAAGCCCATCAGCAGCAAGGCGGACGCCGAGATCACGATCATCTGGAGCCCCATGGGCACGCCCTTGGCCAGCACCGTTCGCAACAGGGCCGGGTCAGGACGCAGATAGGCGAGATCCGCGCCGGCAAGGCGCAGAGGATGACGCCGGCCATAAAGCAGGGCCAGCATCGACGTCAGCGCCACAGCCTGCGAGATCAGCGTCGCCAGGGCAGCTCCCGCAATTCCCAAGGGCGGCAGCGGCCCCGCTCCCGTGATGAGCAGCGGATTCAAAACCACGTCCAGCACGACGGCCAGACCCATGAAGTAGAAGGGGGTCCGCGAATCCCCGGCTCCGCGCAGCACGGTCATCAGGAAGCTCAGCCAGTTCATCGCCGGCACGGCCAGGAAGATGATCCGCAGATAGGTGGAGGCGAGGGGCGCCACATCCGGCGGCGTCCCAAGCAGGCGCAGGACATGGTCGGTAAGAAAATATCCGCCGGCGGCGAACAGGGCGGAGATCGCCAAGAAAAATGTAGCGCTGGTGCCGACCACCCGCTTGGCCCGCTCCAGGTCATGGGCGCCAAAGGCCTGCCCGACCAGGATCGTGCAGGCCATTCCGATCCCGAACACCGTGCCAAGGATCAGGAAGAGCACGAGATTGGCGTTGGCCGTGGCCGCTAGGGCTTCTTCCCCAAGGAAACGTCCGACCCACAGGGCGTTGATCGAGCCATTCACGGATTGCAGCACGTTTGACCCCAGCACCGGCTAGGCGAACAGCGCCAATGTGCGCGTGATCGGGCCCTGTGTCAGGTCAGTGCTGTAGGTACGGCGGGAGGAAGCGGGGGCGGCGGGCATGCTGCCTCAATGGCTGCGCCGGTCCACTGTTCCGGCCACTGGAACTGCCACGGTGTCCTGCGTGCGCTCTACTCCGCCGCTGCCTGCCGGGCGGATGTGTTCCTCCCGGTGCGGCTGCCAAGATGCTCGGAATAGAACCGTGTCACCTCCGCCCCGAACAGGAACACGGACGCGGAATAATAGACCCAGAGCAGGATGACGACGAACGATCCCGCGGCCCCATAGGTGCTGGCGACCCCGGCCGTGCTGAGATACAGGCTGATCAGGAACTTGCCGATCAGGAACAGCAGCGAAGTAATCGCCGCCCCAAGCGCTACATCGCGCCAGGGTATGTGCGTGTCGGGCAGGACGCGGAAGACGGCAGCGAAAAGAACGGCGAAGACGAACCAGCTCACGACGAGGTCGAACATCCAGAACAGGGCTGCGCCCTCGGGAAGATGGGTTTTGGCCAGGGTGGTGAGGGCGCCCAGCGCCGTACTGATGGTCAAGGAGACAATCAGCAGGAATCCGATGGCCCCGACCAGAGCCAGGCCTTTCAGGCGCGCCTTGACCAGCCAGGTCACGAGGGCCTCATTCGGCGGCTCTACCCGCCAGATGCGGTTCAGTGCCGCCTGCAGCTCACCGAACACCGTGGTGGCCCCGATGATCAGAACGCCGATGCCGAAGATGCCGGCCAGCGTGCTGGCCCCAGGGCTGCGTGCGCTGGCGACGAGCGTCTGCACCGTCTGCGCCTCCGCCGGGCCGACCAATTCCTCGATCTGATCGGCAATGGCGCCCTGCGCCGCCTGCTCACCGAAAATGATGCCGGCGAACGCGGTCACGAGGATGACAATCGGGGCCAGGGAGAAGGTCGTATAGAAGGCGATCGCGGCGGCCATGCTCATGGCGCCATCCTCGAACCACGCGCTCGCGGCCTTCACCACGATCCGATAGACCTGCAGCAGCCGCTCCATATCTCAACTCTGATGGCCAAGGTTGTTCATGCATCCCGGTGTTGGGCGGGACACGCCGTCGATCAAGCCCGCTTTCACGTCTGGCTAGAAGATGCCCAGGAGAGCGAGCAGCACGACCGTCAGCACCAGTGAAACAATGATCGAGCCCGCCAAGCCGAGGCGGTTCGAGAAAAAGAGAAACAAGACTCCCTCCCGTGTGCCATTGACCCATTCGAACCGTCCGGCCTCCTGGTGGTTCCCCGTCGGGCGAGGTGGCTGCCCACCCTCCCGGCGGGGAGGCTTACTTCACGATCCGACGCATCCAGATGGAATCAGCCGGCCCGATCTCCGTTCCAGCATGTGCAAGTATCAAAGTTAAAGTTGCAGCCGGTGATCGTAACCATTCATTCGCCACATTGTTTCGAGCTAGTGTAACAGCTAAAGGTGGTGACATTAGCTAAATTTACGCATTCAAAGATAGGTGGCCCGGTAGATCCTGGACCTGCGGCTAGACCCGCGCGGCTGGCTTCCCGGCTCCGACACGGGCTTCGAGTATCAATGCCTTGGAGTTTCTGATGCGGTTCTTCAGCGAGCTGACCATATCCCGGAAGCTGTCAGCAGCCTTCGCCGTGTTGATCGTCCTGATGCTCGGCGTCGGCGCGGTCACCTACAGCCGGCTGAGCTTTATCCAGAGCACCACCGCCTCGGGCAAGCACACGGCCTTGGTGCTGGACGCCGTCAAGGATGTCCTGGCGGCCATGGTGGACAAGGAGACAGGCCTTCGCGGCTTCACCATCACCATCGACGATGCATTCCTCGCTCCGTACAATTCAGGCAGGAATGCCTATCTGGAGGCACTCGGCCGGGCGAAACGACTGACTGCCGACAATCCGGAGCAGCAGCGCCGAGTGGATGCGTTGAACGGCGCTGCCGAGGAGTGGGTCGCCTACGCAAGCGACCAGATCGTCTTGCTGCGCCAGCCCGGCGGGCCGGAGCAGGTGCGGACAGCGGCGAAGGCCGGCGGCGGCAGATGGATACCGTCCGTAGCTTGGCCCACGAAATCCTTGATGCCGAGGAAAGCCTGATGCGGAGCCGCGCCGAAGCGCAGGACGGGGCATTCTCGACCGCGTATGCGGTGACCTTCGCAGGTGGCGGTGATTCCCAGCTCGTCGCCATCGGGGTGGCCCTCGGTCTAAGCCGCGGCATCGCCACGCCGATTGTCGCCATGACGGAGCTCATGCGTCGCTTGGCGCACGGGGACGGGTCAGTGGTGGTGGAAGGTCTTGGCCGCAAGGACGAGATCGGCGCCATGGCCCAGGCGGTCGAAATCTTCAAGCCTAATGCGGTGGAAGCCGACCGGCTTACGGCGGCGCAGGCCGGCGAGCAGGAAGCGAAGCAGCGCCGCGCCCGGGCGTTGGAGGCGCTGATCGGCGACTTCGATGGAACCGTCGCCAAAATCCTGAAGGCTGTCTCCAAGGCAGGAATGGAACTGGGAAGCACCGCACAGGGCATGAACACGCTGGCGGAACAGACGAAGCGGTAGGCTGCCGCCACAGCCGCCACAGCCGCCGCTGCCGAGCAGACCTCAGCCAACGTCCAGACCGTCGCTGCGGCGGCAGAGGAGATGAGCGGCTCAATCCAGGAGATCGCACGCCAAGTCCCCCGTTCCAGCACCGTTGCCGGTCAGGCGGTGGACGAGGCGGAACAGACCAACGCGACGGTGATCGCACTGGCTGATGCAGCTGCCAGGATCGGAACCGTCGTGCAGTTGATCCAGGACATCGCCGGGCAGACAAATCTGCTGGCCCTCAACGCCGCAATCGAAGCGGCGCGCGCCGGCGAGGCCGGTAAGGGCTTCGCCGTGGTGGCCAGCGAGGTGAAGAGCCTCGCCAACCAGACTGCGCGCGACGGAGGGCATCTCCGTCCAGATCCAGTCGATGCAGTCGGCGACCGCCAGCGCCGTGGATGCAATCCAGTCCATCTCCGGCACCATCCGGACGATCAGCGAGATCGCGACAACCATCTCCTCTGCGGTGGAGGAGCAGAATGCCACCACCTCGGAGATCAGCAGGAATGTGCAGCAGGCTGCGGCCGGGACTCAGGAAGTATCCGGCAATGTGGCCCAATTGAGCGAGGCTGCCGATATGACCAGCGCCTCCGCGGCGCAGGTGCTCGCCGCAGAGGGGCAGCTCGATCAGCAGGCAATCCGCCGGCTACGACTTGAGATCGAGCGCTTCCTGGCCGGCATCCGCGCGGCCTGAGCGAGGGTCGGGGTGGAGAGGAAGGTGCGCCGCCGTCCCTTCCCGCGCGGATAATCGGCGCGACTATACAGGAAATACCTCCCGGCCCGGAGCGGCATCCCTACGCCTTACCGCATATATCGGAGTAAGACAGATGTATGTTTTAGGTGCTGCTAATACAAATACTTAAGAAGTGCAAGAAAAACCAGGAGTAGGGACTGGACTGTCTTCTATTTAGTGGTAAATGGATGATTGACGCGGAGCTGCCGCAGGTGCCCGGCTCCGGGGCGGCGCTCTTGAACCAAAATGGGGAGAACAGAATTGCTGCACTGGTTCAAATCGCGCGATCGGGCGGAACTGGAAGCCAAGATCGCCGCCATCGGGCGGAGCCAGGCGGTTATCGAGTTCGACATGGATGGCACCATCCTGGTGGCGAATGAGAACTTCCTGACGGCAATGGGATATACGCTGGAGGAAGTGGCCGGGCGGCGGCATCGCATGTTCGTCGCTCCTACCGAAGCCGACAGCGCTGCATATCGTGAATTCTGGGACAAGCTGCGGAACGGGGAGTTTCAGGCCGCGGAGTTCAAGCGCTTCGGCAAAGGCGGGCGGGAGGTCTGGATCCAAGCCACCTACACCCCCATTCTGGGATCGGACGGGCGTCCCTACAAGGTGGTCAAGTTCGCCTCCGACGTCACTGCGGCGAAGCTGGAGGCGGTGGACCGTGCTGGACAGATCGCGGCCATCCACAAATCCCAAGCGGTGATCGAGTTCAATCTCGATGGCACGATCCTGACGGCGAACCAGAACTTTCTGGATGCCATGGGCTACACCCGCGAGGAGATACTGGGCCGCCATCATCGGATGTTCGTTCCGCCGGAACACCGGGAAAGCGCTGATTACAGGGATTTCTGGGCCAACCTACGGGCCGGCGGGTTCCAGGCCGGCGAATATCTCCGCGTCGGCAAGGGCGGGCGGGAGGTCTGGATCCAAGCGACCTACACGCCGATCCTGGACCCGAATGGACGGCCGGTGAAGATCGTCAAGTTCGCGACGGAAGTGACCGCGCGCAAGTTGGAGGACGCAGAGCGCCTCGGGCAGATTTCGGCCGTCCATAAGTCGCAGGCGGTCATCGAATTCGGTCTCGACGGGACCGTGCTCTCGGCCAATGAGAACTTCCTGGCCACCCTCGGCTACCGCCTGGATGAGATCGTCGGACGGCATCATCGGATGTTCGTGGACGCCGAGGAGGCCGGCACGGATGCCTATCGTCGGTTCTGGGAGGGCCTGAAGCGGGGCGAGTTCCAGGGCGGCGAATACAGGCGGGTGGGGAAGGGCGGTCGGCCGGTCTGGATCCAGGCGACCTACAACCCGATTCTGGACCCGTCCGGCCGGCCTGTGAAGGTCATCAAGTTCGCCCTGGATGTTACCGCTCAGGCCCTGGCCCGGCAGCGGAGCGAGCATGTCGCCGGCCTCATGGAAAGCGTTTCCGCCGGCGCACAGGAACTCAACCTCTCCATGGGGGAGATCGCCGCCAGCATGATCAGGGCGAAGGACACGGCGGACGGCGCTTCCGCCAGGGTCGCCGGTGCCGACAGCTCGGCGCAGCGTCTCGCGAAAGCGGCGGAGTCCATGGGCGGCATCGTCGGGCTGATCAACACCATCACCGGCCAGATCAATCTCCTTGCCCTGAACGCCACGATCGAAAGCGCGCGGGCCGGAGAGGCCGGCAAGGGCTTCGCCGTGGTCGCCAACGAGGTGAAGAACCTCGCTGCCCAGGCCCGGGCGGCGACCGAGCGGATCGGGGTGGAGATCGGCGAGCTGCGCGATGTGTCGGACGAGGTCCTGACCTCCCTCACCGCCATCCGTGAGTCCATCGACAACGTGCAGAGCTACGTCACCTCGACCGCGGTCACGGTCGAACAGCAGTCCGCGATATCGAACGAGATGTCGGCATCCATGCGTCGGGCCGCGGCGGAGGCCAGCGCTATCGGCAGGTGAAGTCGCCGCGCGAGAGGTTCCGCCCTGCCGCCGCCAAGCGGCAGGGCGTCATCCTGTCAGCCGGTCGCCAGCAGGGCAACGGGCAGTGCGGCGAACAGGTCGGCCGCCCTTACGGACTGTCCGTCGGCCGCAATCCGTCGGCCCAGGATGCAGTCTTTCAGCTCCGCCCCTTCCGGCAGGATCAGGCGGGTATCGCCCCAGCCGCCCGCCGCTTCCAGGCGGACGGGCAGGCGCGTCACCGCGGTGACGGAGATCTGGCTTCCAAGGCGGCGGGCAAAGGCGAAGACATGCTCCGCCCGTTCCCCCTCTGCCCGTAGCGGCTCGTAGCTGCCGTTGGCGAACAGCTCCGCCGATTGGGTGCGGAGCTTCAGCACCTGCCGGATCAGGGCGAGCTTGACGGTGCCGTTTCGCCAATCCTCCAGCAGCTCCCGGAAGGCCGCTTCCGGTTCATTCTCCAACCGGGGCTCCAACTCGTCCAGCAGGCGTGACCGGGCATTGAAGTCCACCGGGCGGCGGTTGTCCGGATCGACCAGGCTCAGCTCCCACATGTCCGCACCCTGGTAGATGTCCGGCACGCCGGGAACGGTAAGCTTCACCAGAGTCTGGCCCAGGCTGTTGACCACGCCGAACCGTGCCACCCGCTCCTGCAAGGGCAGGAACTCCTCCAGGAAGGCCGGGCGGGACACGTCCAACGCGTCGCGCACCAGCCCCAGCATGGCATCCTCATAGGTCGTGTCGGGGGCGGCCCAGGTACTGTGCACCTTGGCCTCCCGCATCGACTTCATCATCGCCCCTTCCAGCCGGTCGGCATAGGATTTCAGCGCATCCGCATCCGGGAGGCCGATGCCGGTCAGCTCGGCCGGCCAGGCGCCGATCATGAGCTGGTAGAACAGGTACTCGTCATTGCGATCCGGCGGCGCCGTTCCCTCCACATCGCCGCGGCGGGCGCGCAGGATACGGCTCCAGGCGTGGGTACGCCGGGTCCATTCCTCCGCCATCTCCGACAGGGCGGCCAGCCGCGCGCGGGTGTCCTCGCCGCGCTTGGTGTCGTGGGTGGAAGTGCCCAGCATGGTGTGCGGCCAGTCCCGCGCCCGGTCCGCATTGGCCTTGTGCACGGCCGCCGGGCTGAGCCCGAAATGGTCCGGATGCCCGCCGACCTCGTTCAGTGCCACGAAGCGGTTGTAGCGGTAGAAGGCGGTGTCCTCCAAGCCCTTGGCCATGACGGGGCCGCTGTACTGCTGCACCCGCATGGCGACCCGGATAGCCGCCTGCCGGCTGAATCCGCTGCGCGGCTGGGCCACCAGCTCGCCGGTCATCAGCTTGTGCAGGAAGTCGAACACGCTCGGGTCCAGATCGCGCTCATTGCGCCGCGCCTGGCTGATGGCCCAGTCGATGTCCCGCCTGTCTTCCGGCCGCGGCTCCGACCCGTCCACATAGGTGCGGTAGACGGGGAAGCAGGCCACGATCTCCTTCAAGGCCCGCTGAAGAATGTTGCGGGTGAAATCGGCCGTGCGGGGATTCTGGCGGGCGACGCGCGCCGCGTCGCGGGCGAGCACGTTCAGCTCGCTCGCCATCTCGTTCTCCATGATCAGGAGCTTGCAGTCGCGCACCATGTCGGCGAAGGGGCGCGCCTTGCCCGCGAACTCCTGATAGGCGCGGGTGAAGGCCTCCTCCGCGTCCGGATCGACGAACAGGCCCAGTACCAGATTGGTGAACTCATAGCCGGTGGTGCCTTCCACCGGCCAGTCGCTGCGCAGCGATTCATGCCGGGCGAGAATCTTCTCCAGCACCAGATAGAAGGGGCGAGGGGCCCGCTCGCGCAGGCGCTGGCAGTAGCCCTTGGGGTCGAGAAGCCCGTCCACATGGTCGATGCGCAACCCGTCCAGCGTACCGTCCTCCAGCAGCTTGAACGCGAACTCGTGGGCATGGTCGAACAGCTCCGGCAGCTCCATGCGAAGGCCGGCCAGTTCGTTGATGTTGAAGAAGCGGCGGTAGTTGATGTCGTCCGCCGCCACTTTGAAATGGGCCGGCCGCCAGTGCTGCTCCTGGATCAGATCGTCCAGGCCGCGCCAGCTTTCTAGGTTCCCGGAATCGCCGTTCAGGCGGGCAAGGGCGTCAGTGACTGCCTGCCGCACATCCTCCTGCTCCCGCGCCAGTTGGGCGAGTTCCGCCTGCAGCTCGCGCGCCCGGCGGTGGACATGCGGCCGCCAGGAAGGCAGGGCGGAGAAGGAATCGCCGAGCCGCTCCAACTCCGGATGCTCCACGCCAAGGATGCGGGCGTAATGCAGCGGACAGATCGGAAGCTTGTGGGAGCCGTAGGCCCACACCGCGAAGCTCCCGGTCTCCTCGTCGAAGCGGAGTTCGAAATTCCCGGACTCCAGCACCGCGCCGTACTGATCGCCCAGGAAGGGCACCAGCAGCTTGCCTTCCAGATAGCGGCGGTCGGGGTCCCAGTCGATATCGTACCAGCCGGCATAGACGCTGTCCGGACCCCATTCCAGCACGTCCAGCCACCACGGATTGTCAGCCCCGCCGACACCCATATGGTTGGGCACGAAATCCATGATCTGGCCGAGACCATTGCCGCGGAACGCCTCCACCATGCGGTGGAACGCCTGCTCGTCGCCCAGTTCGGGGTTCAGGCTCTGGTGGTCGACGATGTCGTATCCGTGGGTACTGCCAGGGCGGGCCTTCAGATAGGGCGAGGCGTAGATGTGGCTGACGCCCAGGCGCGCCACATAGGCAGCCACGGCAGCGGCATCATCGAAGCCGAATTCCCTCCGGAACTGAAGCCGATAGGTGGCGCGTGGCACCGGCACCTTGTCCTGATGCTCAGACATTCGTGGTCATCTCCCCTTCGCCGCGCGCGGCATGGATTACTTCACAGACGGAGTTGAAACGCTGGTTCCGGGGAAGTTCCTCCAGGGGTATGGAGAGGCGCCTGCGCCAGTTGGGGTGCTCGGTCGATGTGGCTGGCACATTCACCGGGTCGGACTCGGCGGTCAGGTCGTCGATCTGCACCATGGCGAGCGCGGCCTCGCTGCGGGCCAGGAAGGCGTGTGCCGCCTCCGCCAGCCGGCTGTCGTCGATCTCCTCGCCATCCTTCAGCAGCTTCTCGTTCCGGAACGCCTCGAGCAGTTGAGACCGGTCGCGCCCGCGGCGGGTCCGCTGCTTCTCCGCCTCATCCTTGCTGGGATAGAGGCCCAGCCGCTCCTTAAGCGGGATGTCGTTCCCCTCCCACCAGCCACTCAGGGTCGGCAGGTCGTGGCTTCCAACCACGGCCAGGGCAAGCCGGGGGTAGTCGTCGGGCGTCGCGAACGCCCCGGTCTCGCCGTCCTGCTCGAAGAACAGCACCCGGTAGGACAGGATGTTGGCCTCCGCCATCCGCTCGCGGAAACCCTCCGGCACGGTGCCCAGATCCTCGCCCACCACCAGGCAGCCGTGCCGCTGGCTTTCCAGGGCCAGGATGCCGACCATGTCGTCCATGGGATAGGCTACATAGGCCCCATCCGTGGCCTCGGCGCCCTGCGGAATCCAGTACAGGTGCTGGAGCGACATGACATGGTCGATGCGCAGTCCGCCGGCATGGCGCATGTTGGCGCGCACCAGCTCGATGAAGCCGCGATAGCCTTCCTCCCGCAACGCCCGCGGGTCGAAGGGAGGCAGGCCCCAGTTTTGGCCGGCGGGGTTGAAGATGTCCGGCGGTGCCCCGACCTGCGCGTCCGACACCATGGCGGAGGGGTTCACCCAGGTTTCCGCCCCGGCCCGGTCGGCCCCGACCGCGAGATCCCGGTACAGTCCGATCTCCATGCCGGCGGCCTGCGCCGCTTCGGCCGCTGCGGCCAACTGCTCGTCCGCGATCCATTGCAGCCAAGCCATGAAGTCGGTCTTGTGGCTGTGCTCGCGAGCGAAGCGCTGCACCGCGTCGGAACCGACGTCGCGATACTCCTCCGGCCAGTCGTGCCAGTCCGGGCCGGGGCCGTGCTCGGCGAAATGCTGGCGCATCACCAGGAACAGGCAGGAGCGCTCCCATGCCTCCGTCTGCTTCCCCCGGTATGTCTGGAATGCCTGCCAGCGCTCCGGGTTGGCGGAGCGGCAGCTCTCGAACAGCGCGCCCAGGACCTGCATCTTCAGGTCCGCCACCGCCTCGTAATTCACAAGCTTTGCGGCGCGGCAGGATTCCAGCCGCGTGCGGCTTTCCTCCGACCCGGCGATCTCCTGCGCCTCTGTGCAGGAGGCGAATTCCGGAAGCGCCGTGACGTCGATGTTCAAGATGTTCAGCAGCAGTCGGCTGGCGGGGGAGTAGGGGCTGGCATGGGCGGGATTGTCCGGAAACATGACGTGGAGCGGGTTCAACCCAATCACGTCGGCCCCCCGCTCCGCGGTGCGTTCGACAAGGGTGCGGAGATCGGTGAAATCGCCGATGCCCCAATTGCTGGCGGAGCGCAGGAGATAGAGCTGGGCCGATACCCCCCAGAGCTTTCCGCCTTGCTCAATGGTGGGGGGAAGCCAGCAGGCCTTGGGCGCGACGATCAGGGTCGTGGACGCGCCGCTGTCCAGCTCCAGCCGGTGATAGCCCCAGGGCAGGTCCGGCGGAAGGGTCAAGGCCCGACGTTCAACCGCCTGCCCATCCAGATCGCGCCGGTCCACCAGGGCAAGGCTGTCGAAGCTGGACTGGCCGGTGCGCTCCCCGCCTTCCTCCAGCGCGAGCCGCCAGCCGATGTCGCGGGCACCAGACGGTAAGGTGATCTCGACCCGCATCTCCCCGTCGGCGCGGACCACCTGGACCGGGGGAAGGGGGCGGCCCCATTCCTTCCGGTCCAGTTCCTCCAACGCGCTACGGGCCTGCTCCTCGCTATCGGCCTGGATGCCCATGGCGGATAGGAGCTGCCGCTTGGTGTCGGCGGAGGTGGTGACCTGCTCGCCCATCGCGTTCTTGAAACCGGGCTCGATCCCGCAGCGTGCGGCAAGCTGGTCCAGCGGCGTGGAGGCCTGTTCCTGCTGCTTCCCGGAGCCGCCGCCGCCCTCCTCAAGGTGCCAGTGCACCGCCCAGGGGCCGAACCGGCCGCCCGTCGCCTCGCCCACGCTCCAGATCACCCGGCCCGCCGGCTCCGGGAAGCCCTCGGCCGGTTCGGCTGACAGGTTCGCGGCCACGGCCAGGGTGGAACCGTCGCCCATCCGCCAGCGCACCACGATGCCGGCCTTGCCGACAAGCTCGTAGCTGCCGGCATTTCCCTTGATGTCGCGCAGGCGCGGCACGATCTCCGCCCGCCGGACCTTCAGCGCGCTGCGGTACCAGTCCAGCCACTCGGCATGCGGGGTCTTCGTGCGGTCGTCCCAGGCCAGCTTGGCGGAGGTGAAGGTGCCTTCCGCCGTGGGGTCGGGGATGCGCTCACGGGCTTCCGGGTCCTTGAATTCGGGGAAGCGCTCGAACTCCTTGCGGCGGCCTTCACGGACGGCGTTGGCCAGATCGGGGCCGAAATCGGCGAAGAAGGGGAAGGGCTGGGCGGCCGCCCATTCCTCCCCCATGAACAGCATCGGCACCTGGGGGGAGAGCAGATAGAGGCTGGCGGCGGCCTTCACCGCCTCGGCAGGGTTGGCGGCGGTGATGCGGTCGCCGAAGGCGCGGTTGCCGATCTGGTCGTGGTTCTGCAGGAAGGCCACGAAGGCGCCGGGCGGAAGATGCCCGCTGGGCTCCCCGCGCGGCTCGCCCCTGTACTCCATCATCTCGCCTTGGAAGGTGAAACCCTCCGCCAGGGCGCGGGCCAGCTTCTCCAGGTCGCCGTGATATTCCACATAGTAGCCGGCGCTCTCGCCGGACGCAGCGACGTGCAGGCCGTGATGGACGTCGTCGTTCCACTGGGCGGTGAAGGTGCGCGGCCGGCCCTGCTCGTCACGCTCCAGCCGGCTGGCCTGGTTCTCCTCATTCTCCAGGACGAGGTGGATGTGGCGGCTGCCCGCCAGGGTGCGCGCCCGCTCCGCCAGATCGTCCAGCAGGTGACGGCTGCTGTCGTCCATGATGGCGTGGACGGCGTCCAGGCGCAGCCCGTCCAGATGGAACTCCTCGATCCAGTACAGGGCGTTGTGGATGATGTATTCGCGCACGGCCGGCGAGCCGGGGCCGTCCACATTCACCGCCCCACCCCAGGGCGTGTGGTGCTGCTCGTTGAAGATCGGTCCCAGCAGGGGCAGGTAGTTCCCCTCCGGCCCGAAGTGGTTGTAGACCACGTCCAGCATGACCATCAGGCCGCGGGCATGGGCGGCATCCACCAGCGCCTTGAAATCCTCCGGACGGCCATAGGCGCCGTCGGGGGCATAGGGCAGGACGCCGTCATAACCCCAGTTGCGCCGGCCGGGGAAATCGGCCACCGGCATGATCTCCAGCGTGGTGACGCCCAGATCGACCAGATGGTCCAGCTTCTTGATGGCGGCCCGGAAGGTGCCCTCCGGCGTGAACGCGCCGAGGTGGAGCTCATAGACCACCGCCTCTTCCCAGGGGCGGCCCTGCCAGTCGGCATCCCGCCACTCATAGGCGGCGGGGGCGATGATCTCGCTCGGCCCGTGCACATCCTCCGGCTGGAAGCGGGAGGCCGGGTCCGGCACCTTCATGCCGTCGGGCAGGACGAAGCTGTACCGCCCGCCCGCCTTGGCACGGTCAGTGACCAGCTCATGCCAGCCCTCGTCCCGCGCCACCAAGGGCAGGGTCTCCCCGCCCTCGATCGCCACCTGGATGGCGGGATGCTTCGGCGCCCAGAGGCGGAAGCGGACGCGGCCGTCGGCCTGGACCTCCGCCCCGAACGGCATCTGGTGGGCGCGGCGCACCGGCCCGGCGGAGGCGCCTGCCGCCTGGCCACCTTCCTCCAGCAGCGCCACCACGCTGCCCAGCGGGATCGCCACCCAGTCTGGACGGTTGGCCAGTTCGTACACCACCTCGTACAGCGCCTTCTCCAGCATGAAGAAGCGCACCAGCCGGATCGTGTCCTCCGCCGAGGGGCCGCAGCCCGGGCAGCCCTGGGAGCCGGCAAGATAGGCATCCAGATAAGCCTTGGAGGCGTCGTGCGACCATCGGGTCAGCGCATCCGCATCCGTCTCCCCGCCGCTCTCCCGCGCCGCGACAGCGGCGGCGTAGGAGAAGGAGCGCAGCATGCCGGCCACGTCGCGCAGCGGCGAATGCTTGGCCCGGCGCTCCGCCAAAGGACGTAGCGGCTCCCCCTCGAAATCCACAATGATGGCGTCCTGCGCCCCCTTGGGCACGAGCACTTGGCCCAGATGGTAGTCGCCGTGATGACGGGTCTTGTGGACCGGTACCTCCGGCAGCAGCGCCGCGATGCGCTCCATCACCTCCTCGCGACGTGCGACGAGGCTGTCCGCAATCTTCCGGACCTGTTCCGGCAGGTTTTCGGCGCCAGCAAGCCCGTCGAGCGCCCGCCGGGCCATCTCGCGCGCGGCCTCCGTCCAGTTCCGCCGATCCTCCGCTGTCACGGGCTCCGGCCGGAAGGCCGGGTCGTCGGTTTCCACGGCCAGCGCCCGATGCATTTCCGCCGTGCGGCTGCCGAGCTGTGCCAGCCAAGTGACGGCTTTCCGGTCGGGGTCCGGCGCGTCTCCGCCGAGATGGTCCAGCACCCACGACCAGCCGTCGCCTTCATTCGCGACGAACTGCTGCAGCACGCCCAGCGTGCTGGACTTTCCACCGCCGCCCTGGACCTCGGCCCAGCCCAGCAGGGCAGGAATGGCCGGGAATCCTGCCTCCTCCGTCAGGAAACGGCCCATCTCCAACTCGGGATGAATCCCCTCCTCAAGCCGGCGGAATACCTTCAGGATCGCGCTTTCGCCGACGCGGATGGAGGTGTTGGATTGTTCGGCGGAGCCGCGGCGGATCGGCCAAGCGGCCCCGACCGGCAGGGCATCCGCCGCGGCGACACCCGTCCAGCCGGTCAGCAGCCGTGGATCGCGTTCCGTTCCGCCATCTTCCAGCATCGCTCCGACGAAGGCGCGCACGAAAGCGTCGGCCGCGAAGGAGTCGATAACCAGCCACCCGCCATTTTCCGGATGCGCCCCCGCCAGCACCGATGCGTCACCCGCCTCCACAATGCCGGGGGGCACCACGGCCAGGGGAAGGAAATAGCGCTGGGCAGTGCGCCCCGGCGGCTCCACCTGCCAGATGGCGAGTACGGCGGTGATGCCCTCGGCGGGAAAGGGAACTGTTTCGGCAAGGCTGACGCGGGGAGGACCGGCGTCCTTCGATCCATACCAGCGCTGCCGCCCGAGATAGGCCGGCAGCACCATGTCGGCAATGGTGTCCAGAGTGTCACCTGAAAGCCAGGCCGCCGGATCATTGGTGGCGGATACCGGGTTCAGGGTGATTCGGTAGGCGGGAGCGGTCATGGCGGCTCGCGGCAGAGGGGCGGGTGGAGCCCGAACAGCTTCCAACCCGAGTCGTTCCGTCGTTGCAACGATTTGGAAGCCCGCGTGTTCACTGCCAGCTTGCAACGCATGGAGATCAAGCATGGACGCCCGGGTGTCTGCTCCCCAGGTTATGAAGCCGTCTCGCGTCAGCGAGGGCCTGCCTTACCCGCTCGGCGCCACATGGGACGGGCTGGGCGTCAATTTCGCCCTGTTCTCGGCCAATGCCACGAAGGTGGAGCTCTGCATCTTCGATGAGGCCGGCGAGACCGAACTCGAGCGGATCGAGTTGCCGGAGTTCACCAATGAGATCTGGCACGGATACCTGCCGGATGCGCGACCGGGTCTGGTCTACGGCTACCGTGTCCACGGGCCCTACGATCCCCAGAACGGGCACCGGTTCAATCCGAACAAGCTGCTGCTCGACCCCTATGCCAAGGGCATTGTCGGCACCATCCGCTGGGACCCGTCGCATTTCGGGTACCAGATGGACAGTCCCGACCTTGACCTGTCCTTCGACGACCGCGACAGCGGGCCCTATATGCCAAAATGCCGTGTCGTCAATCCCGCCTTCACCTGGGGACGGGACCGTTCACCCGGCATCCCGTGGGAGCGGACGATCTTCTATGAAACCCATGTGAAGGGCTTTACCCAGCTCCACCCCGCCGTGCCGCCGAACCTGCGCGGAACCTATGCCGGTCTGGCGGTGAAGGAGGTGGTGGATTACATCAAGAGCCTGGGCGTTACTTCGGTCGAGTTGCTGCCGGTTCACGCCTTCGTGCAGGACCAGCATCTGGTCGACAAGGGGCTGGCGAACTATTGGGGCTACAACACCATCGGCTTCTTCGCGCCGGAGCCGCGCTATTCGGCCACCGGCAAGCTGGACGAGTTCAAGGAGATGGTGGCCCACCTCCACGACGCCGGGATCGAGGTCATCCTGGACGTGGTCTACAACCACACGGCCGAGGGCAATGAGCGCGGGCCGACGCTGAGTTTCAAGGGCATCGACAATGCCAGCTACTATCGCCTGATCCCCGACCAGCAGCGCTACTACATCAATGAGACCGGCACCGGGAACACACTGAACCTCAGCCATCCCCGCGTCCTGCAGATGGTCACCGACAGCCTGCGCTACTGGGTGCAGGAGATGCATGTCGATGGCTTCCGCTTCGACCTCGCCACCATCCTGGGGCGGGAGCCCTATGGCTTCGACGAGGGCGGCGGCTTCCTGGATTCCTGTCTGCAGGACCCCATCCTCTCCTCCGTCAAGCTGATCGCGGAGCCCTGGGACATCGGGCCCGGCGGCTATCAGGTCGGCCAGTTCCCGCCCGGCTGGGCGGAGTGGAACGACAAATTCCGCGACACTACCCGCGCCTTCTGGAAAGGCGATGCCGGCAAGCTGTCGGACCTCGCCACCCGCATGACCGCGTCGGGCGACATGTTCAACCGCCGGGGCCGCAAGCCCTGGGCCACGGTGAACTTCATAACCGCCCATGACGGGTTCACCCTGCACGACCTCGTCTCCTACAACGACAAGCACAACGAGGCGAACGGGGAGGGGAACCGCGACGGCCACTCCAATAACCACTCCTGGAATCATGGGGTTGAGGGACCGACGGACGATCCCGAGATCATCGCACTGCGCGAGCGTCAGAAGCGGAACATGCTGGCCACCATGTTCCTGTCCATGGGCACGCCGATGCTGCTGGCCGGGGACGAGTTCGGCCGCACCCAACACGGCAACAACAACGCCTATTGCCAGGACAACGAGATCGCCTGGCTGGACTGGGAGGGGATCGGCGACGAGGGCCGGGCGCTGACCGAGTTCGTGCGCCGGGCCATCGCGCTCCGGCAGTCCTTCCCGGTTCTGCGGCGCGGGCGGTTCCTCACCGGCGCCTATAATGCCGAGTTGGATGTGAAGGATCTGTCCTGGTACACGCCGGCCGGCGTGGAGATGGAGCAGGACCAATGGGGCGATCCCAACGCCCGCTGCCTCGGCATGCTGGTGGACGGTCGCGCCCAGGCTACCGGCATTCGCCGTCCGGGCATGGACGCGACGGTGTTGCTGATCGTGAACTCCCACCACGATGTGGTCCGCTTCACCCTGCCCGAGGTTGCCGGCGGATCTACATGGCGGCTGATGCTGGACACCAACGTCGCCGACGGTGCAGAGGGCATGGAGCCGTTCGAGGCCGGTGAGGATTACGAAGTCACCGGCCGCTCCTTCCTGATGTTCGTGCTGGAGCCGGAGGGCAAGCACTCCTCCGCTCTCCGCCGGGCAAGCCGTGCCCTGCGGCAGGTTGATGAGAAACCGGCGCCGTTGCCTGAACAGGTTGTCGAACCGGCCGAGAAAGCCGACGATCCTGTAGTCGCCGGCGGCAAGGACCGGCGCTGAGCTGAACGCGGCCCTGCCGGGTGGCAGCCCACCCGGCAGGGCCGCGCATGGCGGCATGGAACTGGAGCGGACATGCAGATCACGCGGGACACGCTGGCAAGCGGCGAAGTCCTGGCCTTCATACGGGAGTCGACGCGGACCGCCCCGACGTCTGGACATACCGTTCTCAGCGATGAGGAGTTGGAGGCCTCGCTCGAGAGTGTCTTGCAGCGCTGGGACGGGCGGAGCGATGTCTGGCTGTTCGGCTACGGTTCTCTGGTCTGGAATCCTGCCTTCCGCTTCGTGGAGCGGCGGGTGGCGCTGCTCCGGGGCTGGCAGCGCAGCTTCTGCCTGTGGCTGCGGATCGGGCGCGGATCGGTCGAGCATCCCGGTCTGATGCTGGCCCTGGACCGTGGCGATTTCTGCCGCGGCGTGGCGTTCCGCATCCCGGCCGGGCAGGTACGCTCCGAACTGGCGCTGGTCTGGGTACGGGAAATGGCCACAGGCGCCTATGCGGCGCGCTGGGTCGAGCTGGAGACGGACGGGGGAACGCTTCCGGCGCTGACATTCGTGGCGGACCCCGCGCATCCGCTCTATGCCGGGGCTGTGCCGGAAGACCGGGCGGCGGACCTTATCGCCAGTGCTTCCGGCCGTCTCGGCACCTGCGCCTCCTATCTGCTCAGCACAGCCGACCATCTGCGGGAGATCGACCTGCCGGACAGGCATCTGGATGAGCTGGCGGCCAAGGTGCGGGAGCGTCTCTCCCGCAGCTGAGCCCGCCTGCCCGTCAGCGCTGCTCCGCCGGCGGCGCGGTGTCCGGCGCCAATGGCGGTTCGCGCCGGCGCAGGCCGCGGGCCTGCATTGCCTGCCAGGCTTCCTCCGCCGTATCGACCATCTCGAAATGGTTCAGGTCGCCAGGGCTGATCATGCCGTGCTCCAGCAGAGCGTCGAAATTCAGCACCCGGCTCCAATAGTCGCGACCGACCAGCACGATGGGCAGCGGCGAACTCTTGTTCGTGGACCGGAGGTTCAGCATTTCGAAGCATTCATCCAGGGTGCCGTAGCCGCCGGGGAACACGGCGAGCCCGTTGGCGCGCTGGGCCAGATGGAACTTCCGCATGTGAAAATAATGGAAGTTGAAGGTCAGCTCCGGCGTGCTGTAGGGGTTCGGCCCCTGCTCATGCGGCAGAAGGATGTTCAGCCCGATGCTGGGCGCGCCGACATCGTGGGCGCCGCGGTTCGCCGCCTCCATGATGCCGGGCCCCCCGCCGGAGCAGATCACATTGTCCAGGATGCCCTGGGCGCTGGGCGTCAGCGCGCCGCCCGTCTCGGACACGATGCGGGCAAAGCGGCGTGCCTCCTCATACCAGGCGCTGCGCTTCGCCTTGGCCTCGGCCGTTGCCCGCTCCTCCGGCGTTCGGGCTGCGCCAAGAAGGGCTCCGGCCTGTTCGGGCGAGGGGATGCGGGCGCTTCCGAACACGACGATGGTGGAGCGGATGCCCCATGCGCGCAGCCCCAACTCCGCCTTCTCGTACTCCAGCGCGAAGCGGATGGCGCGGGTCTGGTCGCATTTCAGGAATTCCTCATCCTCCACGGCTAGAAGATAGCTGCGCGTCAGGGTGGCTTTCGGCGTCTCGGACACTCCGGTCTCCTGGGTTCGATCTCCAGCGTTCGGTTTGCGCGGCCAGCGGCGCGACGGCAAGCCTCTTCTCGGCGTACCGCCGTCGGCATGCGGCGATGGATTGCGGCCGCGCGGAGAGGGTTGGTAAGAGTCCAATTCTGGCCCATCGCCCCGCCGAAAGAGGAGAGACGCTTGACCGTCCGCAAGTTTCCGCCCGCCCCCTCGACCCTTCTCAGCCGTTTCGCCGTCCTGGCGACCATCGGGTTGGTGCTTACCGGATGCGCCGCAAAGCCGGCGTCTGATGCGGCGCGGCCGGGTTGGGCCATGGCCGTGCATGGCGGCGCCGGGATCATGGACCGGGAGACGATGGGGCCGGACACGGAAGCCTCCTACCGGGCCGCTTTGAACGCGGCCCTTGCCCGCGGCTCGGCCATCCTTGAACAGGGCGGGTCCGCCCTGGACGCGGTGGAGGCGGTGGTCCGCGGGCTGGAGGATGATCCCCAGTTTAACGCCGGCCGCGGGGCCGTCTTCACCGCCGATGGCCGTAACGAACTGGATGCCGCCATCATGGATGGCGCCACCCTGAAGGCGGGAGCAGTGGCGGGCGTGACCGGCACGCGCAATCCCATCACGCTGGCGCGGACGGTGATGGAAAGCTCTCCCCACGTCATGCTGATCGGCGCTGGAGCCGAGCGGTTCGGGGCTGAGAAGGGGGTGGAGCAGGCGGCTCCCGTCTGGTTCTTCACCGAACGCCGCTGGCAGTCATTGCTGAAGACATTGAAGGAACGTGGGCTGCCGATTCCGCCGCGCCCGGCCGGAGCCCCGCCTGAACCGGCCGCCTCTGCCGCTGCCGCGGGCCTGACGGAAGACAGGAAGTTCGGCACTGTGGGAGTGGTCGCCCTGGACAGGAATGGCCATGTGGCGGCCGGAACCTCCACCGGCGGGACTACCGCCAAGCTCTGGGGCCGGATCGGCGACGTGCCGATCATCGGGGCCGGGACCTACGCTTCGGACGAGTCCTGCGCAGTATCGGCCACCGGCACCGGAGAGTATTTCATCCGGCTCGGCGTCGCGCGCGAGGTCTGCAATTTGGTGAAGTACGAGGGGATGGACCTTCAGGCTGCCGCGGATGAGGTGATCGGCCGCCAGTTGACCGAATTGGGCGGCGATGGCGGCGTCATCGCGGTCACGCCGGACGGACAGGTGGCCTGGAGCTTCAACACCTCCGGCATGTATCGGGCGAGGCTTGTCGAGGGCGGCGATCCGGTCGTCTCGATCTTCAAGGGAGAGCCCTGAGCCAAACTCCGCGGTTCCCGGTTGGAAGACCTGGATCAGCGGGGAGGGCTGGGTGGTGACCGGCACGTATCAGAACGGCCTGGCCGAAGCAGGGAAGGCGGAGGACGATCCTGGCCTGCGGCATCGCATGGTCGAGGTGGAGCCGGGCATCAACCTCCATGTCGTCGAGGCCGGCCCGGAGAACGGACCGCTGGTCATCCTGCTGCATGGATTTCCGGAGTTCTGGTACGGCTGGCGACGGCAGATCTGGGCGCTGGCGGAGGCTGGTTACCATGTCCTGGCCCCGGACCAGCGTGGCTACGGGACCAGTGGCAAGCCGCCGGGAATTGCTGCCTATACGGCCGACCGGCTAGCCGCCGACGTGCTGCGTCTGGCAGACCGATCCGGGTGCGACCGCTTTGCCGTGGTGGGGCATGACTGGGGCGGCATTGTCGCCTGGTGGGTGGCGCTGACAGCGCCGGACCGGGTGGAGCGGCTTGTCATCCTGAATGCGCCGCACCCCGCAACGATGCGGCCTTACGCCAGGCAGCACCCCACGCAGGCGGTACGCAGCCTATACGTGCTGGGCTTCCAGATTCCGCAGCTGCCCGAACTGCTGATCCGGTGGCAGGGCTTCCGGCTGGCCGAGCAGGCGCTGACGGGAACGAGCCGGCCAGGCACCTTCAATGCCGCCGACCTTGCCCGCTATCGCGAGGCTTGGTCCAGGCCGGGAGCCTTGACGGCCATGCTGAACTGGTACCGTGCCCTGCGCCGTCGCGTGGCGCCGCCGACTGTAAGGGTCCGCCCTCCGGTCCTGATCCTGTGGGCCGATTGCGACCGCTTCCTGGAACCCGGTCTGGCCGAGGCGGCAGGGGCCTTGTGCGATCAGGCCCGAATTCTCCATGTGGAGGATGCCAGCCACTGGCTGCAGCATGAGAAGCCGGAACTTGTCTCTCAACAGATCGAGGCATTTCTAGGCGGGATGCGGACGGCCTGATCCGGGCCGTGGAGGCATTGTGCCGCTGCTTTCGCACGTCCGGCGGGGCAGCATATCGGAACTGGATTTACGGATTATCAATTTCAAAGTCTAACTATACCCCAGAATGATACGGTGCGCAGAAAGCTGGCCGTGCGGAGGGGGGCGTGTTGAATTTTCCGGGATGGCCAAGACCAAGCCTGCCGGCTTCCGGCCATACCGAAACCAACCTGCTGGTCCCGGCTGCGCAGATCCTGGCGCTTGCCGCGGTTCTGGTCTGCGCTCTCGTCTACTTCGCTTCCTACGCCCAGAACCGGATATCGCTCCGGAACGAGGCTCACCTCGTCCGTTCCGCCGTGGGCGCGGAGCTCAGGACTTTGGCCGACGTCGCCGTAAGCTACAGCTGGTGGGGGGATGCGGTCGACCGGGTCTTCGTCCAGAAGGACATAGACTGGGCTTGGTCGAACTTTGGCGAGGCGCTGGCCGAAAGCTACCACCTCACCGGCGTTTTCATTCTTGATGAGGTCAACCGGACGATCCTCGCCTCGGTCGGACCGGACCATGTGGGCGAGGATGCGCTGGGCTATCTTGGCCCGGAGGCGGCAGCATTGGCAGCGGAAGCACGGAAGTCCTCGCTGACCGACGTTGTCCCGGTGAGCGGCATCATCGTGGTGGGTGGAAAGCCGAACTTCATTATCGCCAGCCCCTTCACGCATTGGGAGGTGAAGATGCAGCCGCCCGGGCGGGGGGTGCTGCTGGTCGTGAAGGAGATCGACGGCCGGGTTCTCGACAAGATCGCCGACCAGTTCATGATCACCAATCTGCACTGGGCGGACGCGAACAGCGATGCGGACGTGCATTTGCCGCTCGAAGCTATCGACGGCCGAGTTGCGGGACATCTAAGCTGGGCGCCGTCGACCCCGGGTACCGAACTGATGGAGTTCCTGGTCACCGGCATCCTCGGCGTGGTGGTGCTGGTGTTTGTGCTGGCGGCGCGGGTCCTGCGCGCATGGCAGCAGACGCAATCGGCCTTGCAGGAGGCGTTGCGCTCCGCCGAGGCGGCAAGCGAAGCCAAGTCCCTGTTTCTCGCGACGATGAGCCACGAGCTGCGCACGCCGCTGAACGCGATCATCGGATTTTCCGAACTGATGCGCGACGGCGTATGGGGACCGCTTCCCGAGCGGTACCGGGGCTATGCCGCCGACATCCATGCCAGCGGGTATCATCTGCTCGGGCTTGTTTCGGATGTTCTGGATTTCTCGAAGGTGGCGGCCAACCGGCTCGAACTTCAGCCGGAGCCGCTCGAGATCGCTGTCGCCGTGAGCGAGGCGGTCCGCATGGTCCAGGCGGATGCGGACACCCTTGGCGTGGACCTTCGGATCGACCTGCCGGCCAATCCGCCCCGGCTCATCGCGGATGCTCAGCGCCTACGGCAGATGTTGCTGAACCTGCTGTCGAACGCGGTGCGGTTCACGCCGGCCGGGGGGCAGGTCACTGTGCGCGCATCGGTCGGGGAGCATCTGCGGATCGAGGTCGTCGATACGGGATGCGGCATGAGGCCGGAGGACGTGCCGGTGGCGCTGGAGCCGTTCCGGCAGGTCGACGGAAGCCTTGCCCGTCGGCACCAGGGCACGGGCCTGGGCCTGCCGCTGACGCGCAGCCTGATCAACCTGCATGGCGGCGAGCTGCTGATCGAGAGCATGCCCGGCTTGGGAACCACGGCGGCGCTGGTGTTCCCCGCATCCCGCCTTGTCGCCGCCGAGGAGAAAGCGCCTGACGGCGCGCTGGTCTGACCGGCACCCGCGCGGAATGCCGAGCGGCATCAACCGCCCGCCGTTCCGCGTTCCTTGAGCCTGATCACGACATCGTCGATCCTGTCCACCGCGTCCACGGCCACATGTGGGCGCGACCGCATGACATAGTGGCCGAGGTGCAGGCGCTCCTCCCGTTCAAGCCACGTGACGGCGGCTTCGACGCGCGGACGGGTCTCCATGGTCTGGGCCATGATGTGCTCCAGCGGCACGGGATCGAACGGACGCTCGCACAGGCGCCGACGGCAGATATCGGCCACCGTCTCGGCAAAGGCGGCGATTTCCCGGTGAGCGTTGAGGGCAATCGGCTGAACCATCACCGAACCTCCCATTGGATTATCCGGCAGCCGGCGACTGCCCGTTTATTTGCCGGAACCTACGGGACCGATGCCGATCCCGACTGTTTCCGGATGGCCGGAACTTGCGTAGCCCGACTGACAATGGGCCGAGCCGGAAGCTGCCGGCTGCCGTTGCACGGTATGAATGGCCCGCCGAAAGAGGCAGGTCCGGTCAGAACGGCCGTGCACGGGCAATTAAGGATGGCACAGGCCAAGGTTCCTTGACAGCCATTCTTTAGAATAATTCTAATCTGTCGGCGGGCTGCGCCGATGGGATTGAGACACTGCAATGCCACGCCGCGGCATGCAGAGGGTCGATTACGTTCCTGGCCGGTTGTTGCATGTCCTGCCGCCCGCGAGGCGGTTCGGAGCCTGGCCGGATACCGATCTCGGTGTTGCCGACAACGTCATGGAGGAGACAATGGACAAGAGCCCCAACGAGCCCCGCTCCGGAATGGGTGGATCGCCGAACGGCTCGGAGCGCGTCCTGACCAACCGGCAGGGACATCCGATCACCAACAACCAGTCCCAGCGGACGGTCGGCAGCCGCGGTCCGGCCACGCTGGAGAACTATCAGTTCCTGGAGAAGATCTCCCATTTCGACCGCGAGCGCATTCCCGAGCGCGTGGTCCATGCCCGCGGCTTCGTCTGCTATGGCGAGTTCGAGGCCACCGGCAAGATCGGGGATGAGCCGGCGTCCAAATACACCCGCGCCAAGCTGTTCCAGCAGGCCGGCAAGAAGACACCGCTGGCCATTCGTTTCTCGACCGTCATCGGTGGGCGCGATTCTTCGGAAACCGCCCGCGATCCGCGCGGCTTCGCCGTGAAATTCTATACCGAAGACGGCAATTGGGACCTTGTCGGCAATAACCTGGCGGTGTTCTTCATCCGCGACGCCATCAAGTTCCCGGACGTGATCCACTCGCTGAAGCCTGACCCGGTGACCTTCCGCCAGGAGCCGAACCGGATCTTCGACTTCATGAGCCAGACGCCCGAGTCCATGCACATGCTGACGCACCTGTTCAGCCCGCGTGGAATTCCGGCCAGCTACCGGCACATGGAAGGCTTCGGCGTAAACACCTACAAGATGGTCAATGCCCAGGGCGAGACCGTGCTGGTGAAGTACCATTTCCATCCCCGCTGCGGCATTGCCAGCCTGACGGCGGAGGAAGCGGCCAAGGTGCAGGGCCAGGACCTCGGCTCCGCCTCCAAGGATCTGTACGAGGCCATCGAGCGGGGCGAGTACCCGCAGTGGGATGTGTTCGTCCAGATCATGGAGGATCATGACCACCCCGAGCTGGATTGGGACCCGCTGGACGACACCAAGATCTGGCCGGAGAAGGATTTCCCGTTGCGCAAGATCGGCGTCATGACGCTGAACCGCAATGTGGAGGATCACTTCAATGAGAATGAGCAGATCGCCATGGGCACGGGCGTGCTGGTGGACGGTCTGGACTTCTCCGACGATAAGATGCTGGTCGGCCGCACCTTCTCCTACTCCGACACCCAGCGTTACCGGGTCGGCCCGAACTATCTCCAGCTCCCGGTCAACGCCCCCAAGAATGCCCGGGTGGCGACCAATCAGGTAGGCGGGCAGATGTCCTTCTACCGGGACCTCGCACCGGGCCAGAATCCGCACATCAACTTCGAACCGTCGATCCATAATGGCCTAATGGAAGCGCCGCGAGAAGAGCCGAACAATTCGCCGGAAATCCGTGGCCGCCTGACCCGTAGCGTCCTCGAACGCCGCAACGACTATTCCCAGGCCCGCGGCCGCTTCTGCACCATGATGGATTGGGAGCGGGACGATCTGGTGCTGAACATGGGCACGCTGCTGGGGCAGTGCGAACGCGACGTGCAGGAACGCATGATCTGGCATTTCCTGCTGGTGCATGACGATTACGGCAACCGGGTGGGCGAGATGCTCGGTATCTCCGCCGATGATGTACGTCACCTCCAGCCCCTGCCGAAGCAGGTGCTGACCGAAGATGATAAGCGCCGTCTGCAGAATCTGGGTAATAACGGCGACAAGATCGACCCGACCGTCTGGGGCCAGTGGACGAGCTCCGTCAAGAACCACAAGGCTACGGCCGAAGAGGTACTTGGCGGAATGCGGAACATGGGTCAGCAGGCGCAGAGCCGGGCCGCCGAGTAACGGCGGCACGGACCTGGACCGGGGCGGCGTTGCGACGCCGCCCCGTTTCCATTCTCACGCGTCGCCGACAGCGGCAACGCCACGAAAACCGACCAGTTCGACGGCGACGCTGTCGGCCAGACGCATCGCGATCGTGCCGTACGAGGCATTGTTGAAGTGAATGTCGTCATAGGCGGCTAGACCGGCGGTCTTTGCGCCCAGATACACGTCATCCATGCCGGAGATCAGCTTGGATTGGGCCTCGCGGAGCTTGTCCAGCGCCCCGACGGGGCCGTCCAGCCAGGCATTGTCCTGGCGGAAGGCGCCCAGCTCCTGGACGAAGATCGGCAGGTCGTCCCCGAACTGGTCCTGCAGGTAGCCGAACACCTTCCTGGTGGCGGTGGTGAAGTCGTTCACCACCTCGGACAGGTTGCTCCAGTCGCTCTTGACCGCACGGGCGTCGTCCTCGCCCTGGGCCCAGATGAAGCCGTCGAGATCCTTGCCGCCGAGACCGGCCTTGATCTTGGACACGGCCTCGCGCAGCGCCGGGCCGGGCTTGTCCTGGCTGAGGTTCCACCAGTAGCTCGAACCGTCCACCTTCTCGTTCGAACCGCTGCCCGAGCTGGCGGCGTTGATGGTCTTCACCGCCCCGTCCAGCTTGGCCGACAGGGTCTTCTCGAACACATCGCTGCCGAGCGAGCCGCCGGACTGGTCCCCGCCGCGCTTGAAGAAGTGACCGGCCGCGTTCGACTGACCCACAAAGGCGAAGGCGTCGAAATCCCCGTTCTGAAGACCGGAAGGCTCGGCTTTCACCGGCTCCGGCGTCGACTCTGGTTTCTGCACGGGCTTGGGCGTCGGCACATCCGTACCCACGGGGTCCACAGTCAGCCAGTCGAACCGGGCACGTTCCTGGCTCTCCTGCGTGCCGGCCAGGGTGATGGTATCGCCTGTCTTCAGGTCGGCAGTGAAGCTTCGCGTCGATTCTTTGTTGCTGCCGCCGGTCCCGGTCCAGGCGTTCGCCTCTACCCCGTTGATCAGCACGGCGAAGCTGGAGGTTCCGTTATCCTCGTTCAGGTAGCCAACCGTGATCTCATGAGTGCCGGAAGCGCCGGTGAAAATCCCGGCGGCCTGACCGCTGCCATCCACCATGATCAGGCTTCCGGCGGAGGCATCGCCGCGCGTTTCGACAATGTAGCCGCCGCCGAGTGACAGCGTCTCCGCTTCGGTTCTTCCTTCCGTGATGGCGGAGCCCCAGGCCGGGTCGATGGTTACGGAATCGAAGCGGGCATATTCCGAACCGTCAGCCTCGCCGGCCAGGATGATCCTGTCGCCGGGCAGCAGATCCAACGCTATTTTGCGGAATTCGGTGCTGTTTCTGCCGCCTGTTCCAATCCAGCTGTCGACCTTTTCACCGTTGATCAGAACCGTCCAGGTGGCCTCCCCATCATCCTCATTGATATAGCCGACGCTCAGATCGTATCTGCCGGGTGGGCCGGAGAAGACTCCGGATGCCTGTCCGCTTCCATCCACCGTGATGGACGAACCGGCGGACGCGCTTCCGCGCCCTTCGACCTTGTATTCTTCCAGATCGAGCGTCTCTGCTTCGGTGCCGCCGACCGTGATGACGGCGTCTTCGCCCGGCAGCCCAGTGGCCTCGACGCCGATCCAGGTGACGGGGGGAAGCTCGCTTTCCTCCTCAGGGTCGGTTCCTTCCTCCGGTTCGGCGGGGTGACTGCCGTTTGCCACAGCCCAGGCAGCAGCGTTCTTCTCATCGACGGTTAGGAGGAAGCTGGCGGCGCTGTCGACCTGCATCCAATCGCTGACAGCGGAGCCATCGGAGTCCGGGGTGTTCCCCTCCGCCTTCCTGATGTCCAGCCAGTCGAGCCGGGCGAAGTCGCCACGCCAGTGGGTGGCGGAGAGGTTCAGGACATCGCCTTTGTCGAGATTAAGGCGCACGGTGAAGGGAACGGTATCGCTATTGCCGTTCCGGAAACCGAAACTCACATCATAGCGATCGGACGGGCCTGAGAACGCGCCCGAGAGCGCGCCATTGCCGGAGAGTTCGACAAAGATGTCACCGGATGCCCTGCTGTCAGTTCCGACCTCATAACTCTCGGACAGGTCGAGGTCCTCGGCTTCAGTTCTGCCGACGGAGATCCTCGCGACCGCCATCTCGGGCTCACGGGGCGGGGGCGGTTCCTTCTCCGGCTCCGGCTTCGGCATGTCCGGGGATGCCTCCGGTTCCGGCGGCGGCGCCGGAGCAGGCTTTGACGGAGCCGGAGCCGGGCTCTCATCCTTGTTGTCGCCCGAGGATTTGGCGCGGTCCAGACGGGCGGCGAAGTCCTTCAGATACTCGTTGCGGTGCTCATAGACCGTCTTGGCGCCATTGTAGGAGCCCAGCCTGTCACCGCCGGACTCGCTGTCCGTCCAGTAGTTGTCCGCGTGCCCCGTCCTTTTGAAGCTGCCGCCCCAACCATCGTCGCTAGGATCACCTTTCTGTGCATTGTCCAGCAGGTACATGAGCGAGGGGGTGTCGCCCATCTTCAGGCCATCGACAGAGCCGGCCCCGTAAAGATCCACGCTCATCCTGGCGAAGTATTCGCCGAGCGCGCCATGGCCCTTCACATTGGCGTCGATCCAGCCATTGTGGATCGAGGGATCGTTGGCGCCGCTGGAGCTGGCGTACATGCCGCGGAAGGTGGAGTTGTTCTCGACCCACCAGAGGTTCTCGAACGCCTCGCCCTTATCCATGTTGTTGTAGATGTAGTCGCGGGCGTTCTTGTCGAAGGTCGTGTTGGTGGCCCCGATCGAGAGCAGGCGGATCTTGTTCACGATGTCCGGCGCATCATGCAGCGCCTGGGCGACATCGGTCATGGCGCCCCAGGTCAGGATGTAGAGCGGATCGGACGCCGACCCCTCGCGGGCGGCCTCAACGATGGCGCGCGAACCGGCGGTGGAGTTGGAATAGCCGGCCGAGGGCTGGGCGCTGGTCGAACCCTGGTGCGTCACTGAGCGCAGATAGTCCGGCGTGGGATAGTCCGAGGAGTGGCTCTTGAGGTTCGCGTAATCCTTGGCGTAGGCATCGATCACCTCATGGATGTCCTTGGCGCGACCGCCATGGGGTGCAGGAGAAGACACCAGGCCTTCAATTCGCAGGTCATCGGCATAAAGAAGTGCATGGACAAGAGATTGATCATCGTCCTTGTCGCTTCCGCCAATATCGGAGGAAATGAAGACACGAGGATTCGTCATCTCTGCGTACCCTTCTCTGGCAATGACATTCCAAGATCCATTTGCCGGACGGGATGCGCTTGCACCGTAATCGCCCCGGCATGCCCATAGGACGATCTGCGTTGCGCTGTTCTTTCTGGCCGTTTATGGGCTAACCCGCTTGGGAAGCCTGTTCGGGGGTGACAGAAGCACGGATTTCTGGACCGCGGTGCGACTTCGGCCGGACCTCGGATGCGACGGACTTCAGGCGGGCAGTGCTGCGACCGTCCTGCTTCTGCCGCCACCGGACCAAGCCGGTCGCGAACAGCAGCACCGGCAGGATGCCGGACAGCAGGATCAGCAAACGGCCCGCTGTACCGAACGCCTCCCCGCTGTGCAGCGGGTGCATCCAGGCGAGCAGGGTATCGCCTGCACTATCATTGCGGCCGTCGCGCACATCCAGGATGTGACCGGAGGACGGATCGATCCAGACATTGGTGCGCGGGAAGCGCCGGCTCGGCTCTCCCTCCTGCCAGAGATTGATGCGGAAGGTTCCGTTGGGGCCGGCCGGAGTCTCGATCCATGCCAGCTCGGCCCCCGGGAACCGCGCCTGCGCGATGCGCATAGCCATGTCCACCGCGATCCGCTCCGCCCCAGGCACCCATTGCGACACGGCCGAGGGCGCGTGCAGGGGGGACATCCGGTCCAGAAGCGGGCGCACTGTTCCGGGCAGGCTCAGCACCACGCCCGTCAGGACAAGGACCAGCAGCACCGCCAGCCCGTACACGCCCGTTACCTTGTGGATGTCATAGATCCGTCGTTGCGGCGACGTCCTGGCCTTGACCGTCAGGCCGGACAGCCATTTCCCTCTAGCGGGCCACCAGAGATACACGCCGCTCAGCATCAGAACCAACAGGACCAGCCCCGCGATCCCCATGATGGTGGCCCCTGCCGGTCCCAGGAGCAGGCGGAAGTGCAGGTCGTAGATCCAGGTCATGGCGTAGTCGCCCCAGAAGGTGCTGCGCACCACCTCCAGCGTTTCCGGATCGACCCAGGCCATCAAGGGGCTGAAGCCGTGTCCGGCCCTCTCCGACGGCTTGTAGAAGCGTACGGGAATGGCCCCGCCGCTTTCCGTCACTTCGATGCGCCATGCGCCGATTCGCTCGGGCGCAGACTGCTGAAGAGCACGGAACACGTCCTCGTAGGAGGAAGGGCGGGCATTGGACGCCACGGCCCGTATCTCGGGGTTCAGCCAGCGGTCGATCTCGACGTAATAGACCAGAATGCTGCCGGTGATTCCGGCCAGGACGAACAAGGCGCCAGTCGACAGGCCGAGATAAAGGTGGGCCAGACGCCAGAAGCTGCGCAACCAGCGGCGCGGCGTAGCGGATTTGCCATCGACGGAACAGGGTTTCATCTCTGTCTCCCGTCAGAACCGAAGGCCAAGGGTGCCGTAGACGGCCCGCCGGTCGCCCGGCGAGTGCAGGCTCTGCGCGCCGTCCCACCAGACATATCCGTAGTAGGTGTTCGTCAGGTTCTTGACCTGGATGGATGCCTCGAGGGATTCGCTGATCCGGTACGCCGCCTCGACATGCAGCAGGACGTAGTCGCCGAACCGTCCCGCCGTATTCGTCTGCTCCAGATAGTAGCTGCTCTGCCCGTTTCCCCAGAGGGAGAGGCGCAGCAAGGGCGTGACCTGGACATCCACCCCGCCCGAGACGAGGTGCGCCGGAACATGGTCGATCCGGTTGCCGCGGGTGGCCGGGGAGGCCGGGTCCGGCTCCACGATCAGGGCGCGCTGCCACGCATAGGCAAGCCATAGCTCGACCGCCTCCCACGGGTGGAGGTTGATCTGTGCATCGATGCCCTCCCGCTTCGTACGGCCAAGATTGTCGAAATCGCCGAGCGGGTCGTTCAAGCGCCGCCGCACCTCGCCGGAGGCTGTCTGCTCCCAATAGGCCAAACGCGTTTCCACCCAGTCGCCATGGGTGAGCTTGACGCCCGCTTCCCAGCCCTCGTTGATTGACGGTTCCAGATCGGCGGTGCGCGGTGGGACCTTGTAGGCGCCCGATCCGACGCCGGTCTGGAAGGTGCGTCCCCAGTTGCCGTAGAGCACGATGCCATCGATGGGCGTGAGCGCGGCGCTCAGCTTCGGCTGCTCGATGACGCCATAGTCGTTGATCTCGTAGCGCCCACCGGTCAGACCGTCCCGGAAGGAGCCGTCGAGCACGTCGATCCTGTAGGCCGGGCCGATCTTCAGAAAGCTGACAGGTTCGATAACGGCCTGCACATAACCGCCATAGATGTCGAAATCGAAACTCTGATCGCGGGTCTGACGCGTGCGCTCCCGCTGGGCGGTGAGATAGCGCAGGCTTTCATTCTCCTGGATCTGGAAGTCTCCACCGCCCTCAATGGTCAGACCGTGCAGGAAGCTGATCGAGGGCGTGTAGTGCACGGCCGCAACGCCGCCCCAATGCCACTCGTCGGCAATCCGCTCCTGCTGGGCGACATCGGCTGAGAACTGAACCCAGCGCCGGTCCTTGAAGCGGTTCACATAGGCTTTGGCGGATGCATCCAACTCATCGGTAATGTCGGCGTCCAGATGCAGGCTGAACTGGCCGAGGTGCCGTCGCCCGCCATCCGTCTCCGAAAAGGGGTAGGAAAGCTGCGGCGTCGTTCTGGAATCCTCGAATGTCAGATAGCCCGGCTCCTCCGCTCTGTTCTGCGCGTAGCGTGCGATGGCCCCGATCCTGGTCGCGCCGCCGTTCAACGCGTAGAACCACTTGCCGGCTGCGCTAACCCGGTCGAATTCCGCATGGTCGCGGTAGCCGTTGGATTGCCGATAAGCGGACATATAGTTCTGGCTCAACCCGCCGGCCTCGGCCCCGGCGACGACCTGCGCCTCTGCAGTGCCGTAGCTGCCGCCGGTCAGGCGGGCCAGCAGATAGTCGCCGCCGGTCCTGGTGCGCATGTCGGCGCTGCCGGCGATGTTGTAGATGCCCCAGCGGGGATCGGTGGTCCCGCGGACGGTCTCGATGGATTCCAGCTCCAGCGGGAACACCATGTCGATGAACGGCATGTTGCCGTCATTGCTGTTGCTGGGAATGCCGTCGATCAGCAGCTTAACGGCATTGATCTCGCCTTCGCCGTTGAAACCGCGGAACGAAAACTTGCCGGAGGTCGTGCCCTGGTTGAAATCGGTGAGCAGGACGCCCGGCATACGGCCCAGCAGTTCCCACGCATTGTCGACACTCTGCCTTTCGATCTGGTCAGCGCCGATGGCGTCGACAGAGGTAAAGACGTTGGCGCTGGACCGGATGCGCGACCCGGTCACGATAAGCTCATCGATGATGAAGGACGCGTCGTTGGCCGATGCGGCCGTACGTGGGGGTGTTTCGGCGCGGGCCGGCGTGGTGAGGCTCAGGCCTAGAACGGCCAGTGAAGCCCGCAGGAACAGATGCGGTCGGGAAGTCATCGCAGTCTCGCACGGTGGGATACCCAGGGTGCACACAGCCCGCCGCGCGCGGCATCGTGCGCCAGCGCTGAAAGGCCGGGTGCTTGGTGGCTGTCATGGGGATCGCAGCCGAGGCAGGCGGGCGGCCGGGTGTCTGCCGGGGCAGATCCTGCCGGTGGCCGGCTCAGGCGACCGAAACTGCCGGACCGGGCGGTCCGCGGGCGAGGCAGTCCGCACTACGGGCAAGCGGGCGGCGCACATCCGTGCGGGGCGGTTTTGGAACCGGTGAGCGCGGCCAGACCACCAGCAGAAGAAGCGCATAGAGCAGAACCGGCAGCGCGGCCCCGGCCATGGTGGCAAACGGGCAGGGACCGACCGGCGCCATCTCCGCCGGTGCATGACCGGCGTCATGATGGCCGGCATGCATGTCCGGACCATGGTCATGGTCCGCGGCCACGGCGCTTTCTTGTGCGGAACCGGACTGGATGATCCTGGTGCAGAGGACCAGGGGGAACCCTCCTTCGGCCAAGCGGCCGATATCGGGCATGAAGCCTGCCGGCACCCAGGCCTGGACCATCAACGCGCAAAGCAGCAGCCAGTGGGCAGCCTTGCGCATGGTGTTTCGGGATATGGGGGGGCGGCGGTTCATGAGGCCATGAAAGGTCGAAGGGCGGGGCCTGTCCAGCGGCATTCGGTACTATACGAACTATAGGAGGGCCTGAGAACGTTCAGGTCCGCCCTCAGGACTGCTTCACATTGTCGGCGGCCGCTTCTTCGCCGCCATTGAGTTCCCGCTTAAAGCCGCGCACGCCCTTGGCGAGATCGGCTGCGACCTGCGGAAGCTTGCCCGCACCGAAGAGCAGCATGAAAACCAGAAGAACCAATACGATCTGCCAGATGCCGATATTGCCCATTTCCATTCCCCAGTGCGGAAGGTTCGGGGCGGAGCGCGCCAGACGGGAGCCTCCGCCCAAATCGACTGTTAATGCTGCGCCGTATTGGCTGCCGTCACCTTGGGCACCGGCATGATGCCGTTCGCCAGATCAGTCAGCTTCTGCGCCAACTCTTCGGGCGAGATGGTGGGGTAGACATAGTCGACCACATTCCCTTCCGCGGAGAGCAGGTAGTAGTGCGACGTATGCCGCCAGCCCGGCTCGTCCGCGCTCTTCCACATGACATGCGGCATCATTTCCCGGTGGACCTTGAACTTGGCCGACACTTCATGGACCTGGGCGCGGGTGCCGGTCAGCCCGACCAGCTTGGGATGCGATTTGGCCATGAAGCGGGCCAGATCTTCCCGCGTCTCGTATTTCTGGTCGAAGCTGACGAAAAGGGCGTTGATCGCCTCTCCCTTGTCCGGCATGGCATCCAGGGCCGCGCCCATCAGCTGCACGCTGAAGGGGCAGATATCGTCGCACTTCGCATATCCGAAGAAGATCACGCTGGGTTTGCCCTTGAAGCTGTCCAGCGTCACCGGCTGCCCCTTGTGCGTGACCAGTGAGAAGTCGCCGCCAAGGCTCGACGGTTCCGGCCAATGCCCATGGCTGTAGCCCGTTTCCGGCTCGATCCTGGTGACCTTGGCTCCGCCGTTCTTGACGGTGATCCCCTGACGCTCCAGCTCTTCACGGGCCGCGCTGCGGTGTTCCCGTTCTTCATGACCGTGGGCGGTTGTTCCGGCAGCTTCAACCTGCTCGGAGGCTGATCCCCAACCGGGGATCAGCCCTTGCGGCAATGCTGCAGCCCCGACAAGCCCGAGCGCACAAACAGCGGCAACCGACAGCGCGACCTTCATCTCTTCCTCCTCTTCGGTTTTCGTCCCGTCCTGCCGGGCGGGTCAGGTGCCCAGCACCCGGGTTGTGACCGTGCCCTGGACCCGGTTGTAGTCGCACCAGTGCAGGAACTCGGTCTTCACGTCACACGACCTGCCGGCCGCGGGCGCGTCCAGGAAGACGGAATACCGTTGGGCGGTGCTCAGGTTCAGCGTTCTGGTCCAGAACGGCTTGGAGAAGTTCCCCCTGAGGGGATTGGTGCGGAAAACGCGGCCGTCCTCTTCAGCGACCAGAACATCCTTCGGGAAAGTGATCCGCAGCTCGCTGTAGGATGCATTGACGATGCGCAACAGCACAGGGCTGCCGGCCTTGGCCTTTACTAGCGTGCGGGAGTCGGTGAGCGTCTTGTTGCTCGGCACGCCGCTGCACAGGAAATACTTCGGCTCGAACCGGTCCATGCCGATGTCTTCGCCGCAGATGCCGGCATCGTGGTCGTACAAGTGCCAGCGGGGGTCGACATCGTCAAAGCACCAGATGCCCTCGGCGTCATATGCCGGATAGCGGGCAGGGATGGTGGCGTCGCCAAGTTTGTCGCCCTCCTCCGGATCGTAAAGCTTCTTGGTCTTGGACTTCGGGTCCACGATCAGTATGCCGTACATGCCCATTTCGAAGTGCAGCACGGTGTTCTTGTGGCAGTGATAGAAATAGGTGCCCGCCGTAGAAGCCTGCCACTGATAGGTATATTCGCTCTTCACCTCGAAGGAGGTGTGGCCGACGCCATCATTCATCGGGGTCGGTTCGATCCCGTGCCAATGGATGGTATGGGTGCCCTTGGACGGCTTCATGTTGCAATGAACGATGTCGCCGACATTCACGCGGATGATCTTGGACGGCCAGGGGCTGTCGCTGCCGCTGACGTTCGGGTCCTTGAACCCCCAGAACGGCACGCTCTTGCCATCCGCCATGGTGACGTTCCAGCTGGATACCTGGCGGAAGAACCTCTTGGTCGGCGTCAGCTTGTCGGGCGTGGACGGGCTGGCGGCATAGACATGGCAGCCGAACTCGTCGAATGCCGCCGGATCGTGCGCAGGATGCGAGATGATGATGTCGGTCATGATTGTCCTCGTTGGCGCGGTCTGTTGCGCGGATCAGCCCTTGTACGGACCCGTGATCACCCAATCGGTGACCAGCCCCATCGGGTAGGAGCCGCCGCCGGAGGTTTGGGAAATCTCATTGTGGCAGTGCATGGGAAACGAGTAGGGGAACTTCTCCTGCGCGTTGGGCGGCCGTTTGGACAGCGGAATATCCGGCGGCATCTTGAACGGCAGCAGAAGTTCAGCGATCTCGCCCGGCGGCATGGTCCAGGTATCGATCTCGCGGATATTGTCGTGCAGCCTCAATTCGCCTTTGGCTGAGCGGCGGCTGAACTCGTAGACATGGTTGCCGTGAATATGGGGGGAATGCCAGGCAAGGCCAGCATTCGCGGTCCGGAGGATCAGCGGCTGACCGATGGTTCCTGTCGGCACGCAGTCATGGTCGTGGGCGGCATCATAGCCGCTATTGCCGTTCAGCGTGAAATAGCGGGGCTTGAAGTCGGTGGCTTCGCCGGCGCTCACGACCTGACCCTGTTCGAACCGGTCGCACCAGCGCGGATCGACGGAATTGAAAATCCATTCCCGTTCGCGATCGGACTTGGCCTTCCAGCCATTTCCCGGAAACACGCTGCCTTCAAGGCCAAGCGTCTCGAACAGGCTTGTCACCGCCTGCGGCGCGACGCTGGTCGGGTAAGGGATGTTGCCGTTGCCGACCGTAATGTTCTCCTTGGGTTCGACGACACAGAAGCCGTGCAGGCCCATGACCCGGCCGATCGGAGCGTTGAGGGCGTCCTGGTACAGGAAGGCCCCGCAATCCTTGGCCAGGACCAGGATGGACTTCCTGCTATTGTCGCTGTCGTCCTTGCCCTCCAGTTCGACATGAACTGCCAGCCCATCGGGCGAGACCATGCCGGGAATGGTGAAGGAATGCCGCGACGTGGACCGGTTCCTGATCTCGAACAGGTAGGTCTTGCCCTGCTCAAGGCGCAGCACCGGACCGGGGATTGTCGGGGCATCGTCATGCAGGCCGAACGCCCACATGAACACCCGCTTGCCATCGATCAGCTCAAGCTTGACGTCGTCGATGTCGAGACGGATCTCGGGCCCTTCGAAATCGTCCAGGATGTCCTCCAGGACGTCATCGTCGCCTGCGAAACCCTGGCGCAGACCCAGCGGCGATACAGCGGCGCCAGCCGCCACCGCCCCTGACAGCAGACCGCGCTTAAGAAAACTACGCCGTTTCATGAAAGAGCCCCCTCTGCCTGGGCCGCCAACGCGGCCCGTTCAAGCTGCTTGTCAGGACAGCTCGGCAGACGGGTGCACACGTCAAATGATTGCGCATGGTGCCGCGGGGAGCGCAATGGAGTCCGTGGGATTACATCCGAGGCGACGGCGTACATCCCAGCCCGGCATGTAAAACTCGGAATCCATGCTGGAAGAAGGAGCTGCCCCTTCCAGTATTCCCGTCTAAGGGGTCGGGCGCACTGGACGTGAGCGGTAAGCCGAATGGAAAGGAAGAAGAAGCTCGGTGCGTCCTCGTCCTCTTGCATGTCAGGACAGTTCGGCACATGGCAAAGAAGCCTGGACTTGATACAGGCCGCCACACAGTTGCGCAGCACATTCCCCGGGATGTGCCAGTATAACCAACGACGTCAGAGCCCGGTAGGCAATCGCCACCAGTTTCCTCAGCTAAGAGCCTATTCCAGTAGGGAGCTTGCCGTATCTGGGCTGTTGGACTTTTGCTCTTCAACGGGTGGAGGTCACGATGGGGAGATTGGTCCAGGACGATGGCTGGCGGTTGCCGGATGAGCTCTGGTGGCGCATGGAGCCGCTGCTGCCGGAGCGTCCAGCGCATCCGCTGGGCTGCCATAATCCGCGGGTTCCAGATCGCGCCGCGATGGACGCGATCTTCTTTGTCCTGCGCACGGGTAGTCAGTGGCAGGCGCTCAAAGCCACCGGCATCTGTTCGCCATCTTCCGCCTACCGCCGTTTTCGCGAATGGACCGAGGCCGGTGTGTTCGAGGCCTTCTGGCGTGAGGGGCTGCTGGCCTATGACGGCCTGGTCGGGATTGATTGGAGTTGGATGTCGGCAGACGGAGCAATGACCAAGGCACCGTTGGGCGGGGAAAAAAGTCGGCCCCAACCCGACCGACCGCTCCAAGCTGGGCACCAAGCGGTCCCTGCTGACCGATGGACGCGGCCTCCCCCTCGGCCTCGCGGTCGCTGGCGCCAACGTGATCGACTTCAAGCTGCTGGAGCAGACGCTTGAGGCTGTTGTCGTGCCGCGGCCTGAGCCCACCCCAGCGCATCCTCAGCATCTCTGCCTCGATAAGGGCTACGACTATGACGGGCCGCGGCAGCTTGGGTATGATTACAGGCTCACGACCCACATCCGCCGCAGGGGTGAGGATCGCACGGCAACGCCCGCCCACCCGCACCAACCCCGCCGCTGGATGATCGAGCGGGCACATTCCTGGCTGAACCGATACCGCCGCATCCTCGTCCGATGGGAAAAGCGCGCCGACACCTATGAAGCCATGCTCCACTTCGTCTGCGCCATCACCGTCTGGGAGTTCGTCTGCCTACTGAAATAGGTTCTAAGCCTGCATCCCGGGCCAGCCATGGCCAAGTGTCTTGAAAGGGCTCGGGGAAGCGGGTCGGCTGTCGCAGCCGGAACGGACGCGGATGCAGCTCGTTCCGGCTTCGACCGTAGATATGCGGCTTATTCGAAGTGATGACGCCATACCTGCAAGCGACCACTTGGCACTGGTGTCGGCGAACAGCCCCGTGCATACGACCACCCGGCCTCCGGAATGCAGAGGGCGAGCACGCAAAAGGAAATCTCGCAAAATACGCTGAAATATACGTCAGATATAATCGTTGATCAGGCCGCAGAAGGGATTAGATTTCCGCAGTTCACGATGGAAAGGCGGTCCCATTGCTTCGAAGGGCGGCTCGTCAACCCGACAGCGTGAGTGTCTTCGGCTTTCCGGCTGACAGCGGAATGCCGCGCGTCGCAGCAGCCCCGGCGCGGCTCATGGTGCCTGATATCATTGAATTAACGCGGGAAATCGTCGCATTGCCTCTGGTCGGCCGAAATGCGACAGGTCTCGACTTCCTCGTAGACGCCTGACCTTGGCGTGGTGGGACGAGCATGAGAAAACTTACCGACGACTTGCTGGCGGCCTACGAAGACGGTGAACTGAGCGAAGAAGATAGAGCATTCGTGGATGCCGAGCTTCAGCGCGATCCGGAAGCACAGGCGCGGCTTGAGGCCTTCCGCAGCGTGTCGGTGCTCGTGCGCGCGGCCCATGCCGATGGAGCGGGTACAAGGACGGAGCTTGCGCCGCCGGAACAGGAGCCGCAGCCACGGTGCGGCGGCCCCGTCAGGCGGATATCGGGAACGCTGGCCATCGCGGTCATCATCCTTGTCCTGGCAATCGCTGCGGCTCTCTATTTTTCCATGGCATAGGGGGGGGCGGGCGTATATGCCGCCCGCTGAACTTTCCAGCCAAAGCCACCAGCTCGTGGCGTTGTGCCCCGCATTCCTGACCGTCCGCCTACGGCGGCAATCTCCGAACCTGTCTTGTTCAGGCCAGGCGCGCCCCTGCACCCCGGTTGCCGGGCGGGCTACCTCTCCAGATACATGGGCCGCTTAAAAAGAAAGACCGGCGCTGATCGTCTCTTCATTAGCAGGGCAGGCGTCTGCCGAGGTGGATATGTGGAGGGCTGAATGAGCCAAGTCACATGTCCGATATCGTCGGGCTTCGTCTGGTCTGCATGTGACATGATGAAGAATACCGGCTCTCGGGAGGCGCATTTCGGTGCGCGGTCGCATAATGGAAACGCGCTATTTTAAAGTAATCGCCGGAATGGCGGCCAGCGATCTCCGCCGCCGCGGACGCCAGTATCGGAAAGCGTCTGCCATCACCTTCCCGCTGCCGAGGTCACGCCAGTCCGGCAAGCAGCCGCACCATCTTTCGCATCCGTCGCCGATCTTCACATCCCATGGCGCTGCCAACGAGCAATGCGGGGGAGGCGCGCTGCCGCGACGCTCCCCGGAGGAGGAGACAATGAACCGTCGGAACCAGAAGCAGGCGAAAGGCCGTCCGGGCTTCACGCTGTTGGAAGCTCTGGTCTGTCTGGTCATCCTTGGCCTGATCTACGCCGTGACCTCGCCCACGCTGGGCAAGATGCTGGGTGGAGCGAAATCCGATGCGGCCAGCCTCCAGGTCCAGAATCTGGCATCCACGCTGGAACTCTACCGGCTGGATGTCGGCAGCTTCCCAAACCAGTCCGAGGGACTGCGCGCACTCGTGGAGCGGCCTCAGGATGCGGTGCGCTGGAACGGTCCCTATATCCGCAAGGCGGAAAACCTGGTCGATCCGTGGGGTCGCCCCTACCAGTACCGCTACCCCGGCGCCACGCAGGAAGTCGAAGTCTTCAGTCTCGGCGCCGACAATGCCGCTGGCGGCGAAGGTGAAGCGCGCGACGTGACGAGCTGGTAGGGGAACTGGAATGAACCGCCCCGGCTTCAGCCTGCTCGAGGCCCTGGTCACAGTGTCGATCCTGGGCCTGACGGCCATGGCCATCCCCAACATGAAGGGCTGGGTCGAGGCTGCCCAGCGGCAGATGACGACGCGCGCCATCGTTTCCGGCCTCACACTGGCCCGGCAGACGGCAACGGCCCAGCGCCAGCCCGTCGAGGTCTTCTTCGACCTGCACGGGCGCACCTGGTGGACGGAGCCGGCTCTTGCCAAAGGAGAATTGCCGGGCGGACCGCTGGACGTCCTCGGCATCTGTGCGCCGGGCCGGCCGGCGCTGATCCGGTTCGATGCCGATGGCGGATCGTCCGGCGGGCGGCTCACCCTGGGCGAAGGCGATGGGGCGTCTCGCATCGCCATCGATTTCGTGACGGGTCGCGTCGATGTGGAATAGGCATCATCCCGCGCGCCGCCCGGGTTTCATCCTGCTGGAAAGCCTAGTGGCTCTGGCAATCCTGGGCATCTCGTTGGGCGTTCTTCTGCCGCGCGTCTCCCTGGCAAGCCGGGTATCGGCGCAGGCCCCCCGGACGGAGGCGGCGGTACTGGCCGCCGAAGCCGCTCTTGCGACCGTGGAGCGGCAGTTTCCGCCCGAGGCATTCGACCGTGCAGTCACCACTCTGGACGGCGAAACCGCGGACGGCCGCCCCTGGCGGTTGGAAATCTGCTGCGCGCGGCCCCGCCCGCGCGGCGTTCCGGCCCGACTGGTGGACCTTACCGTCCAGGTCGCGGAAAGCCCTGAACCGGGTGCGCGCTTTGTCCAGATCAAGACCCGCCGGGTCATCCTGGAAGAGGTGACGCCATGAAGCGGCGGCCGGGCCTGTCGCTGCTGGAAGCCATGATCGCCCTGACCCTGTTCGGGATGATTTGGATGGGCGGACAGCATGCGCTCGCCCTTGTCCGCAAGGCGGCGGAAGCGCCGGGAGACCGCGGGGACGGCTTCGTCCTGGCGCGCCAGCTTCAGGACTGGCTCAGCGCGGCGCAGCCGGTGCGGTCGCGCCGGCGGGACAATGCGCCCCTGCTGTTCCAGGGAGAGGCCGGCCGGATCGCGTTCGTCACCGATCTTCCGGCGCGCTTCGGACAGGCCGGCCCGCATCTGGTGAACCTAAAGCCGGACCGTGACGGCATCGTCATGAGTTGGGCCCCGTTGCGGACCAACGCGGTTGAGCCCAAGACACACCTGATTGCACCAGCCCCGGCCGGGCTGAGGTTGCGCTATCGTGAAACGCCGACGGGGCCTTGGCTGTCCGAGTGGCAGACCCCGACGCAGCTGCCGGTCATCGTGGAACTTCGTCTCGGTCCCGAGGACGAGCCCTGGACCATCACCGCACGCCTTCGGGCAGGGGGCTGACATGGACAAGACTTTGACTGCACAGGGCGCGCTGGATGGGTTACGTCAGGGCTTTTCCTGGTGGGTGGGGGAGCTGGCCGCCTGTGTGCCGGCCCGGCTCAAGCGGCTTGCCCGCGCACGACGCGCGGAACTGCGTCTGACGCGGGAGCGCATCTCCCTTCGTCGGGATGGGCGCGCGGTAACAGGCGCGGAGTGGGCGCGGTCGCAGATCGCGGTGCAGGATATGGCGCCCTTCCTGCGGAACGCGTCCCTTCAGATCCGTGTGGAGGAGGGCGCTTTTCTGGTCCAGCGCCTTTCGCTGCCCGCCAGCGTCCAGGCTTCCCTTCAGACGGCGCTGGCGTTCGAGGTGGACCGGCGGACACCGTTCCGTGCTGCCGACGTTCTGATCGGTTACCGCTTGCTTCCGCGGCAGGACGGGGCGCGTACCCTGACGGTGGACATGGTCTGCCTGCCGAAGCGGGTGATCGCGCCGGTCCTCGATGCGATCACGGCCGCTGGTGCGCGGGCGGCCAGTCTCCAGGCGGAACTGGATGGCGAGCAAGTCGATCTGCCGCTGGCGGCCGGACCGACCATTCCCCCCCGGACCAAGCGCCTGCATGCCGCAGGCTGGGCCGGAGCAGCGGCCGCGCTTGCCATCGCTGTGATCGTCCCGGTCCAGCGGGTCGAACGTCTGGCGGAGGAGATGGAGGCGCAGTTGGCACAGCTCCGCGTCACTGCAGGTCGCACCGCCCAGATGGAGGAGAGGCTGCAGGCCGACGCCGCGCTGCAGAGCACGGTCCAGGAATTCCGCGCCCGCGTGACGGCCCTGGCCGCCCTGGCCGAACTCACGCGCGTGGTGGAGGACGCCACCCATGTTACCAGCCTGCGCTTCACCACCGGAAGCGTTGAAGTGCAGGCCGAGGGCGGCTCTGCCGCAGTCGTAGCGCGGGACATCGAAGACTCCCCGCTCTTCGCCGCTACAGCGCTGCGCGGACCTGTGGTTCCCGCTCCCGATGGCGGCGACCAGTTCGGGTTGGTGGCGCAGATCGAAGCCCAGACCAGCAAGGTGGCCCATGGCAATCGCTGACCTGTCCCCGCCGATCCGGCGGGCTCTGGCCCTGTCCATTCTGTTCATCCTGGTCGCGGGCTTCTGCCAATGGCTGGTGGCCCCGCTGGTCCTCCGCTGGCAGGAGGGGTGGGACCGGGTCGCCGCCGCGGCGGAATGGCAGCACCGGCTGGAAGCCTCTGCGGCCCGGGCCCCGGAGATCGAGGCCGCCCTGAAGGCGCGCGGCCGTGTCGCCGGTACCCTCCAGGCGACAGGCGAGGCTCTGGCCGCGGCGGAATTACAGTCGTTGGCCCAGGCCGTGGCGGCAGGGGCTGGCGCCCAGGTGCTGAGCCTTGAGCCGCTCTCGGCGAAGAAGAACGGCGATGTGCTGACCGTCCGGACGCGGCTGCGTGCTAATCTTGATGAGCCGAACCTGCCGGACTTCCTGGCAGCGTTCGCCAAACATGATCCGGTCCTGTCCATCGCCCAGATCAGCATTGGCACTTCGGCCCAGGCCGCAGAAGACGGGATCGTCCCCCTTCTCCTCCAGGCCGAGATCGAGGCCGTCGCAGTGGAGGCCGCACGATGAAACGCCACATCCTTCCCGTCTCCGCCCTTGTCGCCGGCGCAGCCTTGGCCTGGACGGCGCTGGCGTGGCAGCCGACGCCGCCTCCGGCCGGCCCGCTCACCGGCGCGGAGAACGGGCAGCTTGCCGCCGCGAAGGCAGGTCCCCTTCCGGTGGTCGCCGTGGAGCCCCATGTCGTCACGATGACGGAGCGCCCGATCTTTTCCCCCGGACGCCGCCCGCCAGAGGGGGACGTGGAGATCGCGTTGGGCGATACCGGCCAGCCCGGCGTGCCGAGAGTGCAGGGCGTCGCCTTGTCCGGCGGGATCGCTATCGTGGTGGTGAGCGACGAGGATGGTCGGCAGAAGAGTGTCCGCCAGGGTGACGATATCGCTGGCTGGACGGTCGAAACGATCCGCCCGGACTTCGTGTCCTTCGGCAGCGATGGCGCCACGGTCGATGTGCCGGTGGTGATCCGGAAGTAAATAGCCGCCGGCCAGCAGGGCCGCCCATATCGGGGCGGTCCCGCTGTTTTGCTTATTGGGCGATGGTGTTGACGCTCATGATGGCCAGCACCACCGAAGCAACGGTCAGCGCGATCAGGCCGCCCAGCAGCAGCGTTACCGCCGGCCCAAGGATCGCGAGCAACCGTTTGGTCCCGCTCTCCGACCGTTCCTCCAGTATATCGGCCGCGCGGGCTAGGGAGGTGGGCAGGCTGCCGCCGGACTCGCCGACACGGGCCAGGTCGGAGACAACCTTCGGGAAGGCTCCGGTGGCCGCCAGACTGTCACCCATCCGCTCGCCCCGGACGACCCCGTCCTGAACCCGCGACACGGCATCGCGCATCACGCTGTTGCTGAGGCCGCCTTGCGCCAGCTCCAGCGCCTTCTCCAGTACCAGCCCGCCTGCCAGCAGGCCGGAGATCATGCGGGCGAATTGTGAAGCCTGTGCCGCCCGCACCAGCGGCCCGATGATGGGCAGCCGGAGCAGAGTCTCGTCAACCCAGCGACGGCCGGCCGGGCTGCCCATGGCAAGCCTGATCCCAAGGACGGTCAAAGCCAGGACGATCAGCGCGATCATTCCGTATTCGCGGACCGCGCGGCTCACCGCCAGGACGACCAGCGTTACCCAGGGCAGGCGGCCCTCCGCCCCGGCGAACAGCGGCTCCAACTGGGGGATCACGATCGTGAACAGCACCCCGATGCTGATCCCGGCGGTCGTCAGCAGGATGATGGGATAGGTGAGGCTGGACTTTAGCGAGCGCACCGTCTCGGCTTGCCGGCCGGCAAGCCGTCCCGCCACCTCAAGAACGCCCGCCAGATCGCCCGTTTCCTCGCCGGCAGCCACCAATCCGACCAGATAGCCGGGCGCCAGGTCCGGCCGCTCCGCCAGGGCTTCGGACAGGCGCTGGCCGGCGCGGACGCGGGCGGCTAACGTCGGCAGGATCTTGCCAGCCGGGCCGAGATCCGCCGCCTCCGCCAGAGCGATCAGGGCGTCGTCGATGCGCATGCCCGCCCGCAGCAGCGATGCCAGATCCTGACACAGCCGGGCCACGATGATGGCGGAAGCGCCGCGCCCGCCCGCGCGGGGCACCTGCCGTTCGGATACACGTAGCGGCACGCCCCCGCGGGCCTGGAGCCGCCGGGCCACGTCCTGGCTGTCTGTCCCGGCCAGCATGCCGACGGCGCGGCGTCCGTCCTGCTCGACGACCTCGTACTCAAACAGCGGCATCGTCGGCCTCGATGGCAACGACGCGGAGCACCTCCTCCGGCGTGGTGGTGCCTTGCAGAGCCTTACGCATGCCATCCTCCATCATGCTCACCATGCCGGCCTCGCGGGCTACGGCTGCGATGTGCCCGGCATCCAAGCGGGCGACCATCGCCTTCCGGATTTCGGGCGAGATGGGAAGGAACTCGGCGATGGCGGTCTGGCCTTTCCAGCCGCTCCCGCCGCATTGCGGGCAGCCGCCCGGCGCTTTCAGCCCGCCGGAACCCAAGGACAGGTGGGCGAGGTTCAGGCTCTCCAGCAGCGACATTCCGGCAGGATGCGGTTTGGCGCAGTGGGGGCACAGGGTCCGGATCAGGCGCTGGGCAAGGATGCCGTTCAGGGAAGAGGCCAAAACGTAGGTATCGATGTTCATGGCGCCAAGGCGGGCCAGCGCGCTTGCCGCATCGTTGGTGTGCAGGGTGCTGAGCACCCGGTGTCCTGTCAGCGAAGCTTCCGTAGCCACCACGGCCGTTTCCCGGTCGCGCAACTCGCCCACCAGCACGATGTCCGGGTTCTGCCGCAGCAGGGAACGGAAGGTGCTGGCAAAGGTCAGGCCGATGGCGGGCTTTACCTGCGTCTGGTTGATGCGCGGCAATTGCCGCTCGATCGGGTCCTCGATGGTGAAAACCTTCAGGGTCGGGTTCTCGATGGTCAGCAGGGTGGAATAGAGCGTCGTGGTCTTCCCGTGCCCGGTCGGGGCGGTCACCAACAGGATGCCATTGGGCCGGGTCGCCGCGGCCAGCCAGGCCTCCCGGATGGTCGGCGTGAACCCCAGCTTCTCCAGATCCAGCTCCACCGCGGAGGGGTCGTGGACGCGCAGCACCACGCTTTCACCATGCAGGGTGGGCACGGTGGAGACGCGGATATCCACTGTCCGCCCGCTGGCCGTCGCATCGAACCGCCCGTCCTGCGGAAGACGCCGCTCGGCGATGTCAAGCCCGGCCAGGATTTTAAGGCGGGAGACCACCGGCGCCAGGGAGTCGCCCGGCGGCGGTTCCCCGTCCACCAATAGGCCGTCGACCCGCAGCCGCAAGGCGGGGCCGTGACCCATCGCTTCCAGATGGATGTCGGTGGCGCGGCGCTGCACCGCGTCCTGAATCATACGACTGACGTAGCGGACCACCGGTGCCTCGCTTGCCAGATCGCGCAGTCGCTTCACATCGTCACCGGCAGCGGCCTGGGCTGTGATGGTCACCCTTTGCGCGAACCGCGCGATGTTCCGCTGCAACTCCGACAGGGAGGCCACCCGCGGTTCCACCGGACAATCGAAGAAGAGGGACAAGGCTTCAAGCACGGCCGTGTCGGTGGGATCGGCCGTGGCGACCACGATGCGTCCGGTCTCTATCCGGAGCGGAAGGACCTTGGCGCTTTCCAGCCAGCGGAGGCTGGCATCGCCGGGCAATTCCGCCGGCCATTCCTCCGGCGTCACCGGAGGCACGCCCGTGACGGCGGAAATCGCGGCAACCAGTTCCGCCTCCGGCACGATGCCGAGCGATGTCAGGGCGTGGAACAGTGGCATGCCCGCCTCGGCGCTCGCCATTCGCGCCCGCGACAGGTCGGCGTCCTTGAGAAGACCGGCGGTGGCGAGGTGTTCGACCAGCCGCTCCGTCGCCAGTGTCCGGTCCATGACGTCCAGCATCAGATGCCACCACTCAGTTTCAGCACATAGGCCAGCCAAGCCGCCAAGGCGATGGCCGGGCCGAAGGGAATTCTGGTCTGGAGCGAAGCCCCGCTGGCAGCGGCCATCACGCCGAGGGCGCACATGCCGACCAGTCCGGACGTGACCATGACGACCGGCAGCAGGTCGGGCCCGACCCAGGCTCCGGCGGCAGCCAGAAGCACGGCATCACCGCTGCCGATTGCCTCTACCCCGCGGGCCATTCTGATGCCGCGGCTGACCAGCCAGACGGCCAGGAACCCGGCGAGAGCCGCAGCCGCATGCAGGGCGAGTACGGCCATGCCGTCCAGGGCCGCCATGACGAGACCGGCTGCCGCGACCGGCAGGGCCATCCCGTCGGAGATCACCATCGCTCGCAGATCAAGGGCCGAGACGGCGAGCAACGCCCACCCCAGTCCGGCGACCGCCATGCTTGGCCAGGGCGGGAAACCGGCGGCAATGAAGCCGATCAGGGCGCCGGCCGCAACCATGCAGAGCCGGAAGCAGGAAGTGCCGACGCGGCCAAGTGATTGATCCTGCTGCGTAAGAGCCCACGCGCCGATCACATGTCCGATGACCAGTCCAGGTATGATTAAGTAAGCGAACTGAACAATGCTCATCGTCGCATTACCACATTATAGCGCGATACGTCGGCGCTCACTGTTCGTATTCTATGAAAAAGCAAAACGTAAAGCTCCTATGCGAAAGTCTTAGGACGGTGCGGGGAAGTCCAGGACGCGCAAAAGGAGAAAAACTAATCCATTCGATTTGTTCTGCGGGGAGCCCTACCTTGTTCAAGTCAAGTGTCGCGTCTGTCGCCGCGCTCGCCATGCTTGCCGCCGCAGGCTGTACGCCGCGCCCGACCAGCGTCGAAGAGCGCATGGCGGGCCTACTGGTCCGAAAGCCGTCCGAAGGTCAGGTCCGGCCAAGAAGCAGCAGCCCAACGGCGGAACCAACCGCCCTTGGCGACAGGGTCCAGCGCGAAACCTACATCGAGCGCGGCGGCCTGCGGATACGGTCGGGAGGCGAGGCGCCGCCGGTGGGGAACGGCGCGGCCGATGGCGTCCAGCTCAACTTTCCGAACACCGATGTGCGTGAGTTCGCAGGGGCGGTGCTCGGCGGCATCCTCGGTCTGAACTACGCGGTGGACAGCCGTATCGAGGGAACGGTCACACTGGAGACGCAGGGACAGATTCCACGTGATCAGGTGCTTCCGCTGGTGGAGCAGGTGCTGCTGATGCACGGGGCGGCACTGGTTCCCATCCCGGGCGGCTATCAGGTGGTTCCGTCCGATCGGACGGTGGATTTCCCCGTGAGCCTTGATGCGGGCGCCGGAATCGGGGTCCAGATCGTTCCTCTCCAGAACCTCTCGGCCGAAACGGCGGCGCAGCTCCTCGGGCCGTTCGCCCAGGGCGGGACGAGCCTGGTGAGTGAACCCAGACTGAATGCACTCCTGATCGCCGGGCCGGGCAGCCGCACGGAGGCGCTTGCCAAACTGCTCCGGTCCATGGATGTGGACCGCCTCAGGGGGCTGTCGATCGCTCTGCATCCTCTGCGCTATGCCGCACCCGATGCTCTCGTCGCCGAACTGTCGCAGATCTTCGATGTCGGAGAAGAGGGGACGGTGCGTCTGGTTCCGTTGCAGCGGCTCGGGGCCGTCGCGATCGTAACGCGGGATGCCGGCCAGCTCGACCGTGTGCTGGAATGGACACGCCGCCTGGACCAGGAGGGGGGAGGCGACCAGCCCGAACTGTTCGTCTACCGGGCACAGAATGTCCGCGCCGCCGACTTGGCTGGCGCCCTTGGCCAGATCTACGGGTCCGGGGCAGGATCGCCTCAGAACGGCCAGATTTCACCGGGCGACACGGCGCGGCGGACGCGCGTCTCCACCTCGGGCTTCGGCTCGCAGGCCGGGGAAGGGGGGCCGGCATTGGCGGCCAACCGGCTGGCGGCAGCACGACGGCTGGCGGCGGAATGGAGGGGCTCGCCGGGCAGACGGGAACTGCGGAGGGAACGGGACTTGCGGGCGGGGGCGGTCCGCTCGCCTCCGCCGGGACGGATCTGTTCGCCGGCGGCGATGCTCCGGTCTCCGCCTTCGGCGCGGCGCAGACCGGCACGCTGCCCGGAAACATGCGGATCATCGCCGATGAGGGGCGCAACGCTGTCGTCGTCTATGCCACGCGCCAACAGTACCGGAACATCGAGCGGGCGCTGACCCAACTCGACCAGATTCCTCTACAGGTCATGATCGAGGCGACCATCGCCGAAGTCACGCTGGAGGACGAGCTGGCCTACGGGCTGCAATGGTTCTTCCAGAGCGGCAACTTCCAGGCGGTTCTCAGCCAGACGGCCGGCACCAACATCGTTCCCGCCCTGCCGGGCTCCGCGGCAATTTTCAACGGCGGCGATGCCCGCGCTGTGCTCAGCGCGCTGTCCAGCATCACCGAGGTGCGGGTGATCTCCTCGCCGCAGGTGCTGGCGCTGACCAATCAGATGGCCTCGCTCCAGGTGGGCGACAGCGTTCCGATTCCGGTTCAGCAGGCTGTCAATTTGGAGAACCCCGACGGCGTAATCGTCAACTCCATCGAGTTCATTGAAACCGGCGTGACGCTCGAAGTCGTGCCCAGGGTCAATGATGGCGGCATGGTGATGCTGGACATCGTCCAGAATGTGTCGGAAGCCGGCGTGACGCTGACATCCGGGATCGATGCGCCCACCATCTCGCAACGGCGCATCGCCAGCAGCGTCGCCGTCCGTAGCGGTCAGACCATCGGTCTGGGCGGTTTGATCCGGGACCGCACGTCGCGCAGCAGGGAAGGCGTACCGATCCTGTCGAGCCTGCCGGCGATTGGCGCGCTGTTCAGCACTCGAAGGACCGACAGCCGCCGTACGGAGTTGCTTGTGCTTCTCACGCCGCGGGTCATCGCAACGGATGAGGATGCGCGGCTGATGACCGACGAGCTGCGGATGAAGATGCTCTCGATGCAGCCGCCGGGCGGGTTGCCGCTGCCGGCCGCTCCAGTCATCGAGGTGGTGCCGGAGTCCGCGGTGCCGGCGCTGGATGACCACGCCGAGACACCGGACGGGGCCGCTTCGTGAAACGTCCGGGCTTCGCCCTGCCGTCGGTACTCTGGCTGATTGTCGCGATCGGCGTCTTCGCCACGCTCATCATGGTCCGGTCCCGCGTGGACATGGGCAGGATCGACGTGGCGGAGGCGACAGCCAGGGTCCGCGGGGCGGTGGACGGAGCGATCGAGGAAGCCGCCTTTCAACTCCTCGACGCGGAGGTCCGTGTGGAGATGCCGCCCGATACGGTCTATGAAACCGAGGTGGCGGGAATCCTGGTCATGGTCTCCATCGCCGACGTGGACGGGCTCGTTGACCTGAACGGCGCGCCGCACGACCTCCTGCTGATCGCAGGACAGGCGGCAGGCCTGCCAAGCGACCTGGTGCCGGTTCTTGCCAGCCGGATCGTGGATTTCCGTGACACCGACAGCTTCACCACGCCGAATGGCGCGGAAGACCCCGACTATGCCGCAGCGGGTCTGGCCGCGCAGGCGAAGGATGCCCCGTTTGATTCGGTGAGCGAGCTTCAGCAGGTGCTCGGCGTGGACGAGGCGGTCTACCGCGCGATGCGGCCCCTGATCACGATCTTTTCAGGGCGGGCATTGACCGATCCGCAGAAGTCGCCGGAACAGCTGCGGCAGGCCATGGGCGCACAGGCTGCGATGGCGACATGGAATGGGCAATCTCGCCAGCAGCTCTACCGGATCGGAGCCAGCGCCAGCCTGCGCGGCATCTCTTTCAGGCGCGAGGCGACGGTGCGCATCTCGCGTAACCGCACGCAACCGCTTGTCTGGCTGGATTGGACAATTCTGCCGTAGTGCGGGCGCTTCGCCCGGTGCTGCGGCACTGGGCGGAACATGCGCGGCCCTGCCCGATACGCCCGCGTGGCGTCAAAGAGTGCACGAACCCACCAGACCATCCCGACAGAAGGAAGACGAACCGGTCCGGCGGTTCTTTTCGATCCCTGCGAGTTACCTCATCCAGAGCGCCAGGGGCGCTTCTGCGCCGGGCCGCCCTGCGAACAAGGTGCTGTACTGCCGGCCGGTGCGGGATGCAAACTCCCACTTGCATGCCCGGCCCCCCGGACCATCCCGACAAATGGTCCAAACTGCCGCTCAGGCGGGTAGGGGCGAGGGTATACATGATGAACCGGAGGCCTTGCGCCTTCCGGAAGGTCCGTAAAACGTCAGCGACTGACGCAGGCGGACCTGATCGGCATGCATTCCCACGGCACCGCTCAGCCTTGGCGCTAAGCCAGGAATGCCCTCCCGTGTTGAAGCAATTTTCAAGCCGTGTGCCCAGAGCCGCCAGGGGATTGGTCGTCTCCGCCGCCATCGCTCTCGCCTTTCCGGCGCCGGGCATCGCTCAGTCGGTGCCGGACAGCCCTGAACCGGAGCATGAGGAGGTTGAGGACGAGGTCGGAGACGTCGATGAAGATCCGGAGGAGATTGAGGACGTCGAGGATACGGATCCGGACGATCTGGAGCAGGATGTAGACGAACCCCAGGATCGTCCGCTGGAATCCCTGAAGGGAAAGGCTCCGCCTTTGCCTGAGCTGACCGGCATCATCAGGAACAAGGACTGGGCGAAGGCTGCCGGCAAGGCCCTGTTCTGGGATCAGCAGGTCGGCAGTGACACGGTTGCCTGCGCCAGTTGCCATTTCCGCGCCGGCGCCGACCCACGCATCACGAACCAGCTCAATCCCGGCCTTGCGGCCGGCGACACGACCTTCGGCGGAAGCGGTGGAGGCGGGCTGACTGCCTCAGGCCAGGTTGCCGGCCCGAACATCACGCTGGTGCCGGAGGACTTTCCATTCCGCAAGCTCCAGAACCCGAAGAACGCGAAGAGCAAGGTGCTGTACGACACCAACGACGTCGCGGCCTCGCAGGGCACCTTCGCGGGCGACTATATCGGCACGCTGGAGCGGCCCAAGCAGCAGCCTCGGGCGACCAACACGGACAGGTGCAAGGTCTCGGCCCATCCCGTCTTCAATGTCGGCGGGAACGGTGTCCGCAAGGTTGAGCCCCGCAATTCGCCGTCCGTCATCAATTCGGTGTTCTACCACCGCAACTTCTGGGATGGCCGCGCCAACAACCTGTTCAGCGGCGCCGGGGTCTTCGGCCGCCGCGACATCAAGAAGGACCCCGCCGCGCGTGCGGTGGTCCAGAAAGCCGATGGCAGCCTGGTCCTGCAGGCCCTGCGGTTGGAGGATGCCAGCACGGCGTCGCAGGCAGTGGGACCGCTCCTCAGCGACTTCGAAATGTCCTGTACGAGCCGGATTTTCGCCGATATCGGCCGCAAGCTGCTGGCCCAGCCGGCGCTGAAGCTTCAGACGGTGGACGTGACCGACAGCCTGCTTGGTCGCGTCGGCCCGCTCGGCGAACTCGTGGCCCCATCCAAGATGGGCCTCAAGCACACCTATGAAGACATGATCAAGAAGGCCTTTGCCAAGCGTTTCTGGTCGGCGACGGGCCGGTACAAGATCGTGAATGCCGGCGACGGCACGGCCACGCTGGTGCCCGATCCCAACGGCTATACCCAGATGGAGCTGAACTTCCCGCTGTTCTTCGGCCTGACGGTGATGCTGTACGAGGCGATGCTGGTATCCGATGACAGTCCGTTCGATCGCGGGGAACTGAACGCCCAGCAGCAGCGCGGCAAGGAAGTCTTCGAGGGCAAGGGCAAGTGCATCTCCTGCCATGACGGCGCGGTTTTCTCAAAGGCGGCTTCCCTTAACAAGCCCGGTAGCCAGCCCAAGCTGGTGGAGCGCATGCTCAATGCCGATGGTCAGGTGACCCTTTATGACAACGGCTTCTACAACATCGGCGTCCGGCCCACTCAGGAAGATCTGGGTGTCGGTGGCATGGATGCGTACGGCTCTCCGCTGTCCTTCGCCCGGCAGTGGGTGCAGCGTCCGAAGGTGGATTCCTTCATCGTCGATCCCTGCGGGTTCGAGGTGCAGTTCCCTGGACAGGCCGAGGCCGGCTGCGGCCCCGATGTACGGCCCCCCCGGACCAATCTGAAGAAGGAGCGCCTGGCCGTGGACGGCGCGTTCAAGACGCCGACCTTGCGGAACATCGCGCTGACGCCGCCCTACTTCCACAATGGCGGTCAGGCCACGTTGGAGCAGGTGGTGGAGTTCTATAATCGCGGCGGCGACTTCGACAATCCGGAGAAAGCCCCCGACATCACCCCGCTGGGCCTCACACAGAGGGAACAGGCCGATCTGGTTGCCTTCATGAAGGCACTGACGGATGAGCGGGTGCGGTGTTCAAGAGCGCCCTTCGACCATCCGGAACTGCTGCTCCCCGACGGGCACAAGCCCAATACGGTCAAGAAGGACGGCAGGCTTGCGGACCGGCTGCGTATCCTGAAGGCCACGGGTGAGGCCGGGTACCCGTCGAACAAGTGCCCTTCCAATACCGGCAACCTTTTCGACATGGCCCGCAACATCAACGGGATGCCGGCCAAGTAGCCGACTGGAAATCGGCCGGGCGGAGGATCATCCGCCCGGCCGATTCCGGCGGTAATGTCGGAACGACGACTGACCGCGCAGAAACAGCACAGCGGCCCCGATCCACATCGGGTCCGCTGTTCCATGTGTACCAGCCTGTCGAGGAGACCGCAGCCTTGCACGTGTCAGTGCTGGCGTCTGGCCGGGGCGTTCTGGAAAAGGCCGATCTGTTCGGCAATGAAAGCCCTGGCACGCGCCACGCGGCTGTTCAGACAAGCTACCGGAACGCCCAGCCGGGCGGCCGCATCGCGGTAGCTCAGCCCGTCGATGGTGACCAGGATCAAGGCTTCCCGCAGTTCCGGCGTCAATCTGTCCATCGCCTTCCGGGTGGCGCAAAGCTGCGACTGGTAGAGTATAGCATCTCCGCCATCCCCGCCGATCAGCCCGTCACGTCCGCCGGTCGCGGCTTCATAACGCTGGCGCGCCGATTTGCGGTTGTCCAGCCAGCCATTGGAAATGATACGGCGCATCCAGCTTCCCAGGCTATGCATGCTGTCCATCAGTCCCGGCCTCTGCGGTGCGCGCTCCGCCGCCGCCTGGGCGAAGTCGTCCCCATTGGCGACGCTGCCTGTCAGTGCGGAACCGAAACGTCGGAGGCCCGATAGCGCTACCGGCAATGAAGACATCGCACGGACATGTGCCGCAGGAGAATTTGGTTCTGTCGCCGCTTCACTTCCGCTGTCCGCTTCAGCCGCAACGCCCTTCCGAGGCCATTCGGCATCTGTGGCGCCGGAGGAAGAAGTTAACAGGGCCATGGCAAGTCGCCTGCGGTTCGAGAACTTCGGTCGTGCTCTGATGCGCTGTGAGGCCGTCCGGTCTCGACTTGCAAATCGCCCGACATTTTTATGAGGACATGAAATACGCAATTTTACTCATATTTTCTCGGAGGTATCGCTGTTTAGTCCGGGAACATGATGTCGGAGGTAGCATGTCTCCGCCGCCTATGCGGATTCGCGGATAGCAGATGTGGCGTAACTGGGTGAACCATCCGGGCCACTGGAAAGGCGGTTCCACATAGCAGGGCGAGGCCCGTCCGATCCTGCATCCCGCATCCTGCCACCTTGTTGAGCCCCTGACGCCTCATACGTAGGTTCCAGGTGGAACAGAAGTACAGATGCTACTAAAGTGCAGTTCTCATCCCATACGATCGTAATACTTCTATGGCGGTGGCGTGCATGCTCAAATGCGGAGCGATTAGCACTCTTTGAGCTGCGCAGGTGCTTCCCTGCCGGCGGGAAGTTTATAAATTCCGTGGCGAAATCATGAACGAACGGGATAGCACGGAGGTTGGCGCGCTATTTGGGGTGTCGCGCGTCGATCGTCGCTGGCCCGCCGGCCGCCTGATGTCCCTGATCCTTCTTGTCGGACTGCCGCTTGTGGCGTTCCAACTTTTCACGGTCTTCCAACTCCGGCAGTCGCGGGCGGTAGAAATCCGTGAGGAGGCGAGCCGGCTGCTGGATCTTCTGGAAGGCGAACAGCAGCGCATCGTCGACGATGTCCATCACGTGCTCCTAGCCATAAGCGAGATGGGTGTCGGCCGGATGGACCCACCGACCTGCCAGACGTCTATGGCCCGGATCAGGGCCAGCTATCCGCAATATCTCGCCATCAATGTGGCCGATAGCGAAGGAACGGTATGGTGCTCGACCGAGGCCGGCGCGGTCGGTCTTGCGACCGGGGACCGTCCCTATTTCCGCGAGGCGCTGGCGTCCGAGCGGGCCGTCAGCGGCCAGTTCATGCTGTCCCGCACCACCGGACGTCCGGCTATCCCCACGGCGCTTGCCTATCGTGACGGGACTGGCAATATCGCGGGCGTTGTCACTGCTTTTCTGGATACGGGGTGGTTGCGGGAATTTCTCGCCCGCAAGCCGCTGCCGGAGAATGCCTCCGTTCTCCTGGCGGACCGGAAGGGGACTGTGCTGGCGCGGGTGCCGGACATGGGACAACTGACCGGTCAGCCACTGCCGGACCGTTTCCAACGCCTGTTTGAGGAAACGACGCGCGGCGTGGTCGAGGTGGAGGGGCTGGACGGCATTCGGCGCACCACCGCCTATTCCCCGATCACGACAGGCTTTTCGGGTCTGTACATGCATGTCGGGATCGATCACGGCGCGGCCATGCGCCCTGTCCGTCGGGCCAGCTTCTGGTCGGTGCTGATTTTTGGGGGATTACTGCTGTTGACGGCACTCGGGTCTGCCTGGGGAGTGCGCCGGTACCTGCAGGTCCACCAGCAGGCCCAGCAGCACGCACTCCGGACCGCGGCGCTCCTGGCCAGCACAGCGGACGGGGTGATCGAGTTGGACCGGGAATGGCGCTTCACCTTCCTCAGCGAACAGGCGAAATCGCTGATCGCACAGGGGCGCGACCTGCTGGGTCTGACGCTGTGGGAAGCTTTCCCCGAATTGGCGAATGGCCCCATTGCCCGTGATGCACGTGAAGCTGTAGCCAAGCAGCGGCCAGTGGAAGCTGAGTTCCGGGGGGCGCGCACCGGCCGCTGGCTCTGGGTCCGTGTCTATCCTTCCAAGGACGGCATGTCGGTCTTCGTGCTGGACGTGACCAAGCGCAAGGAAGCGGAAGCGGCGTTGCGCGAGAGCAACGATGGGCTGAGCCTGGCTCTCGAATCAGCCCAGGCCGGCACCTTCGACTGGGATCTCCGTACCGGGCAGGGGCGTTGGTCCGAGGAAAGCTACCGTATCCTGGGGCTCGACCCGAAGATTCACCGCGCCATCAACGCCACATGGCTTGCGGCAGTCCACCCGGACGATGTCGAGAGTGCACAGATATCGGATCGGACAATGCCCGAGGCGGAGCAGCTGCCCTACACGCGGCTCGAATACCGTGTCGTGCATCCGGACGGATCGGTGCACTGGGTGCTGTCGATCGGCCGAATCCGCTACGACGCTGACGGGAGACCAGTGCATTTCAGTGGGCTGAACATCGACATGACCCGCCAGAAGGAACTTGAGCAGGCTTTGCACGATGCGAAGATGAGGGCGGATGAGGCCAATACGTCCAAGTCACGCTTCCTCGCCGCGGCGAGCCACGATCTGCGCCAGCCTCTGCAGTCCGCACTCCTGTTCGCGGGGACCCTCTACCGCCATGTCACGGACGAGCGTGGGCGTACCGCCCTGATGTCCCTGGAACGTGCGCTCGACGCGCTTAGGGACCTGCTCAACTCTCTGCTGGACGTGTCGCGATTGGATGCCGGCGTCATTGTTCCGCAGATCGCCGATTTCCCGCTCGCCCCGTTGCTGGAAGAACTGGACGACGCCTACGCGCCCGTGGCAGCCAGCAAGGGGCTGGACTTCCGGATCGTTCAGCCGCCACAGTCCCTTGCCGTGCGCAGCGATCGGTTGCTGCTCGGGCGCATGCTGCGCAATCTGATCGAGAATGCCATCCGCTATACCGGACAAGGATTCGTCCGCGTGTCGTGCGAGGTTGCGGACGGCCATGTTTCCATCCAGGTCGCCGACAGCGGCATCGGCATCTCGGCGGAACATTCGGCGCGGATCTTCGACGAGTTCTATCAGGTGGGGAATTCGGAACGGGACCGGACGCAGGGGCTGGGTCTCGGTCTAGCCATCGTTCAGCGCCTGTCGAAGCTGCTGGACCACCCCGTCGCACTGCGGTCCGACCTCGGAAAGGGAACCGCATTCTCAATCACAATTCAGGCTGCGGCAGCGGACGAACATGCGGAGCCCGCCGAACCGGCTGTTACGGAGCCCGAACAGGGGCGCGTCGCGGTTCTGGTCGATGACGACGTGATCGTCCTCATGGGGCTGCGGACGGCCTTCCAGAACTGGGGCTTCGATGTCGTCGTCGCCGGTTCCACGGAACAGGCGCTGGAGCGTGTGCAGGCGCTGGAGCGGGTGCCGGATGTCATCATCGCCGACTACCGCCTGCGCGACGACCAGGTCGGGACGGAGGCGATCCGGAAGCTGCGGGAGCGGATCGGCCGGCCCGTTCCCAGCATCCTGCTGACCGGGGAGATCGGCGCCGAATGCCAGAGGGATGCCGCGATGTGCGACGTGATGCTCGTTCACAAGCCGATCGCCCCGCGCCAGCTTCTCCAGTCCGTGCAGCGCCTTCTGGACGGGCGCGGATAGGATAGCAGTGCGGCCGCTGTTCCGATTGCAACAGTCCGCGCGCCTGCTTAGGGTCGATCGCCAGCTGGAAGTCGGGTATCGCCGATACGCCGGTTGCGGCCGCTCCGGTCAGGAAGGATGGAACCATGCGCCACCATGTCTTCGGCTCCACGGGACGCTCCGTCCCTGTCATCGGGCAGGGAACCTGGAACCTCGACCTGGATGATCGGCGCGGCGCAATCGCCGCCCTGCGTCACGGCCTGGAGCTGGGCATGAGCCACATCGACACGGCGGAAATGTACGGCGAGGCGGAGCCGCTGGTGGCAGAGGCCATCGCAGGCCGCCGGGATGAGGTCTTCCTGGTCTCCAAAGTGCTTCCGCAGAACGCTTCGAGGCGCGGGACGCGTGCCGCCTGCGAACGCTCGCTGGCCCGGCTCAAGACGGATCGGTTGGATTGTTATCTGCTGCACTGGCGCGGCGGACATCCTCTCGCGGACACTATTGAAGCGCTGGAGGAACTGCAGAGCGAAGGAAAGATACTCTCCTGGGGCGTCAGTAATTTCGACGAGGGCGATCTGGAGGAAGCGCTGGCCATCGTCGGGCCGGGGCGGATTGCCTGCAACCAGGTGCTCTATCATCTGGAGGAGCGGGCCATCGAGCACGCCGTCATTCCCTGGTGCGAGGCGAACAATGTTGCCGTCGTCGCCTACAGCCCCTTCGGCAGCGGCCAGTTCCCCGGCCCCCGGACGGAAGGCGGACGCCTGCTGGCGGAGATCGCCGACGCTCATGGCGCCAGTTCGCGCCAAGTGGCCCTGGCCGCCCTGACCCGCCGTCCATCTCTTTTCGCCATTCCGAAGACCGGGCAGCCCGTACATGCCGCGGACAATGCGGCCGCAGGCGGCCTTGTCCTGTCGGATGCGGAGCTGGCGCGGATCGACGCCGTCTTCCCGCGCGGTCCAAAGCCGCGCAGCCTGCCCATGATCTGACCAGCGGGGCCGGGGAACGGGCTCTTAAGTGACGGGCAAGCCAGTTAGATATTCGGCAAGCGTCCCGGCGCACGGCAATCTTGAAGCTATTAGCACTTGCAGTCGGAATGACGATGCCGCTGGCCCGGCTGCGTCATGCTGGCGGGCGGTCGAGCAGATCAGGCGGAACCAGCACCGGTCCGTATCGGTTTGAGTATTCCCGCCCGTTTTCGTCGGTCGGGGGATACCATCCTGACGGAGCGGAGATTGCCATGGTCGATCCCTTGCGGCGGGTGAGTTGGCTGGCGCGGCTGGGTTATGCCGCCCGCGGTGTGGTCTATCTGATCATCGGGTATTTCGCGATCCAGGCAGCCAGGGGCAGCGGTAGCCCGACCGACAGCGAGGGCGCGCTATCATCGCTGCTGGATGAGCCTATGGGCCGTATTCTGCTGGCGGTCATCGCCCTCGGCCTGCTGGGCTATTCGCTATGGCGGGCGGTCCAGGCCGTACTCGACGTGGATGACCATGGCGCCAGCGCCAAGGGGCTCGCCATCCGTGGCGGTCTTCTGGCCAGTGCCGTGATCCATACCAGTCTGGCGATTTTTGCCGTCGGCCTGGTCACCGGGTCCGACGGCGGAAGCGGCGGCGGCGGTGCCCAGGACTGGACGGCATGGCTGCTGGAAAAGCCCTTCGGGCAGTGGCTGGTCGGCGCTGTCGGTGTCGCGGTGCTGGGTGCCGCCGTCGGTCATTTCGTGAAGGCCTATAAGGCCGGGTTCCGCAAGCACATGTCGCCCGATCCGCAGGTGCGGCGCATCGTCGACCCGGTCGGTCGGGCTGGTCTTTCGGCCAAGGGCGTTGTCTTCATCATTCTCGGCGGCTTCTTCATTACGGCGGCTCTACATGCGGATGCTTCCGAGGTTGGCGGGCTTGGCGATGTGCTCCGCACCTTGCAGTCACAGCCGTTCGGGCCCTGGCTGCTGGGCCTGCTGGCGCTGGGCTTGATCGCTTTCGGCATCTACAGCATCGTGGAAGCTATCTACCGCCGGATCGACGCGCCGAAGGCGGTGCATCGGCTGCGGTCCGCGGCTGGCGGATAGGGCTGGGACGGAAGCAAATCCCGGAACGCTCCCCCGCCGGTTCTGTTGCTCCCGGCGTTCCGTCGCAACCGAACAAGGAAGATGAAAATGGGAGAGGACAAGAAGGCAACCGGCCCTGCGTCCGGAGGCAGTCAGGCCGGCGGCGGCCGTAAGGATGAGCCGGCTTTCGAGCAGGGCGCCAAGATCAAGCCGCAGAACGCCGATCGCGACAAGAAGCCGACGCCGGGCCACCCGGTCTGACGCGGCCCGGGCCGTCCGCAGTTCCGGCTGCGGGCGGCATCAGGCGCATTCACGAAGATGGGTCACACGCTTTCGAGTGCGCCCCGCACCGTTATCATGCTGTCAAGTTCGGCCAGGAAGATCTCCACCAGATGGGGATCGAAATGCCGTCCTGACTGCTCGCGGATCAGGGCCACCACCCGGCTCATCGGCCAGGGTTCCTTATAGGGCCGGGGCGACAACAGCGCATCGAATACGTCCGCCAGCGCCACGATCCGGCCGGATAGGGGAATTTCCTCACCCTTCAGCCCTCGAGGGTAGCCGGTGCCGTCCCATTTCTCATGATGGGTCGCGGCGATCTCCGCGGCCAGATCCAGCAGCGGCAGATTGCTGCCGCCCAGGATTTGGGCGCCGATCTCCGCATGGGTCTGCATCACGGCCCATTCGTCGGGATCGAGCTTCCCCGGCTTGTGCAGCACCCCGTCAGGTATGCCGATCTTTCCGATATCGTGCAGCGGCGCCGCTTCACGGAGGCGGTCGGCATATGCGCGGTCGCAACCCGCGGCCAGGGCAAGCCGATGCGCCAGCATGCCCATGCGGGCGACATGCTGTCCGGTGATGTCGTCGCGGAATTCGCCAGCCGAGCAGAGGCGCCGGATGATTTCGCGTTGCGTGGCCTCAAGCTGCATCTGCACGGCCTGCAGTTCGGCATTCTTTGCGCGCAGGGTCTCAGCTTCGCGCGCCAACGCGGACGAAAGCCTGCGGTCCGCGACCGAGGAGATCAGGGCGATGAAAAGGAGAGCCAGCGTGCCGGCCCCCACCGCCACTGCCAGGGGGCCGTTGGACAGGCCGTGCGCCTTCAGGTCAAGGGCATCCAACCTGATCACTGTGGAGGCGATTCCCGTATAGTGCATCCCGCAGATCGCCAGCGCCATCACGAGGGCTGCGATGGCGCGTTGCCACGCCGCCCATACATTGAGGGCGAGCCAGAGCGCAGCCGTCGCCGCGGCGATGGCGATCAGGATAGAGACGGTCCATAGAACGGGCGTGTAGGCGACACTGCCGGAGAGGCGGATCGCCGCCATCCCGGCATAATGCATGGCTGCCACGCCGAGCCCCAATATGGTGCCGGCCACCGCGAGCCGCCTGAATTCAGGCTGGCGCCCCCTGACCAGATAGAGCCCCAGCCAGACGAACCCGACCGCAATCGCCAGGGAAGCCAGAGTGAGGCCGGGCTCATAGGCAAGTTCGACTTCAGTCGAGTAGGCCAGCATGCCGACAAAATGCATCGCCCAGATGCTGCCGCCCAGGACCACGGCAGCACCGAAGTGCCATATCCGAGCCGCATGTCCGGAGGCATGGCGCAGGCGCTCCGCCATGTCGAGGGATGTGAAGGACCCGAGTGCCGCGATGACATAGGAGAGCACGACCAGCCAGACATCGTGCGACGATGCGGCGCCCGCTTCCGAAGTGAAGCAGAGTCCCGCGATTTCCAGATTCATGATGACAGCAGGCTCCGATCACACGGCAGCACCGTCCACCGATGCATCGTCGGAGACGCCTTCCGCTCAGCCAGGAACTTCATAAGGCACATCGAAGAGACCTGCCCATCGTGCTGCATACTCCACCCGAACGCCCGGAAAGACAGGGCGGCCAGTTTTTGCTACCGCCCCGCGGTTAGCGAAACGCTAACGGCACGCAGGATTTCGGACGTCCCATCCCGCCGGTGCCCGCGGTCAATCCAAGGATTGCACCAATTGCACTTTTTCGCAAATTTTAGATAATCCTGCGTAGGGCCTGCCCGGGAGCAGTACTGATACGGTACGGTGCCGGCCGATGCGGGAGTGCCCGCATCGGCCGGTCTGCGCCCTTCCTCTAGCCTTTCAGTTCAGGGAAATCCTCCTCCCAGAACTCCAGCGGCCGCCGCTCCGCCGGCATGGTCCGGGCAAGTTCCGCCTTGCGCAGTTCCACGCGCCGGATCTTGCCGGAAATCGTCTTCGGCAGGTCGGAGAACTCGATGCGGCGGATGCGCTTGTAAGGGGGCAGGGCGGCACGGATGTGCCGGAACACCTCCAGCGCCAGGGCCCGGTCGGGCGTGAACCCGCCGGCCAGGACCAGGAAGGCCTTCGGCACGGCTAGGCGGACGGGATCGGGCGAGGGGACGACGGCAGCTTCCGCAATCGCGTCATGCTCGATCAGGGCGCTTTCCAGCTCGAAGGGGCTGATCCGGTAGTCACTGGCTTTGAACACGTCATCGGCTCGCCCGACATAGGTCAGATAGCCGTCGGCATCCCGGCTGGCGACATCGCCCGTGCGATAGTATTCGCCCTGGGGCGGCTGTACCGGCTCGCCCGCCGCAGCTTGATATCCGGCCATCAGACCCGCCGGACGGGGATTGAGGCGCATAGCAATCTCCCCTTCCTCCGTCTCATTGCCGTCGGCGTCCAGCAGCACGACATCGTAGCCCGGAAGCGGCCGTCCCATGCTGCCGGGCTTGACCGGCTGGCCGGGCGGATTGCCGATCTGGGCCGTGGTCTCGGTCTGGCCGTAGCCGTCGCGGATATCCAATCCCCAGGCATCCCGCACCTGCTCGATCACCTCCGGATTCAGCGGCTCACCAGCCCCGACCACCTCGCGCAGCTTGACCGGCCAGGCCTTGAGGTCCTCCTGGATCAGCATGCGCCAGACGGTGGGCGGCGCGCACAGGCAGGTGACGCCATGCTGCACCATCGTGTCCAGAACGGCCCGTGCGTTAAACCGGCTGAAATTATAGACGAAAACCGTGGCTTCCGCGTTCAGCGGCATGAAGACGTTGCTCCAGGCATGCTTGGCCCAGCCAGGAGAGCTGATGTTCCAATGCACGTCGCCCGGCCGCAGCCCGACCCAGTACAGGGTTGACAGGTGCCCGACCGGATAGCTGCGGTGGGTATGCAGCACCAGCTTCGGCTTGGCCGTGGTGCCGGAAGTGAAATAGAGCAACATCGGGTCGTCGCCCTGGGTCTCCCCATCGGGGGCGAACTCGGCCGGCGCGTCATAGCCGGCTTCCAGCGCCCGCCAGCCGTCCGGAGCTCCGCCGATCGCGATCCGGTGGAAGCCCTCGCCCATGCCGTCGAACTTGACGCACTGTTCCTTTGTGGCGATCACGAACTTGGCCCCGCCGCGGCTCAGCCGGTCGCGCAACTCCTCCCCTTCCAGCAGGGTGGTGGCCGGGATCACCACCGCGCCGAGCTTCATGGCGGCCAGCATTACTTCCCAGAGCGGGGCCACATTGGGCAGCATAAGCAGGATGCGGTCGCCGCGCTGCACGCCCTCGCCGCGCAGCCAGTTGGCCAGGCGCGAGGACCGCTCCGAGAGCTGGGCATAGGACAGGCGGACGTCGCCGCCATCCTCCTGCACCACATGCAGCGCCGTGCGGTCATTGCCGCGGGCGATCGTGTCGAAATAGTCCAGCGCCCAGTTGAAGCGCTCCGTCTCCGGCCAGCGGAACGTCGCCCGCGCGGCGGCATAGTCGGTGCGCGCGGCCAGAAGCGCGTCGCGCGCGGCAATGAAGTTCTGCCCTGCTGTGGTCACGCGGTTCCTCCCGAATCCTGGTTATTCGTCGTTGCGCGGCAGTCTAGCCGCGGACTTGCGGATACGCGCCCATCCGGACTGGGTGCGCAGCCATCCCAATCAGGGTGCCTCGTTTCAGCAGGTGGCTCCAGGCAAGACTGCGGCAGTGGCCTCTACATCCCCCGTCTGCCGGGCTAATCTGCATCCATGCAACCCGGCCCGGAGATTCCCCCATGCCGCTTCGCCGCCTTGCTCCCGCACTGGCCTTGCTCCTGATCGGAGCCGGGTTCGCCGCCAGTCCTGTTCGGGCCGCGGAGGATGTGCTTCCCCGGACGGCCGCCCTCGGGGTGGCGCCCGTCGCAGTACCGCCGGAGCTGGTCGCCGAGGTCGGCGAGGGGCGCGGCGTGCTAGTGCGGCAGGTTCTGCCCGCCCTCAACGCGGAGCGGCTCGGAGTCCAGACCGGCGATGTGATCCTGGCGCTCAACGGCACGGCGATCTCCTCGCCCGCAGGGCTGGTCGCCGCCATTGGCGTGGTGCGGGCTGGAGATGCGCTGGAACTCACCCTTTGGCGGGACGGCCGGGAACTGACGGTTTCCGGCACGGCCGTCGGCAAGCCGGAGGAGACGTATCGGGACGCATCGGTCAGCTATGGCGCCGTGCCTTTCCAGGGCGGCAGGCTGCGCGACATCCTGGTGCTGCCGGAGGGGCGCCCGGATGCGCCCGTGGTCTTCATCATCCAGGGCTACACCTGTTCGTCCGTGGAGTCGCCAAGTCCGGACTTCATCTATTCCCGGCTGACTGCTGAACTGCTGGCCCACGGCGTCGGCACCTATCGGGTGGAAAAGTCGGGCATGGGGGACAGCAGGGGAACGCCGCGGTGCGATTCCATCGACTTCGAAACCGAGCTGGCCGCGTTCCAGGCCGGTTACAAGGCCATGATGGAAGTGCGCGGCATCCCGCCGGAACGGATCTTCATGTTCGGCCACTCGATGGGCGGTCTGGAAGCACCGCTGCTCGCCGCCCAAGGGCCGGCGCCGCGCGGCGTGGCGGTCTATGGTACCGTTCTGCGGAACTGGCACGATTATATCCTGGATGTGATCCGCATTCAGGACGTCGTCTTCGGCGACGGCGATCCGGTGCAGTCCGCCGAACGGGCGGAAAGCGCCCGCGAGACCCTGCGCCGCTTCTATCTGGAAAAGCGTCCGCCCGCCGATCTGGAAGCTGAGGACGCGCTGCATGGCCGCATTCTCAGGGATTTCCACGGCTGGGACGGCGAGGAACGACTGTTTGGGCGGCATTACAGCTACTGGCACCAGTTGCCCGAGCAGCCACTGACCGCCGCCTGGCGCGATACGCTGGCGGAGACGCTGGTGCTGCACGGGGCGGAGGATGCGGCGGCCGTGAATGATGAGGATCACCGCCTGATCGCCGAAGTCGTGAACCACTACCGGCCTGGAACCGCCTGCTACGTCGAATTTCTGGAGACCGACCATGGCATGGACCGGGTCGGCAGCCGTGGGGAGGTGCGCCAAGAAGCGCGGACGCAAGGTGAGGAGCCGGCGGCCGGCAACCCGCGCGTGGCAGAGGTGTTGGCGGACTGGGTAGCGGCCACCCTGGCCAAGCCCCCGCTCGGCACCCAGCCGGAGTCCGGTACGGAAAGCTGTGCAGGGATTCGGCTGACCTCGGCGGAACGCCGCTGAGGCAGCGCCTGGGATGGCTGGGCGTCAGGGGCGACCAGCCAGTGCATCCTGCAGACGGTCCGCCGCCCTGTCGTCCGGCAGCAGGCCGAAGCGGAGCCGGTCCGGCTGGTCGGGGAAGCGCCGCACCCAGATTCCGGCTCGAGCCAGCCGTTCGAACAGAACTTCGGCGTCGCGGATGCCTGCCAGCCGGAACAGACTCGTTCCGCCCAATACGTCCAGCCCACCGTGCGACAGGATTTGGTCCAGCCCCGCAGCCGCCGCTGTCAAGCGGCGGCGGGTCCGGTCGGCCCATGCATGATCCAGCAGCGCCCGCGTTCCGACCTCCAGCGCCGGGCCGGCCACTGCCCAGGGGCCGAGCATGTCGGCGATCCGCCCGGCCAGACCGGCATCGGTGAGGACGAATCCCAGCCGCACCCCGGCCAGACCGTAGAACTTCCCGAAGGAGCGAAGGATTACGAGGCCGGGCGATCCCACGAATCTGGCCGCGCTGAGCCCTGGATCGGCGTCGGAAAAAGCCTCGTCCACCAGCAGCCAACCGCCTCGTGCCGCCAGCCGGGCGGCCCAGCGGCCCAACCTTGTGGGATCGTGCCGCCGTCCGTCGGGATTGTTGGGATTGACGATGATGCAGACGTCGGCGCTGTCCAGCCCGGCTTCCGGATCATCCACCAAAACGACCTCATGCCCGGCCAGCGCCCAACATCTGGCATGCTCGGCATAGGTCGGCGCCTGTATCACGACACGACCCGGATGGCGCAGACGCGGCAGCATCTGGATCAAGGCCTGCGTGCCTGGGGCAGCTACCACATCGGCCGGTCCGGGCGCGCCGTAACATTGCGCGGCTGCCGTCAGCAACCTGGCCAGTGCGTCCGCTCCCGGCAGCCGCGTCCATGCTTCCCGTGAGACCGGCTCGACAGGATAGGGCCAGGGATTGATGCCGGTGCTGAGGTCGATCCAGGGCTGTGGGGCGTCAGGATAGAGGCGGCGGGCCGCGTCGAGCTCGCCGCCATGGGGCAGGGCTGGCGAAGCGGGCGGCTGTCCCGCAAATGGAGCTATGCTATGGGATCGCGCCATGGACCCACTTTCCTCCCTCATCGAAGACGCGCTGGCGCACGCCTTTCTCCTGCTGCTTACCGCATTGGCAGTCGAGGCGGCGTTCGGCTACCCGGACCGGCTCTATCGCGCGATCCGGCATCCGGTCGTCTGGATCGGCGCCGTGATATCCGTATTGGACAGAGGATTGAACCGACCATGCCGGAGCAGCGCGGGCCAGCGCGCGGCCGGCGTTCTTGCAGTCGTGATGCTGTCGGCCGGAGCAATCGCGGCGGGCCTTGCCATCCAGAAGCTGGTCGACCTCATTCCGGAACCGTATCGACTGGCAGGGCTGCTGCTGGAAGCTATTGTCGCCGCCACGCTGCTGGCCCAGCGCAGCCTGTACCGGTTCGTCGCGGATGTTCCTGCGGCGCTTGGGGCGGGGGGACTCCCGGCCGGACGTCGTGCGGTGGCCCATATCGTCGGGCGCAATCCGGAAAGCCTGGATGAGGCCGGCGTCTCCCGCGCCGCCATCGAGAGTCTTGCCGAGAATTTTTCGGACGGCGTCGTGGCGCCGGCCATCTGGCTGCTGGTCGGAGGACTGCCGGGACTGCTGTTCTACAAGGCGGTAAATACCGCGGACAGCATGATCGGGCACCGCACGCCCCGTCACCTGTATTTTGGTTGGGCGGCGGCACGGCTGGATGATTTGTTGAACCTGCCGGCTTCCCGCCTCACAGCCCTGCTGATCGCCGGCGCTGCCCTGTTCCGCTCCGGCTTCAGCGCGTCGGGTGCGGTATGGGCGGCTTGGCGCGATGCGCCCCGGCACCGCTCCCCGAACGCAGGCTGGCCGGAGGCTGCCATGGCAGGGGCGTTGGGACTTCGGCTGGCGGGGCCTCGGGTCTATGGGGAAACGCGGGTGGAGGATGCCTGGATGGGGCGGGGCCGGGCCGCTGCCACCGCAGCGGATATCCGGGACGCTCTGCATCTGTACCGTGGGGCTCTGGCGATCCTGTGGCTTCTGGGGGCGGCAGGTGTCTTCGCGGCACTGCTGGTCTAGGGCGGACATTCCGTCACCCCTGCCGGGCGATGGCGAGCAGCCCATCCAGGTCCAGGTGCAATTCCATGGCATCGGCGATCCCGTCCAATGCCGTCTCGACGCTTGCCCGGTAGGACAGGCCGCCCGTGCAGCCGAACCGCTTCAGAAAGGCGGCGCGCAGGCGGTCATCGGCGAAGATGCCATGGACATAACAGCCGCCGATCCTGCCGTCCGCGCTGACTGCGCCGTCCAACGTTCCGTCCTCGAAACGGAGCAGTGGTCGTGCCGTGTCCGGCCCCCCGGTGCGGCCGATATGGATCTCATACCCGTCGAATGGCGCACCGCCATCCACCATCCTGCCCGCGACGCGGCGCAGGACCTTCGGCCCAGCCAGAACCGTCTCCACCTCCAGCAGGCCCAAGCCAGTCACCGTCTCTGCCGGGCCCTCGATACCCTCAGGGTCGGATACCGTCCGGCCCAGCATCTGGTAGCCGCCACACAGGCCCAGCACATGTCCGCCACGCCGCAGGTGCGCCTGGATGTCGATGTCCCAGCCCTGTGCCCGCATAAACTTCAGGTCCGCGATGGTAGCCTTGCTGCCCGGCAGGATCACCAAGGCGGCATCGCCGGGAATGGCGCGGCCGGGCGACACCATCTCCACTTCTACCTCCGGCTCAAGATGCAATGGGTCGAGATCGTCGAAATTGGCGATGCGGCTCAGCATCGGCACGGCGATCTTCAGGCCGGCAGCCGTTTGCCCTGCTGCGCGATCCAGGACGACCGCATCCTCTGCCGGCAGGCGGCGGGCAGCAGGCAGGTACGGCAGCACACCGAAGCAGGCCCAGCCTGTGTGTCGCCCGATTTCCGAAATGCCTTCGTCGAACAGGCGGACATCGCCCCGGAACCGGTTGATGAGAAAGCCCCGTATCAGGCTTCTGTCCTCCGGGGCCAGGACGGCATGGGTTCCTACCAAGCTTGCGATCACGCCGCCGCGGTCTATGTCGCCGGCGATCACCACCGGCACGCTGGCGGCCTGGGCAAAGCCCATGTTGGCGATGTCGCCGGCGCGCAGATTGGTTTCCGCCGGGCTGCCGGCGCCTTCCACCAGCACCAGATCGGCGTCCTGTCCCAACCGCCCGAAGCTTTCAAGCACGCGGGTCAGAAGCTGGCCCTTCAGGCGCTGGTAATCCCCGGCCCGCGCCGCGGTCAAAACCCGCCCCTGCACCACCACCTGGGCGCCGATATCGCTCTGTGGCTTCAGCAGCACCGGATTCATGTCGACGGTCGGCTCCACGCCGCAGGCCAGCGCCTGCAATGCCTGTGCCCGTCCAATCTCACCCCCATCCGCCGTGACTGCCGCGTTGTTCGACATGTTCTGCGGCTTGAAGGGACGAACCGCCAGCCCGCGGCGGGAGAAGGCGCGCGCCAGCCCCGCCACCAGCAACGACTTGCCGACGTCGGAACCGGTACCCTGGATCATCAGGCTGGCCGGGCGCTTCATCAGAACTCGATTCCCGCCTGCGCCTTGATACCGGCCTGGAAGGGGTGCTTCACGGCAACGAACTCCGTCATCAGATCGGCCGCTTCGATCAGGGGCGGCTTGGCGTTGCGTCCGGTGACGAGCACATGCAGGTCCGGCCGGCGTGCGGACAGCACGGCTACAATCTCCTCCACATCCAGGTAGCCGTAGCGCAGCACGATATTCAGCTCATCCAGCACCACCAGCCGGTAGGCCGGGTCCGCCATCAGCGTCTTGGCCCTCTTCCAGGCTTGGCGAGCGGCGGCAACGTCGCGGTCGCGGTCCTGGGTTTCCCAGGTGAAACCCTCTCCCATCACATGGCGGTCGATCAGGTCGGCAAAGCGCTCCAGCGCCACATCCTCGCCCGTCGCCCAAGTACCTTTGGTGAACTGGACCAGCCCCACTCGGAAGCCGTGCCCGGCGGCGCGCATCATCAGCCCGAAAGCCGCGGTGGACTTGCCCTTGCCGGGGCCGGTGTGGACCATCAGCAAGCCTTTCTCCTGCGTGGCCGCGGCGATCCGTGCGTCCTGCAGGGCCTTGCGCTTCTGCATCTTGATCCTGTGCCGGGCGGCCGCTTCCTCCGGGTTCGACTCATCCATGGGATGTCTCCTGTTTCACAGTCAAAGGCAGTCCGGCGACCACCAGCACGACGCGGTCGGCCATGGCCGCTACCCTCTGGTTCAGCCGGCCGGCAGCATCGCGAAAGGCGCGGGCCAAGGCGTTGTCCGGCACGATGCCCATCCCGACCTCGTTGGACACCAGCACGACGGGTCCGGCCACTACATCCAGTGCCGCAAGCAGGCGGCCCGTCTCCATCTCCGGATCGCGCTCAGACAGCATGAGATTGCTGAGCCACAGGGTCAGGCAGTCGACCAGAACCGGCCCGCCCGCCTGTGCCCGCAGGGCCGCGGCCAAATCCAGCGGTTCCTCCACCGTGATCCAGCCTTCGCTACGATCCTCCTGATGACGGGCGATCCGCTCCTGCATCTCTGCATCAAAGGGCTGGGCAGTGGCGATATAGCTCCATGGGGAAGGCAGGGCGCGGATCAGGGTTTCGGCGTGGCGGCTCTTGCCTGAGCGGGCACCCCCGAGAACCAGGGTCACGCGGGGCAGGGCATCAGGCATTGCATGCTCCCGGCCCACGTCGCCAGGGCAGTGCAAAGGGCTGCCCGTCGCGGGCGCCGTGATGCAACTCGATGCCATAGACCCGCTCCAGCAGGCCGGTTTCAATAAGGTCGGCGGGAGCTGCATCGGCGACGATCCCTGCCCCTTCCGCCAGCAGGCAGAGCCGGGTGCAGAAGCGCAGCGCCAGCGTAAGGTCGTGCAGCACGACGAGTACCCCCATGCCCGCAGCCGCCAACCCGGCCAGCAGTTCCATCACCTGGAGCTGGTGATAGGGGTCAAGGCCTGCCGCGGGTTCGTCCGCCAGCAGATAGTCAGGCTCCACCGCCAGCGCCCTGGCCAACATGACCCGCGCCCGTTCCCCGCCGGACAGGGTGGTCGCGATGCGGTCGCGCAGATGCATGACCTGACAGCGCGCCAATGCGCGCTCCACCGCCGCCGCATCCTCCGGCGCCGGACCGCGCCAAGCATCGGCATGTGGCAGCCGGCCCAGCGTGACCACCCGCTCGGCCCGTAACGGCCAATGGCTGTGGGCATTCTGGTCCAGATACGCCAGACGCCGCGCCCGTTCCGGTCCCGGTAGGGCGGCAAGCAGCTCACCGTCCAGCGTCGCCTCTCCCCTGTCGGGCCGGGTCAGCCCAGCCAGCACGCCGAGCAGGGTGGTCTTGCCGGCCCCGTTCGGGCCGATAAGCCCGACCAGCTCCCCAGGGGTGAGCCGGGCGGTTACCCCGTCCAGCACCGGCCTGCCCCCCAGGGCGACGGAGATGCCTGTGGCCTGTAGCCCGCTCATCGGACCTCCGCTCTCAACTTGCGCAGCAGATGCAGGAAAAATGGCGCTCCGATCAGGCCGGTGACGACGCCCAGCTTCAGCTCATCATTGGTTGGCGCCAGCCGCACCAGGATATCGGCCAGCAGCAGAAGGGCGCCGCCGGCCAGGGCGCTTGGCAGGAGCAGGCGTCCGGGCTCATGCCCGACCAGCGGGCGCAACAGGTTCGGGACCACCAGCCCGACGAAGCCGATGCTGCCGGTCACCGAAACCCCGGACCCCACGGCCAGCACCGTGCCAAGTACGACCCGCAGCCGCAGCCTGTCCACGTCCACCCCCAGGCTGACCGCTGTCCGCTCCCCCAGACCCAGCGCGTCCAGATGCCGCCGGGCCTGGAACAGCATGACCAGCCCGGCGGCAAGGAAGGGGGCGGCCACCGCGGCATGGTCCAGCGTGCGGTCGGTGAGCGAGCCGAGAAGCCAGAAGGCGATCTCCAGCGCCGCGTGGGGGTTGGGGGCGAGGTTGAGGGCAAGGGAGGTCAACGATCCCGCCAGCGTCTGCACAGCCACCCCGGCCAGGATCAAGCTCAGTACGCTTGCCTGCCTGCCAGCCAACATCAGGATCAAGGCCATGCCGACGCCAGCGCCCGTCATTCCGGCCAGGGGCAGCGCCAGGGGAAAGGCGGCCGACAGCCCGAAATACAGCACCAGCACGGCCCCGACCGAGGCGGAGGAGGAGGCGCCAACCAGGCCAGGATCGGCCAGGGGATTGCGCAGAAAGCCCTGCAGCGCTGCCCCGGCCATGCCCAGCCCGGCCCCGACCAATGCTCCCAACAGGGCGCGGGGCAGCCTTATCTCCTGTGCAACCAGCACTACGGCCGGATCGCCCCGACCGAAGAGCCCGGCCAATAGTTCTCCCGGCGGAACCGCCGCCGGGCCGACCACCAGGGATGTCACGAACAGCACCGCCAGCAACGCCGCCAGCCCACTGCAGAGCGGCATGTCAGCTACAAGGGACCGTGCCGGAACGGAAAGGACGGTCATGGCTTAGTTTCCAACGCTGCGGCACGCAGCACCTCGGCCCCGTCGAACGAGCCTGGACCGGCGCAGAGCCAGTATTTGATTGGGAACTCCACCTCCCGCATCCGGCCGGCGATGGGGCGCAGGGCGGGGTGATCCAGGATGGATTGGCCGATGCCCGGCCGGTCCGGCCGTCGGCTGTCCACCACCAATATGTCCGGCGGGTCCAGCACCAGCTGCTCTACGAACACCCGGCCATTGGCGCGGCGGGCCAGCCTGCCGGCAATGTTGGTCAGACCGGCGGTCGACATCATGTCGTTGGCAAGGTCGCGGGTGCCCGGCGCATCCCCGCCGGGGCGGTACAGCGCCGCCGTGCCGACCCGCTGTCCGCCCTGCTTGGCGGCATACCGCGCTTCGAGGGAGGCCCGCAGGGCATGGCCCTCCTCCATACGGCCAAGCGCCTGGGCCACCTGCTCCACCTGGGGCAGGATATCGGCCAGCAAGGTGGCGGAGCGCAGGCGCAGCACGGGAACGCCCAGCCGTTCCAGCATCTCCACCGTACGGCCGCGGGCGAAGCCGCCTGCTACAACAAGGTCCGGCTTCAGCATCAGGATTTCCTCCGCCGTGCCGCCATGCCGGGGCATGCCCGCTGCCTGGGCGGCAAAGGGCGACAGATGCGGGTCGCCGGCCAGACGGCTCAACGCCGCGACCTGTCCTCGTTCTGCCAGCGCCAGCACGAACTGGTCGGTGCAGAGGGAGAGCGAAACCACGCGGGTCGGCGCCGCCTGCGCCCCTCCGACGGACAGCGCGATAAACAGCAGCATCAGAAGGGCGCGGGCGATCATCGATCAGAACTCCACCCGGACGCCGCCATAGGCGGAGCGGCCGGGCGTGTTGTAGTTCAGGACCTCCTGATACTCCTCGTCGAACAGGTTTTCGATGCGGCCGAACAGGCTGATGCCGTCCGCCACACGCCAGCGCCCAAGCAGGTTGACGACCGCGTATCCGTCAAGCCGGGGCGAGGTGGCGGTGGCGCGATCAAGCTGAGAGCTGACATAGCGCAGGTCGGCCCCAAGGCTGGCAACCTCCGTCAAGGCGATATCCGCCGCGAGATTCACCATGTTGCGCGGACGGCGCGGCAGTTCGCGGCCGGTATCCAGGTTCTTGGTGTCCAGCCAGGTATAGTTCGCGCTCAGCTCCAACCAGCTCGCCGGGCGTGCGGACAGGCTGGCCTCGATACCCTGACTGCGCGCCTCACCGACATTCACATAGCCGTTGGTAAAGGCGATCAGATCGTCGTAGCGATTCCGGAACACAGTGACCCCGGCGGTCACTTTGCCATCCAGCAGGCTCTGCTCCATGCCCGCATCCGCTCCCCAGCTTTCTTCCGCCTCCAACTCGGCATTGCCGAAGCTTGGGTCGAAAAGCTGATACAGGCTGGGCGCTCGCCGGGCGGTGCCGTAGCTGGCCCGGAACACGGTTCCGGTCTGGTCCAGCGCATAGGCCGCGGTGGTGCGCCAGGTCGTCTCGCCACCGAACTGGGCGTGATCATCATGGCGCAGTCCCAGCGTGACCGTCAGCTCCTCCGTGACGGCGGCCAGGTACTGGCCAAACACGGCCCAGGTTTCCACGTCCGCCGACACGCCTGGCGCAGTGACGCCGGCACTGGTGTTCGTTGTCTCAGCCTTTTCCCGGTCCCAGGCGACGCCGAGCGTCGCCACGTCCGCCGCGCGCAGACGCAGGTTCGAGAGCAGGTCGACGCCGAGCTGGTCGCTGTCGAAGGTGGAAAAGCGATAGAAGCCCAGAGGCTCGTCGAAATCCCGCTCCGTCCGGCTGGCGCCCACGGCCATGGTGGTTTCCAATCTGCCATCCAACCCGGTCAGCATGCCTGCTGCCCGGCCATGCAGGGTTTCCTTTTCCTGGAAGGCCAGCCCGTCGCTGGTGGCGCCGGGATCGAAATCCGTGTCCAGCCAGGACCAGCCGCCGGAAAGGTCGATCCGGACCTGTTCATTGGGGCGGAAGCCGAGCCGGCCCTGCACCGACCGGGCGGTGCTTCCGTCATCCTCATCGCCTGCGGCAATGCGGGAGAAACCGTCCGTCTCGTAGTTGCTGCCCGACAGGGCATATTCCACGCCGCCGGACGCGCCGCTCACCGACAGGTTTTGGCGGAGGGTGTCGTAGGCGCCGCCTTCGATCAGGCCGCGGACCGTGAGCGGACCCTGGCCGCGACGGGTGATGATATTGATCACGCCCGCCATGGCATCATTGCCGTAAAGCGCGCTCTGCGGGCCGCGCAGCACCTCGATCCGCTCGATATCATCGGTGAGCAGGGCGTTGAAATCGAACTCCCGGTTGGCGCTGGACGCATCGTTCATCTCGACGCCGTCGATCACCACCTTGACCATGCCCGGTTCTGAGCCGCGCAGGCGCAGGAGGGACGTCGATCCCACCCCGCCGCTGCGGGAGATGGAGACGCCCGGCACGCGCCGCAGCACGTCTATGGCCTGGGGCTGCTGGCTACGTTCAATCTCCTTGGCGGTGATCACGCTGATGCTGCTGCCGACACGGTCGAGGCGGGTCGGCACGCGCGTGGCGGTGATGACGATTTCCTCTATGTCTCCGGCCTGCACGCCCGCCTGGGCAAATGCCGGTAGGGGAAGGACGGCGGCGATGCCGAATGCCAGCCACAACGCTGGCCGGCGGGACATTGGGTAGAGACTGGACTTTGGCACTTTTCAAGGCTCCGTTCCGCGATGATGCGAAATCGGAAGCAGGCCCGCGCGGCAACCGTCCAAGGGACGGATGCTGGCGGAACCGGACAGGCCGGGTCGGTGCCGACATGCGATGGCATGGCGTTCACGCGGGCGCACTCCTTCCGAAGCGCCGGCACGAAACGGAAACCCGCCCCGCCAGGACACCCCGCCCAACGGCCGTGCGACGCATTTCCGAAGGCAGGTCTCCTGGCTTGCGGGTCAGGGCGCATGCCCGGCCTTCCCAGTTTCCCAGTGGCCGTAGACGGGCAGCGCTCACCGCTCACAGTTGCGGGGACAGCCGCGGATTCAGTCCTTCCGGACCTCACCGCATTCCCTTTTCACCCCCGAGGGGGCACCTTCGATGCAGCCTTGATAGTCCAGCCTTTCGCGCCGCACAAGTCCGATAAGCCTTTGAGAGCACGGTGCGCTGTCCGGCCGGCATGCCGGCCGCCCCGTTCCAGACGCCCCGCGCGGACGGATAGGTCGGTTCCGTATTCCTGCCTTTCATGGTGCCTATTGAGGGGGCATCCTAGCTGATCGTTGGCGTTTTTACGTTCGGTCGGAGGTATCCCTCGCCATCCGGCGACCTACTTTTCCTGCCCTTTTGTAGATGTTGAACCGGTTCTACCGTGCCGCATCGCCCGCTGAAGCGTTCAGCTTGCAAGAAACCGTGGAGGGAAAGAATGCACCGTCGGGAGCTGCTGGACCGGTTTGGTGGGCGCAAACGTTGCCTGGTGACGGGGGGCGCCGGATTTCTTGGTTCTCACCTGTGTGAGCGGCTTCTGGCGATGGGGAACGACGTGCTCTGCGTCGACAACTTCTTCACCGGCAACCGCGCGAACATCTCCCATCTGCTACAGAACCCGCATTTCGAGGTGATGCGCCACGACATCACCTTCCCGATCTATGTGGAGGTGGACGAGATCTACAATCTCGCCTGCCCGGCCAGCCCGGTGCACTATCAGCACGACCCCGTCCAGACGGCCAAGGTCAGCGTGCACGGCGCCATCAACATGCTGGGACTGGCAAAGCGCACCGGGGCCAAGATCCTCCAGGCCTCCACCTCGGAGGTGTATGGCGATCCCACGGTGCATCCGCAGACCGAGGATTACCGCGGCAATGTGAACCCGATCGGTCCGCGCGCCTGCTATGACGAGGGCAAGCGCTGTGCCGAGACCCTGTTCTTCGACTATCACCGCCAGCACGATCTGCGCATCCGGGTGATGCGCATCTTCAATACCTACGGGCCCCGCATGCACCCGGCGGACGGGCGCGTGGTGTCGAACTTCATCGTCCAGGCCCTGCAGGGGGAGCCGATCACCATCTATGGCGACGGCTCGCAGACCCGGTCCTTCTGCTATGTGGACGATCTGATCGAGGGCATGATCCGCCTGATGAACGCCCCGGACGAGGTGACCGGCCCGATCAATCTCGGCAATCCGGTGGAGACCCGCGTGCTGGAGCTGGCGGAAAAGATCCGCGACTATCTCGGCAGCTCCAGCCCCATCGTGTTCGAGCCCTTGCCGGTGGACGACCCGATCCAGCGCTGCCCGGACATCACCCGCGCCCGCACGATGCTGGAGTGGGAGCCGAGAGTGTCGCTGGAGGAGGGGCTGCGGCGCACCGTGGACTACTTCGCCGAGCGTCTCACCGCCCCCGCGCCAGCCGCCGTCAAGGTCGGCGCCGGTAAGGTTTAGGCGGAACCGGCTCGTCCGTCAGGAGGCGGTACGCGCGAGATGAGGCGTGCCGCCTCAGCCACCGCTTGATCGGATGCCGATGTCAGAAGTGTCCCGCCGCTTCCGACGGACGGCTATCCATGGTCAGCTTTGCGTCGGCAGGCGGAGCTTGCAGGCGATGTGGAGCGCATTCTCGATGTCGGCCGGCTGAAACGGCTTTCCGACAAGAACCACCGCTCCGGCATCCTGTGCGGTCTGGGCATCGAGATGACCCGACACCATGACCACGGGAATGCCGAGCGTGCTGGAAATCGCCGATGCCGCCAGAATGCCGGAGGTTCCGGCAGCGAGGTGGCCGTCCATGGTCACAAGGTCCGGCTTGTGCCGCCGGGCAAGCTCCATGGCTTCCGGGCCGCTTGTGGCGAACCAGCACGCATCGTGGCCCAGATCCTCGAGTATAGATCCGAGTTGCATCGCGATGAGCACGTCGTCCTCCGCCACCAGGACCCTCAATCCCATCTCCTCTCCACCCCGCCAGTGTTCCCGCAGCATCCTAATGCGCGAAGCAGCACAGGGTTGCGTCACAAAAACGGGTTGAATGCCCTTGAGCGGCGGTTTTCCCGAACTACAGACCCTTCGTCACAAATTAGTCCCAGCTCATATCGCGTATGTTGCACCGCAACGCGGAGACATTTGCGTTGGCGGCGTGTTGGAGGTGGCGCTGACGAGGGGGCCTACATGCTGCACAGCAACACCGCCATCGCCGCGAACGACTTCGACGAAGCCCGCGGCGTGGTAGAAAGCCGTCCATTAATCGTCGATCTGGACGGCACGCTGCTCAGGACCGATCTGCTCTATGAAAGCTTTACGTTATTGATAAAACAGCAGCCTTGGCTGCTGTTGCTGATTCCCTACTGGCTTTTCGTCGGCGGCAAGGCCCACCTGAAGCGGGAAATTGCCCGGCGGGTGGATCTTGACGTCGGGTCGCTGCCGCTGAACCGGGACTTCCTGGATTGGGTGCTGCGTCAGCGCCTGGACGGGCGCACGGTCGCCATCGTCTCCGCATCCGATCAAAGTCTGGTCGACAAGGTTGCGGCCGATATCGGCTTCTTCCATGACGCGATCGGCAGCGACGGGGTGACGAACCTGTCCGGCCGCCGTAAGATCGATGCGATCACGGCCAAGTTCGGACCGGATTTCACCTATTGCGGCGATGCCGTCACCGACATCCATGTCTGGGAGCATTGCCGCTCGGCCGTGCTGGTCGGCAACGGAACCAAGCTTGCCAAGCGGCTTCCGGAAGATGTCGTGGTGCATGAGCAGTTCGCGTTGGAACCGGCGAACTGGCGCATCTGGGCCAAGGCGCTCCGCGTCCATCAATGGGCCAAGAACGGTCTGGTCTTCGTGCCGCTGCTGCTGTCAGGCCAAGTTCTGGACCTCGGGGCAGTCGCCATGGCGGCGCTCGGAACGCTGATCCTCAGCCTCGTCGCCTCGGCGACCTATCTGCTGAATGACCTGCTGGACCTTGCCGATGACCGTCAGCACAGGAGTAAGTGCAAGCGGCCCTTCGCCTGCGGCGCCCTGCCGCTTGCGAACGGTCTGCTGGCGATTCCTGTGCTTGCGGCCGCGGTGGGCGTGCTGCTGCTGTTCACGCCGGCGGCATTCGCGGCTGTGACGCTGCTCTACCTCGTGGTCACGTTGGCCTATTCGTTCCGGCTGAAGCGCGTTCCGAACCTGGACCTCTTTGTCCTCGCCTTCCTGTTCACCACGCGCATCCTGGCCGGCATCACCGTGATCGGGGCCGTCATGTCGCCGTGGCTGTTAACCTTCTCAATGTTCTTCTTTCTCAGCCTCGCAGCCATGAAGCGATACACGGAATGCAGTGAACTGGAGCGGAGCGGCAAGCGTTCGACGCCCGGGCGGGGCTACCGCTCCGGCGACCATCCCTGGCTGCTCGCCATGGGGGCGGCCAGCGGTTTCTGCTCGGCCCTGGTCTTCTTCATGTATCTGGTGGAGCCGGACTCCCCGGCACACTCCTACGCGACGCCGGAGATCCTGTGGTTCATCTGCATGATCCTCGGATACTGGCTGAGTTCCGCTTGGCTCACGGCCCTCCGCGGACAGATGAACGACGACCCCGTGCTCTTCGCTCTGCGTGACCGGCAGTCCCGCATGCTGGGCGTTCTGACCGTGCTGCTGGTCGTGGCCGCACATATCAACTGGTTGCCGGGGGCTTGACAGGATTGACAGGAATGGACCGAAGCAGCAATCGCGAGGGCATGCCGGTCGGCCTCGGACGCATTGAGAAATGGGCGATCGGCGGCGCCGTCGCCTTCGCCGTTGTCGCCATCATCGCCGGCATTCTGGCCGGCGGGCCGGAGGCGCTGCATCAGCTCGGCCGCATTGGACCCGGCGTGGCGCTTGCGCTGCTGGGGCTGTCGCTCATCAATTATCTGGCCAGGACGGTGCGCTGGCTGATCTTCACACGCGGTGCCGGTCTCTCCGTTCCGGCAGGGCAGAACGGGCTCTATTATATGGCCGGGCTGGCCATGTCGACCACGCCCGGCAAGCTGGGCGAGGCTGTGCGGCTCTGGTTCCTGCGCCGCGGCCATGGCTATCCCTATGAGCGTACGGCCGGATTGATGATCGCCGACCGTCTGAGCGATGCGGCGGCGGCGGTGCTGCTGACCATTGCCGGCCTGGGCGGCGTGTTTGCCGGCCACGGGATGGCTATCGCGATCGGAGCGGTCGTGGTCGGCGGCGCTTCCATCGTGCTGCTCGCTCCGCGCTGGAGCCTGCCCATCGTCAATCTAGCGTACCGCATTGTCGGCCGGGCGCCGCGCCTGTTCGGGCGCGTGCGGCGCATGCTGCTGCATGCGGGTCGCCTCGGCTCGCCGGGACTTTATCTCGGTGGTCTGGTCCTGGCGCTTATCGGCTGGGGGGCGGAGGCTTATGCGCTGAAGGTGCTGCTGGACGTGTTTGGGGCCGATGTCACCATGCTCCAGGCCGCTTTCGTCTTCTGTTTCGCCATGCTGGTTGGGGCGGCCGCCATGCTGCCCGGCGGTTTAGGCGGCACGGAGGTATCCATGTTCGGGCTTCTGGTGGCTTTGGGCGTCCAGGCGGACGTGGCTGTCGCGGCCACCGCCGTCATCCGCGTCACGACGCTGTGGTTCGCGGTGCTGCTGGGCTTCATCGCCCTGCCCATCGCCACCCGCATGATGCGGGCGGATGAGGCGGCCGGCCATGGCGTCGCCGCCGGAGGTGCCGCATGAGCACCTCTCCCTGGCGTGATGTCAGCCTGACCGGCTGGGGCCGCACGGCCCGCGCCGATAGCAAGGCGGCCCGACCGGAGCGTCAGTCCGCGCTGCGCGCCGCCCTCGAAAGCTCCAACGGCAAGCCCGTGCTGGCCTTCGGCGCCGGCCGGTCCTATGGCGATGCCGCGCTGAACAGCGGCGGCTATGCCCTGTTGACTGAACGGCTGGACCGGCTGATCTCCTTCGATTCCGCTACCGGAGAGCTGGTTGCGGAACCCGGCGTTACCTTTGAGACCCTGATGCGGGTGCTGCTGCCGCGGGGCTGGCTGGTTCCGGTGACTCCAGGGACCGCCTTTGCCACGCTGGGCGGCGCCGTCGCCAACGACGTTCATGGCAAGAACCAGGAGGCCGCCGGCAATTTCAGCGACCATCTGCAATGGATCGAGGTGCTGACCGCGAAGGGCGAGGTAGTGCGCGCCTCGGCACAGGAGAATGCCGACCTGTTCGCAGCTACGGTCGGCGGGATCGGCCTGACCGGGATCATCACCGCGCTATCCCTGCGCCTGCAGCGCGTACCCGGCAATGCCGCCATGGTGAAGCTGAGGCGCTTGCCCGATCTGGATGCCGTGGTGGAAGGGCTGACCACGCCGCATCCGGACACGCCCTATTCGGTGGCCTGGATCGATGCCCTGGCCGGTGGGCGCAATCTCGGCCGCGGCGTGTTGGAGCTTGCCGCACCCGCGGAGGAGCCCCTGCCGGAGCAGGCGGTGAAGGCCCGCGGTCTGCCGGTCGACCTGCCGGGATTCGTGTTGAGCGGCCCCACGGTTCGCGCCTTCAACGAGATGTACTGGCGGCGCGTGCCAGCCGGCGGGACGGAGCGGCCGACCCACTGGCGCAGCTTCCTCTATCCGCTGGATGCCATCCACCAGTGGAACCGGATGTACGGCAAGGCTGGCTTCCACCAGTTCCAGTGCGTGGTGCCGCAGGATGAGGCGCCCGCCGCGGTGCGGGGCCTGTTGGAAACCCTGGGCAAGGCCGGCCGGGCCAGCTTCCTGGCCGTTCTGAAGGCCATGGGCCGGGAGGGGCGGGGCGACCTCAGCTTCTCCATGCCCGGCCTGACCTTGGCAGTGGACATCCCGAACCGCCCCGGCGTGGATGAGTTGCTGACGCGGCTGGAACGGCAGACCTTGGATGCCGGCGGGCGCGTCTATCTGGCCAAGGACAGCCATCTGTCGCCGGACGGATTCCGGGCCATGTACCCGCGCTTGGCCGGCTTCCAGGCGGCGTTGAAGAAGTGGGACCCTGACGGCAAGTTCATGAGCGATATGGCGCGGCGTCTGAAAATCCGTGAGGGAGGGGCGGCATGACGGACGTGGCAGCACTTCCCCCTGATCCCCTGGCGCGGGAGGTCTGGGTCATCCTGGGAGCTTCCTCCGCCGTGGCGCGGGCCTTTTCCAGAGGCGTTGCCCCCGATGCCGACCTGCTGCTCTGCGGCCGTGACATGGACGATCTTGGGCGCATGGCCGGCGATCTGCGCGTCCGTCATGACTGCCGGGCGGAGGCGGTGAATTTCAACGCCACCGACTATGACAGCCATTGCGGGCTGGTGGAGCGTGCCGCCGCCTTCGCCGGGCGCGGGCGGCTGAACCTGTTCATCGCCTTCGGCGACATGCCGGAGCAGACCGAAATCGACAACGACTTCGCTCTCGCGCGCCGGACGGTGGAGACGAACTATCTTGGCGCGGTTTCCGTCCTCTCCCGCTTCGCGCCCCGGCTGGAGGCGCAGGGGGGCGGCAGCGTGGTCGTGCTCGGCTCCGTTGCCGGCGACCGTGGGCGGCTCAAGAACTACGTTTACGGCTCCGCCAAAGCGGGGCTGCATGCCTATGTCCAGGGTTACCGGGCGCGCATGCACCGGGCGGGCGTGCATGTGATGACGGTGAAGCCGGGGTTCCTGGACACGGCCATGACATGGTCATTGGGCAAGCTGCCCATGGCCATGCAGCCGGACGCCTTCGCCGCCACCATCATGAAGCACCTGAAGGCCAAGCGCGACGTGGTTTATGTGCCCTGGCCCTGGCTCGGCATCATGACCATCATCCGCACGGTGCCGGAGCGGGTGTTCAAGCGCACCAACATCTGACCTGGCCGGTTCAGTAGGCGACCAGCCTTGGCGGCACCGCGTCCTGGGCCGGTGCTTCCGGCTGATCCTGCAACAGCGTGGCACGCATCAGCACCACGGTGTAGGGGTTCCAGGTGGACATGGTGAAGTAGATGTGAACGCCGCCGCCCGGCGCCGGGCGGCTGAAGGACGGGATGAGGTAGGGGCCATAGGCATCGCCCGGGGAGAACCTTACGTGCGGGTCCCCCACCATGGCGCAGGGCTGGCCCGCAGGCATGGGGCCGCCAGCCTGGATGAAGCGGCAGTCGCCATCCACTGCCGGGTCGAAGACGATCAGCGGTTCCGCCCACGGGCCCCAGGGCAGATCGGCGGAGCGCATCAGGATCTGCGAGCGGCCGCCCGGCCCCATGCAGTTGTACAGCATGACCCACTTGCGCAGATGCTCGTTCCAGGCGACCGAGACCTCGCCCATGCAGGACTGCTGGAACAAGGGTACCGCATCGGCCTCCTTGTCGCTCCAGCGGGGAAGCCCGCTCTCCATGCCGGCGAAATAGCGGCGGGCAGCCGCATTCTCCACCTGGGCGGAGGGGGAGATGGCCAGGAACGGCGCGCTCGCACGATAGGTGCCGGTGCCCCACATCAGCACGGCGCCGCCCGGCGGGGTAGGTAGTCCAGGAACTTCCGACGAGCCGATCACCGTTGCTGCGACATTGATGAACTTGTCCGTGGACAGGTCCATGATCCTGGTGAAGCTCGCCCCATCATCCTCCGAGGCGGCCAGGACCGAGCGACCCATGGTACGGTGCGGGGAGTTGTCCGTGCTGGCGATGAGATAAAGCTTTCCGTTGGCGCTGAAACCGCCGGTCGGCACCTCGAACGCGCCGGAAGATACGCCGGGAATGGTGAGGGGCCGGTACCCGCCATCCTCCGCCCGCGGAACGTCGAGGCGCAGGCAGCGTTCCGGGTCCCGGTCGGCGGTGCTCGCGATCAGGTCCGTATCGTGGGGGCGACCGAGGCCGGGCCGGGCGTGGGTGTCGCCGAACAGGAAATAGAGCCGGCCGGCATGCTCCACCGAAATGCCGAGATCGCTGCCCCAGAAGCCGAAGCGGCTCTCGGTGGCATTGATGGTGGGAGCGCCGGTCTGCCGGTCAACCTCGCCGATGAGCTGACAGATTTTCTGCGTCGCCAGCGGCTGCACACGTACAGCCCCTCCCTGGCCAAGGCGCGGGGATGGGATCGCCGTCGGCAGGGTGCTGAGGGCACTGGTCGCCGGAACCGCAAGGGCCGCGGCGCCGGCGAGGATCAGGAAAAGGTCGCGCATCTTCATGGCGCGATAAAAGGGGGGTGTACTGCTGACCAACCGGTTAACAGCACCCTCTAGCACCCGAGATGACACAACCGGTCACACCTCCTCCCTGATGGGCCGAATTTGCCGGACCCACTTGCTTCCACTTACTCAGCCGGATTGATTGCGGGCTCCAGATGCCGCCGGGGCGACGGCTCCGTCCGGGGATCGCGGACCTGCAGCAGTACGGCCGCGAACAGCAGCAGCAGCGCCCAGCCATAGGCGGACCCGATGGTGGCCTGCTGCCAGGCCGGAGCCACCATGAAGCGGTCGAGGATGACTGTTACCGGAACGATCAGCAGCAAGGCTGTGACCGATAGGAGCGGCGTCATCCGTAGCCAGAAGAAGAGCGGCAGCAGGAAAAGCGTGTAATGGATCCAGGCCAGCGGCGACGCTAAAAGAGCGCCCAGCAGTCCGAGGGCGCTCGCCAGCAGCGGGTCCGGCCGCCGCCGCCAAGCCCAGAACGCGAGACCTGCCAGCAGCAACAGGCTTGCGGCCATGCCGAGACTGTTCAGTCCAAACCGCTGGAATAGGCCCGGAAGCGACGCATTGGTCAGGAAGACGGCCCGGCCCTCATCATTGGCGACGAGATCGAGCCAGAACCGGTAGACCTCCGGCCCATAAAGCAGGGCGGGGATGATCGAGAGCGCCACGGCAGACGCGCCGCAGGCGAAGGCGGCGCGATAGTGCCCGGCCAGGAACAGCAGGCCGGGCCAGACCAGGAAGTTCGGCTTCACGGCCACGACGATGCCGATCAGGATGCCCGCGGCGATGGGCCGATCCCGCTCCAGCAGCAGCCAAGCGCCGACAGCCGCCAGAGCCAGGGGAACATAGATCTGGCCCAGGATCAGCGTGTCCCAGAAGCCCGCCGCGGCAAATGCCGCCAGGGCCGGGACCAGCGGCGCTTCGGGCCGGTAGCGCTGGACCAGCAGCCAGACCAGGGCCGCATAGGATATCACGGTGACAGCCCACCAGAGACGGAATGCCATGAAGGGCTCGAGCTGCGAGAGCGGCTGGAACAGAAGCAGCGCCACCGGTGGATTAAGATTATGATTCCAACTTTCGAAGCCGGGGATTTCCAGCCGGAAGGTCAGGCCGGGATAGATGTCGTAGGGATTCAGCCCCTCCGCAGCGCCCCGCCCCGACCCCATGAAGGAACCGAAATCCCAGAGCAACGGCCCCGGCAGGGAGCGCTGAAGCTGCCACACAATAAGCATTGTAAGGCCGGCAACGAGAATGGCGGCCGCGATCCTTGCGGCCGGTTCATTCCGCTCCCCCACGGTTCTCCTCATGAGCTGCTCCCTTCAGCCACCGCGTCGTAATCTTCGTTCTCCGGCTTCGCCGGCAGCATGCGCATCAGCATGTGGTCGGACTCGCAGGCCACCGTCTGGACCGGCAGGCCTTTGGGCAACGTCCCGCACCCACGATGGAAGACGATGACGTAGATGCCGGGTACACCGACCCTGGGCCTGTCTTTCATGCTGCGGGCTGCCTCGTTCACGCGCTCAAGAAAGCCGACCAGCTCCTCATCCGTGCCGGCGCGGGCGATGGGATTGCCTGCGACTGCCAACAGCGCGCTCTCGGCCGGCGTGAAGATGAGGGGGTTCTGGCCCTTGCGGGCGAAGAGGTTGACCACGACCGCGTCGCGGTGGATGGCGGCGTAGGTGGCCGTATGTTCATGCGCCGGGTTGGTGCGGCGGGTTGTGGTCCAGTCGCCAAGCTCAAAGGGCGCCGCCTCCGCCGGAACCAGGATCGCGCCGGAGGGAAGTTGCTGGAGCGTTTGCTTGATTGCGGCAATGCGCTGATCCTGCGGCGCCCAGTCACGGGCCATGACGACGCCCCGGGTTCCCACCACCGCCACCAGCGCCAGACAGAACGCTGCGGCAAGCCGGGGGGATGGCCGCGCCGGGATCAATGCCGCTGTCAGCAGGATCACCGCAGCCGGTGCGATGCGGCTGTCCAGGAAGTAGGAGCCCATGGCGGAGTAGGGCAGCGTCAGCACCATCACGACGAAGGCCAACGCGACCAGCCCCAGTCCGGGATGCAGCTTGACCCGCCGGCTGGACAGCAGGATGCAGATGGTTGCAACCACCAGGGCCAGCGTTGCCACATCCAGCACGGTGTTGCCGGTGGAAAGCAGGCGGGTGAAGGGCGAGAATTTCTGCCACGCGGTAAAGGCGAAGCGGAACTCCATCGGCAGACCGCTGGCCGGACTGCTGATCCAGAACAGCGCCAGTGCCGGCACGAAGATCAGGGCGGAGACGACCAGCCGCCGCATGACCGGAGCGAGCCCTTCCTGTCTGCGCGTCCAGGCCCGCGCCAGTTCCAGAACGGCAATGGCCACGGCAAAAAGTCCGAAAGCGACCATGTGCGCCAGGAACAGCAACAGCCCGAACACCACACCCGAGGCAAGCTGTCCCGTCCTGGAAACACGATCGAGGTGGAGCCACGCGGCCAGGGCCCAGAGCAGTAGTCCGACGCCCAGCACATAATTCAGAAAGCCCCAGACCATCACCTCGTTCCAGACCAGCGCTGCGACCAGCAGGGGCCAGACGGTGCGGCGGCCAGCGGCGGCCGTGCCCAGCGCCACCGTTCCCGAAACGGTCAGGGTCACCAGAAGGAGAAGGAGAACCTTACCCGCCAGCTCGATTCCCAGGAACGGTTCGAGGGCCAGCAGGATCAAATCCGCCAGCACATTCGGAAGGAAAAGACTGTCCAGGGTAAAGTTGGCCGCGAAGGCGGGGACCTCGTCCAGATGCGCCAGGATATGAACTCGTGCGAGGTGATTGGGGTAATCGAAGACCGGGGGGGAATCGGTAATCAGCAGCGGCAGAGCCGAGAGCACGATCAGGAAGAAGGTAAAAGCCGTCAGAATCCCTGTGGAGAGCGACGTCGCCCTGACCGGGCGGACCACTCCCGAATAGGCCTCGCTGGTTGCCGCCATTTTGTTGCTCTGCACAATGTTGCCCGCGTCATAACGGGCGTGCAGGCTGTTTTGTCCCCGGCTCGGACGCTGAAATCTGCTCTGGAATGCGGACAAAAATAGGGCTGACCGATCCGTCCAAACGTCACATACGTACTACGGCCTTCAACGGCCAATGATCCGGCCCGGAAGGAACAGGCGCGCATGGCTGAGATTATGGTTCCCGAATTCTTCCAGCGCTTCCCTATGGAGCGTGTAACCAGCAGTTCGCTGGACGATAAGTTGGCAGAGGCCGGCAGGGATCTCGTGACAGTGCTCTTCCTCTGGGGACGGGACTGTCCGAATTGCGACATTGCAAAGCGGGAGATCCTGGACGCGGCGGGCCGGCTCCGCTGGCCACAAGTTCGCTGGCTGCACGACAACGTCTATGACGACTTCGATTTGGCGAACCGGTTCGGATTGCACGGAATTCCGGTGTTCCTGGTCTTCAAGGGACACAGGCTTCGCGGTCGGATAACGAGCTGGCCGGGCGTGGACGCCTTTGCCGATGCAATCACTCGCCAGATAGAGGGCCGCGGCGGATGAGTTGGGGCGGCAGCCTGGATGCCATATCGGCTACGGACACAAGCCAAGCTCCTTGGCCCGCAATTACGGCGGCCGGATTAACAATCCGCTGAGGTCTCGCCAAAAGAGGTATAGCCTGTCGGGGCGGATGCGCGAGTCCTACGGGCTTGCTGTCGCACCACCATCTACCACCTCGGATTCGATTCAATCCGCAAGCTCCCTGTAATTGCGCTCAAATAAGGGTTAATTTTTCCTGAAGCGGCTGGATCCGCTGTTCGGGCCGGTACTCGAGCTGAGACCGGCCTCTTGTTCCAGAATCTGCTGACGGAGGAAGGCCCATGCGTCGAGTCCGCCTGTCAAAATCCTTGGTCCTGGCGACCCTGTTCTGTACGGGCGGCGGCACGGCTGCCCTGGCGGGCTCCGCCACCACCAGCTTCCAGGTAACCGCGACCGTCGAGGCCGCATGCAGCGTTTCCGCTAATGATCTGAGCTTCGGGGCTTATGTCGCGAGTGAGGAAAGTCCGGTCGAGGCCGCCACCAGCGTGACGGTGACCTGCTCGGACGGCGCGGGCTACCAGATCGGCCTGGATCAGGGGATTGGCACCGGCGCCACCGTTAACGATCGCCGTATGATGAATGGTGGCCGCAGCCTGGGCTACGGCCTCTATCAAGATGCGCAGCGAACCCAACTCTGGGGAATGGCAGAAGCCAATGCCCAGGCAGGGACCGGAACGGGCGCAGCACAATCCTACGCGATCTATGGCCGCATCCCCGCCGGACAGTACAGTGCGGTAGGGATATATTCCGACACGATCACCGTCCATGTGACCTTCTGAGGAGGGTGGCATGCGAGGTTGGGGTGCGGTCGCGGCGCTGGCGGGCCTTCTGGCTGGAGCGCCGGCCTTTGCCGGCCAGCTTGAGATATCTCCCACCCGGCTCGACCTGAGGCCGGACGCGCGCGTCACTGCGCTCAAGGTGCTGAATTCGGGCCGCCAGCCGGTGACTGTCCAGGTGCGCGGGTTCCGGTGGAGCCAGGAGGGGGGCAACGACCGGCTGGCCGACACGACCGAATTGATCGCAAGTCCGCCGATTTTCGAGCTGGAACCGGGTCGGACCCAGATTGTGCGCGTCGGGCTGCGCTCCATGCCTGCAACCGCGGGCGAGTACAGCTACCGATTGCTGCTGGACGAGATTCCATCGGCTGACAGGCAGGCTGGTCAGGCCCTCTCGCTGCCGCTGCGCATCTCCCTCCCAGTCTTTGCGCGTGTCGGTTCCCCAGGAGAGCCAAACCTGTCCTGGGAGCTGATCTCCACCGGACGCGAGCTGCAACTGGCGGTGCGGAACGATGGCGCGTCACACGAAAAGCTCCGGAACCTGCGCATCACCGACACTGGCGGCGACAGGAGTCTCGGCGGGCTCGTCTACGTGCTTCCCGGCTCCGAACGGCGGTTCCGCATCGGCCCCGACCAAGCCGGCGCGGCAGGAGGAGAGCTGCGCGTGAGCGCGACCACAGACGAGGGCGGTGTGGATGAAAGGCTGGCTCGCCCGCATGGCGACGTGGCTCTGCTTCCTGACCTGGACGATGGCCGCTGACGCGGCAGGCTCCGCCCCGCGGAGCCACTTCCTGGAAGTGGAGTTGAACGGCACCCGGACCGGACGGGTGGAGCTGTTCCTTGTGGAGCAGGGGGAGGTGCTTGCCCCCGCCGCGCTGCTGGAAAGCCTGCGTTTCACTTATTCCGGCGCCCCGGCTGCCGAGCATGAAGGAACCTTCTATTATCGCCTTTCCGGCTTTAGCGGCCTGTCCTGGCAGATCGATGACGCAGCCCAGCTTCTCATCCTCAACGCCAGGCCGGAGCTGTTCCGCACCACCCGGCTCAGCGCCCGTGATGATGCTGTTGCCGGCCCTATGTCCGGTAGCCGCGGGTTGTATCTCAATTATGATCTGCTGGCCGGCCACACCGCTGGCGATACGGAGGGGGCGGGGCTTCTGGAACTCGCCGGTTACGGGGGCAGTCTCTTCGCTACCAGCACCGGCCGGCTTTCCACGCATGGAAGCGGGCCGGCCATGGTCAGGCTGGATACCAGCATGACCCATGACGATACCGGGAACTGGGTTCGCTGGCGCCTGGGCGACAGCATCTCCCGCGGTTCGAGCTGGGGCAGGCCGGTGCGGTTCGGCGGTCTGCAGATCGGGCGGGCGTTCGATGTGGTTCCGGGATTCGTGACGACGCCGACATTGGATGCGATGGGCGCCGCCGAGCTTCCCTCCACCGTGGACCTCTATGTGGATGGCGTGTTCCAACGGCGGGCGGAGGTGCCCGCCGGCCCCTTCGTGGTGGAGGATGTGCCGCAGGTGGGACCGGGCGGTGACGTTCAACTGGTGATCCGCGATCTGTTGGGACGGGAACAGGTGATCACCGCGCAGTACACCACCACGCAGGGACTTCTGCGCCCCGGCCTGACCGACTTCGCGGTGCAGGCCGGGGCGTTGCGGGAGGAGTATGGCCGTCGCAGCATGAGCTATGGCGATCTCTTCGCCACCGGGACGGCGCGGGGAGGCATCACGGAATGGCTCACGGCGGAAGCGCATGGGGAGGCAGGGCCGGACCATGTGACGGCTGGATTGGGTGTAGTTACGGGATCGGCACTGGGAACCGTCACGGCCGCGCTCGCCGCCAGCCGGTCCGATGATGGCGACGGCGTGCTGGGAAGTCTGGGCATCGACAGGGCGGGGCGGGTCCTGTCTTTCGGCGGGCTGGTGGAATGGTCCAGCAGGCGCTTCCGGCAGATCGGCGACGACCCCGACCATTCCTACCGTCGCCGTATCCAGGCACGCGCCGGGCTGATCCCGACGGATGGGCTGAGCCTGGGGCTGTCGGCGACCCATCTGGGCGGGCGCGTCGATGGCGGGGATATCACCCTGCTGGGCGCCACGGCAAGCGTCCGCACGGAAGCAAGGGGTTTCCTGTCTGTGTCTGCGAACTATGAGCCGGCACAGGGGGACGCCGTCTTCGGTTTGTCCTTCGTCATGCCCCTGGGAGGCGGCATCACGGCGGGGGCCTCGATAACCAGCCAAGCCGGACGTCAGCGCGCGACCGTGCAGGCGCAGCGCAGCGCCGACCCAGTGGAGGGTACCGGCTGGCGTCTTCTGCACACCCAAGGAGATGGCGGACGGACGGTTGCAGGACTCTCCGCCAACTCCATGTGGGCCACCGTTTCGGGCGAGGCCGCCCGGTTCGGCGGGGAAACGGACGTACGACTGCAAGCGGCCGGAAGCATTGTCTGGGCGGAAGGGAACCTGTTCGCCGCCCGCATCATCCAGGACGGATTCGCGGTGGTCGATGCCGGCGGGCTGGAAGGAATGGACATCCGCGCCAATGGCCGCAAGGTGGCGCGCACCGATGCGCGCGGCCTCGCTCTCGTCACCGGCCTCAGGGCCTATGAGCAGACCAACGTTCAGCTTGATCCGACCGATCTGCCCCTTGAAAGCACGGTGGCCGAGTCCGACCGGGCGGCGGTTCCCTACTATCGCTCTGGCCTTCGCCTGGACTTCGCGATCACGGTTGAGCGGGGTGTTCGGCTCCGGCTGGTGCGGTCGAATGGCGAACCGGTTCCGCTCGGCGCGCGCGCGAACCTTTCTGGCGGGCCGCCGCAGCCGGTCGGCCATGGCGGCGAGGTATTCCTGCCCGACCTGACGGGGGAAGCGGAACTGACCGTCCACTGGACGGGCGGAGGGTGCACCGTTCTCGTCCCGGCACCTCCGCTGGACGAAGCTTTGCCGCTCATCGGCCCGCTGGTCTGCAGGGAGGCCGCGTGATGCGCCTGGGCGCGGCAATCAGGCTGAGTTTGCTGCTGGTCGTCCTCACGCTCGGCTTGAGCGTGCCAACCGGGACGGCACGGGCGGCCCCTTCCTGTTCCTGGCTCTGCGTCTGCACCGTGGCGGCGGACACACTGGATTTCGCAGGCGGATCGCCCTTCGATTTCACCGCCCGCGAGGCCACCACGATCGTGACCGTGACCTGCGATCTCACCTTCGAACCGGCCGGCAACTACGTCTATGAGGTGGACATACGGCTGTTCTTCGATGCCGGCCTGTCCGGAAATCCCACCTCCCGGAAACTGGCGCAGGCGGGCCAACGGCTGGATTATGCGTTGTTCCGTGATCCGGCCAGAACCAAACCCTTGGGAGACGGCACTGCCGGCTCCTACGTTCTGGAGGACATCCTGACGATCTCCAGGCCGCAAAGACAGGTCAGCCGGACCTACACTATCTATGGCCGTCTGCCGGGCGGCCAGAACCGCCGGGTCGGCGGCTATTTCGACACGGTCACGGTCATGCTGGAACATTGAGCCGCCGACACTGGCTTTATCCCCTCGCCAATGGCGAATCCGCGTATTTCTCCAGCAGGTCCGCCGCGTCCCAGTACAGGTCCGCACAACCGGCCTGTCTCAGCTCCTCTGCGGGGAAGCCGCCGGCAAGTACGCCGATCGTGCGCAGGCCCGCCTTTCCCGCTGCCTGCGCGTCGTATGGGGTGTCGCCGATCACGACGCTTTGCTCGGCCGTGAAGGGAGCGACCTCCTCAAGCGCCGCCAGGAAAATGTCGGGGTATGGTTTGGAGCGTTCTGCGTCGCTGGAGCTGGTAGCGCCCTGGATGATGTCCTTGATGTTCGCCAGCTCGATATAGCGCTCCAACTCGTCTCCCTTGGCGGAGGAGGCGAGCACGATCTTCTTCCGGTCTTCCCGCAGCCGAACGAACAGGTCGCGCACCTTCGGAAATGGCCGGGCGCGGGGCAGGTAATCCGACATGAAGAGCTGCTTGCGGAAGGCTTCGATCTCTTCGCCTTCCTTCTCGACAAGCTCCTTCGGCAGGAACACCGGCATGAGCTGGTCTCCGCCCTTGCCGATCTGGGCGCGCACCTCGGCATGCGGAACATCAACGCCCCATCGGTGCAACGCCTCACGCCAGGAGGCGGCGTGCAGATCCACTGTGTCGATCAGCGTTCCGTCGACATCGAATATCACCGCCTCGATGGCCATTGAGCTTCCCTTCCAAAGTGCGGGACGCCAACAAGCGGAACGGGAGATCTGTTGCGCGTCCTCCGTTCCGGACCGATTGCCACTTTTTGCACTGCACAATACCATCTCCAGGTAGACGGCTGGACGGGGAAAGGTGATGGAACACGCACTTGCCGCTCTGACGGGCCGGTTGGCAACGGAAGATGATCTGCCTGCCCTCCGGGAACTGATGGGCCTGTCCATCGACCAGCTTCAACAGGGTTTCCTCAGCCCTGCCGAGATCGAGGCCAGCCGTTCCATCATGGGGCTGGATACGCAGCTCGTCCTTGATCGGACCTATTTCATAGTGGAGATCGGCGGGGATATGGCCGGCTGCGGCGGATGGAGTCGGCGGGCCACGCTCTATGGCGGGGATCACAGCGGGGATGTTCGAAACGCCGCCCTGCTCGACCCCACGCGTGATGCGGCCAGGGTCCGGGCAATGTACACCCATCCCGCATATACGCGCCGTGGCGTCGGACGCCTGCTTCTTCACTTGAGCGAAGCTGCTGCGGCGGCGGAAGGATTCGGCCGGGTCGAGCTGATGGCGACCATGGCGGGAGAACCCTTGTACCGCGCCTGCGGTTACCAGGAGATAGAGCGGACTATGGCTGGCCCGGCCGGCCGGGCCATCGTACCCCTGATCCGGATGGGAAAAACGATTGGCCCGTCCGTCGTCTGACGGGCCGGTATTTGGCCGGGACGCCGCTCACATCTCCTCTTCGATCAGCCGCACCTCATCCTCGGCGGCTGCGCCGCCGCTCCAGTCGCGGTGGACCTTTCTGGCGTCGGCAATATCGGTGGTGCAGTAGCTCCGCAGGACGGGGCGTCCCCACGGCTGCTCGGGACCGATATGCTGAACCGAGTAGATGGACATAGAGCTTCTCCCTGCCAGCGTATTTTTGACCGGGCGATCCGCCTAGGCAAGGAAGTGATATCTCTATACGCCACGTGACAACAATATTACGGAATTGATATGCCCCTTGTGCTTTTCGCATAGCAGCATGCCATCGAGGCAACTGTCCGCCCCGTGCGGGAAGTGGGTTGCCCGGTGGCGTCGTAGCGACCGGAGTGCGCGGAGAACGCTGGCCGCCAAACTCGAGGGATATCTGCTTAGTGGCCGGGACATCGCTTATCTGCTTAAGTTTTAATTCGGGTGGGTTAGAATAGGCATCAAATGAACGGCGCTGCAGAAGCGCCAGTACAGGGTGGATGCGGACGGTGCCAATGGCGGAAACCGAAGCCCCTGCGGATGCAACGCCTGGGCTGGCGCGGGACGAGGCGGGCGTTGCAGACAGTGTGCGGCTGCAACGCCTGCTCCTGGCCGTGGCATGCGAAAAGGACAAGGGGGCATTTGCAGAGCTGTTCCGCAGCTTTGCGCCCCGGCTGGCTGCTTATTGTCAACGCCTTGGCGCTCCGCCCGCTCAGGCGCAGGAGATTGCGCAGGAGGCCATGCTGGCCGTCTGGCGCCGTGCCGACAGCTTCGACCCGGCCGCGGGAACGGCATCCGCCTGGATCTTCGCAATCGGCCGTAATCGTTTCATCGACCGGTTCCGGGGAGAGCTTCGGCCCGAGCCCGACATTTCCGATCCAGCGATGGAGGTTGCCGCCCCTCGGACGCCGGAGGAGGAGGCGCTGGAGGCGGATCAGGTCCGCAATATGGCTGCGGCACTGAAACTTTTGCCGAGTGAGCAATCCGAAGTGCTCCGGCTTGCGTATTACGAGCATCGGAGCCAGACGGACATCGCCGAAATGCTAGGTGTGCCGCTTGGAACTGTAAAATCGAGAACCCGTCTCGCGCTGAAGCGTATGAGGGAATTGATGGAGACCTGCGCGTGAGCCGGTTACCCGACCACCACCCCGATGACGATCTGCTGTTCGCATATGCGAGCGGATCGCTGTTCGAGGTGAAGGCGCTGTTTGTCGCCACGCACCTGGCCTATTGCCCGGCCTGCCGAGCCCGTGTGCGCGCCTATGAGGAAAGCTGCGGCCAGTGGCTCGCGGATATCGCGCCGACTATGGAAGACAATGGGATGGAAGCGCTGCTCGCCGACCTGCTCGGTCGGCTTGACGAGCCTGAAGCCCCGTCCAGTGCCCAAGTGGATGCGGCGGCGCGCAAGGACCCGGCGTTTGCTCCCGCGCAATGGGTTCCGGAACCGCTCCGCAGTTACCGTGGCTTTACCGATAAGGGCAACTGGACCGATATCGCGCAGGGCGTCAGCCTGTCCGAATGGGCTTATGAGGCCTCCGGGAGCCGTGTGTGCCTGCTCCGTATGGCGCCGGGTGGGGTTGTTCCGGCTCACCGCCATACTGCGCTGGAAGGGCTGCTTCTCCTGACTGGAACCTTCCGGGATGAATATGGCTCCTATGCCAAGGGCGACGTGGTGACATACGAGCCGGCTTCGCTTCACCACGCGGTCGGAACAGGGACCGAGGATTGTGTCTGTCTGTTTCTTCTCGATGGCGAACTCGAATTCCTGGAAGGCGACGCGGCTGAAGCTGCCCATTCCGAACAGCACGATAGCTGAGCTTTCGTTGCTTTCAGCAGGTCGGGGGCTGGGCAGATTCGCGGGGGGCTGCCCTGGGGGTGCTCTGCCTAGCTTGCCGGCGCTCTGCCCGCTGAATCAAAAAGCACTTCTTTCGCATCGGGCCTATACGTCCGGTAGGGCGGCTTCGCCCATTCGGGCTCTCCGAACTTGCTTATCTCTTGGCCTTATATTCGGTGGAAAACCGGCCTTTTGCGCAGGAATATTCGCGCAGCTATGCCGCTTTCGAAAATGCTGATCGAAGCTGGCGTCTGGCGTGAGCCAAGCGATGAAGAGAGCCGTCGTGTAGAACAAGACGAAGCGCCTGAACCGCGCAGATGAAAGAGGGGTATCAGTAACGCCAGCGGCGCATGTGCTGTGGGTGTTTTGCCGTAGAGCCGCGAATAGGGCGGCGTCTGACCTGATATCCCTTCTCCAGGCTCAACTGGCCCGGAGCCTGACGCTCTTGAATGCCGAATGGTGGAAGCTCCGCGGACCTGTCGCGGAGGCGCCGAACTTGTGTCCCGTTGGAGGATTGATGCGCGAAGATCTGGTCTCGGTCATCGTTCCAGCCCACAACGCGGCCTCTACGATCGAAGCCACGCTGGCTTCCGTACTCGCCCAGACCCATGCGGCGCTTGAGGTGGTGGTCATCGATGACGGGTCCACCGACGGGACCGGTGTGCGCGTGGTGGCGATGGCGCGGCAGGATCCGCGTATCCGATACGTCTATCAGTCCAATGCCGGCGTGGCGGCCGCCCGGAATGCCGGCATCGCCATTTCGTCCGGCGCCTACATCGCCCCGATGGATGCCGACGATATCTGGCATCCGACGAAGATAGAAAAGCAACTGGCGCTGCTGACCGCCGCCGGGCTGGAGGTTGGGGTCGTCTATTGCTACACACGGCTGATCGACAAGGCCGATCAGGTGGTGGAAACATTGCCGCCCGGCCAGCGGACCGGTGATGTCTTCACGACGCTGTTGCTCAGCAACTTCATCCGTTCCGCCAGCATCCCGCTGATCCGCCGCCGTGAGTTGGAGGCGGTCGGAGGCTATGACCGGTCGCTGCGGGAGCGCGGCGCGCAGGGCTGCGAGGATCTGAAGCTCTATCTCATGCTGGCGGAGCGCTGCCGGTTCGAACTCTGCCCGGAATATCTGGTCGGATACCGGGTCAGCCGGTCCGGCATGTCCGCCAATGCGGTACTGATGCAGCGCTCATGGCTCATGGTGATGGAGGAGGTCAAGGCGCGCCATCCGGAGATCCCGGTGTGGCTGTTCAACTGGGCGGCCGGCAACTTCCATCGTTGGCTGGGCTTCAACACCTTGAGCTACGGACAGGTCGGGACGGGTCTTACCCTGCTCGCCCGTTCGGCCGTGGAGGACCCGGCGACGCTGCGCCCCGGCATGCTGGCCACACTGGTGGAAATCCTGACCGCGCGATTGGCGCAGCGGCTGGGGGTCAAACCGGTGCTCAGCCGTTGCGCGGATCGCCTGCGCGGGCGCATCCGCCGGCCCCTGGCCCATTTCGGCGATATGGACCCTGCCTGCCTGGATGGGGGGCTTCCGGAGGCGTGGGAAAACCACCGTCAGGCCGTAGCCAAAGCCGTGCACTGCACGCCGCCTGCGGACGGAGCGGATGGGATCAGCCCGACCGCACCGAGCCGTTCCGTGCGCACCCGCCGCAAACGTTCCGCCTAGGAGCCGCCGGATCATGGTCAGCAATGTTGCAGTCCTGCCCGCCCCGCAATCCGAGGCACCCGCCGGGCGGACAGACCGGGCGTCGGCCGCCGTAATCATCACCTGCTTTAATCACGGACGCTTCCTTGCGGCGGCAATTGACAGCGTGCTGGCGCAAACCGTTCCAGCGGCAGAGATCATCGTGGTGGATGACGGTTCCACCGACAATACGGAGGAGGTTGCCCGTCTTTATGCGGAGATACGGTACATCCGGCAGGACAATGCAGGGCTGAGTGCGGCCCGCAATACGGGGCTGCGCGCCGCTGCTTCAGATTTCGTCGCGTTCCTTGACGCGGATGACCTGCTGTTGCCCCAGGCGTTGGAGAAAGGGCTGGACACCTTCGCCGCCCGTCCGGATTGCGCCTTCGTCTATGGCGGGCATCTCGGCGTGGATGAGAGGCGCGCACCCTTGTGGGAAGTCCGGGCCCAGGCGGAGGAAGCCAGCTACCGCGCCCTTCTGGCAGCCAACGTGATCGGCATGCATGCCACCGTGCTCTACCGCCGCTGCCTGCTGCTGGATGCCGGCGGGTTCGATGAGGGGCTGCGGGCATGTGAGGATTACGACGTCTATCTTCGCCTTGCGCGCCGCCATCCCATTGCCTGCCACAGCGGAGTCATTGCCGAATACCGGCAGCATGACGCCAACATGTCCCGCGATCCGGAGCGCATGCTGACTACCGCGCTCACCGTCCTGAAAGCCCAGCAACGCTATGCGGTCGATCCAGAACATGCAGGCGCCCTGGCGCGCGGTCTGGTCTTCTACCAGCGCTCCTACGGGCTGCCCTTGATCCTCCAGGCGCTGAAGGGCTTGGCCGATCTAGGGCGGCGGGAGGAAGCGCGGCGGCATCTTGCGCTGGCTGTACGCACCGCACCCCGCGCCTTTCCGCCAGCCGCTGCGGCGCTGGCAAGGGCGGCGGTTCGGCGGCTGGAACGGCGGCTTCCCACCGGCTTT
>NZ_CP030127.1:300000-522500 GCF_003568845.1 Indioceanicola profundi | reverse complement strand
GGGGCTATCACCCGCTCTGGCCCGACTTTCCAGACGGTTCCGGTTATGTAGAGAAGACCACTGGCCTGGTCCGCGTTCGCTCGCCACTACTAGCGGAGTCTCGGTTGATGTCCTTTCCTCCGGGTACTTAGATGTTTCAGTTCCCCGGGTTCGCCTCCTGAACCTATGTATTCAGTCCAGGATACCGCTTGCGCGGTGGGTTGCCCCATTCGGAAATCCACGGATCATAGCCTGCTCGCGGCTCCCCATGGCTTATCGCAGCGTGCAACGTCCTTCATCGCCTCTCAGTGCCAAGGCATCCACCAGATGCCCTTATTACGCTTGATCCTCTCGGTTGCGCATCATGCACAGGAGCAAGCCTGCACACGCCGCCACAACGAAGATGCTTTCCTCGGTCACAAAACTCTCTATTCAATTGTCCAAGAACCGCCCAGGGCGCAAAGCCCAAGGCAAGGTTGGTTGCGGGAGCAGGATTTGAACCTGCGACCTTCAGGTTATGAGCCTGACGAGCTACCGGGCTGCTCCATCCCGCGCCAACATGTCCATGTTTGTTCAGCCCCGGGGCCGGCAGAGCCGGCAGCGACCTACTCTCCCACGTCTTAAGACGCAGTACCATTGGCGCTGAGGTGTTTCACGGCCGAGTTCGGGATGGGATCGGGTGTTGGGACCCTCGCTATGACCACCGGCTCGGCAGGCCCCGGGCAAACATGGATGGTTTTGAGAAAAGATGCGCCGGCGGCGGCCCCTTACCTGGAAACCCAGGGCCTGAACATCTCAGGCGGGGCGGCGGATGAGCCGGTTCCTTAGAAAGGAGGTGATCCAGCCGCAGGTTCCCCTACGGCTACCTTGTTACGACTTCACCCCAGTCGCTGACCGTACCGTGGTCGGCTGCCTCCCTTACGGGTTAGCGCACCGGCTTCGGGTAAAGCCAACTCCCATGGTGTGACGGGCGGTGTGTACAAGGCCCGGGAACGTATTCACCGCGGCGTGCTGATCCGCGATTACTAGCGATTCCAACTTCATGCACCCGAGTTGCAGAGTGCAATCCGAACTGAGATGGCTTTTGGAGATTCGCTTCCCTTCGCAGGGTCGCTGCCCACTGTCACCACCATTGTAGCACGTGTGTAGCCCAGCCCGTAAGGGCCATGAGGACTTGACGTCATCCCCGCCTTCCTCCGCCTTGTCAGCGGCAGTTTCGCCAGAGTGCCCAACCAAATGATGGCAACTGACGATGAGGGTTGCGCTCGTTGCGGGACTTAACCCAACATCTCACGACACGAGCTGACGACAGCCATGCAGCACCTGTGTCCCGGCCTCCGAAGAGGAAAGCGCATCTCTGCGCCGGTCCAGGCATGTCAAGGGCTGGTAAGGTTCTGCGCGTTGCTTCGAATTAAACCACATGCTCCACCGCTTGTGCGGGCCCCCGTCAATTCCTTTGAGTTTCAACCTTGCGGCCGTACTCCCCAGGCGGTCGGCTTAATGCGTTAGCTGCGACACCGAAGCTCTAAGAGCCCCAACGTCTAGCCGACATCGTTTACGGCGTGGACTACCAGGGTATCTAATCCTGTTTGCTCCCCACGCTTTCGCGCCTCAGCGTCAGTATCCGTCCAGTGGGCCGCCTTCGCCACCGGTGTTCTTCCCAATATCTACGAATTTCACCTCTACACTGGGAATTCCACCCACCTCTCCGGAACTCAAGCACTCCAGTCTCAAATGCTGTTCCCAGGTTGAGCCCGGGGCTTTCACATCTGACTTGAAGCGCCGCCTACGCGCCCTTTACGCCCAGTAATTCCGAACAACGCTAGCCCCCTTCGTATTACCGCGGCTGCTGGCACGAAGTTAGCCGGGGCTTCTTCTCACGCTACCGTCATCATCGTCGCGTGCGAAAGAGCTTTACAACCCGAAGGCCTTCATCACTCACGCGGCATGGCTGGATCAGGGTTGCCCCCATTGTCCAATATTCCCCACTGCTGCCTCCCGTAGGAGTCTGGGCCGTGTCTCAGTCCCAGTGTGGCTGATCATCCTCTCAGACCAGCTACTGATCGTCGCCTTGGTGGGCCATTACCCCACCAACTAGCTAATCAGACGCGGGCCGCTCCCTTGGCGATAAATCTTTCCCCCAGAGGGCTCATCCGGTATTAGCGTCCGTTTCCAGACGTTATCCCAGACCAAAGGGCACGTTCCCACGCGTTACTCACCCGTGCGCCACTAAGGCCGAAGCCTTCGTTCGACTTGCATGTGTTAGGCCTGCCGCCAGCGTTCGTTCTGAGCCAGGATCAAACTCTCAGGTTTGAAGCGGATATCGGCCGAAACCAACATCCTCATCGACGGAGCACCTCAACCGGTGCAATCCTACCCGAATTGTCTCCTGAAGCACCCGCCCCGATGTCTCCATCAGAACAGGTCAGAGCATTCTTGGCGTGATGCACAAGCTATAAGGCACTCCAAACACCAGCTCCCGCCGGCACCCAGAGACCGCCGCCTGCGCATCCCTTCTCAAAACCATATGCAGTTGTTCAAGACCCACCAGCCCCACCCCGGAGGGCGGAACCGTCAAGCGCCAGAGCCTCCAGGCGACCGCCTGGCCAGCTCGCAGCTGCTTGTCTGAAATCCGTCCGGCGACCCTGTCGCTGGAACCCGCCCGGCTCAGCACCGCGGCGGGAGCGGCTATATAGCCAAGCCCGGAAACACCGTCAAGCGCTTTCCAGAACTTTTTTCCAGAACCACGCCGCAGCCCATACCGCAGGGCCCCACACATATGGCCATCGCTGAAACCAAGCCAAGAGCTGCAACGCCGACCGCGGTCCAATGTTGATGAGGATGGGTCCCTATGCCCCTGCCCGTCCTTCTGCGAGTATATCCAACGCCATGACCCTGCCGCAGGGCTTCGCCTTCGCCATCGTTCTCGTGATGATGGCGCTTTTCGTCTGGGGTCGGCTCCGCTACGACGTGGTGGCGATGCTGGCCCTCTTCGCCTCTGTCGTCACTGGCATCGTGCCGACGGATCAGGCGTTTTCCGGCTTCAGCGACGATGTTGTCGTGATCGTCGGGGCGGCGCTTCTGGTCAGCGCTGCTGTGGCGAAGTCCGGGGTGGCCGAGACGGCGATGCGCCCCCTTGCTCCCTATCTGACCACGACGCGGTCCCAGGTCTTTGTCCTGGTTGCCGCCGTCATCGCCATGTCCACCTTCATCAAGAATGTAGGCGCCCTCGCCATCCTGATCCCGGTCGCGTTCCAGCTTGCCAAGAGGTCCGGAACTCCGCCTTCCCAGCTGCTGATGCCGTTGAGCTTCGGTTCGCTGTTGGGGGGGCTGATCACGCTGGTCGGCACGTCGCCCAACATCATTGTGGCACGGGTGCGGGAGGAGATCGTCGGCGAGCCCTTCCAGATGTTCGACTATGCGCCGGTGGGGCTCGGCCTGTCTGTGCTGGGCCTTACCTGCCTGAGCCTGACCTTCTGGCTGCTCCCGAAGGACCGGCGCGGCGGCGCGTCCTTGAATTCGGCGATCAATATAGAGAACTACGTCGCCGAGCTGCGGGTACCGCCAGACTCGCCCCTGGTCGGCACCACGGCCCGGGACGTGGTGGCGCTGGCGGAGGGACCGGCCAAACTGACCAGCGTGGTCCGGGAGCGGTTCCGCCGCTACAAGCCAACACCGATGCTGAAGCTCCAGGCCGGCGACGTGCTTCTGCTGGAGGGTGAGCCCGAGGCGTTGGAGCGGGTGGTGGCCCGGGGAGGATTGGAGCTGGCGGGCCAGGACGCCGGGGCAGAAGGCGACGGCGATACGGTTGGGGTGATCGAGGGGGTGATTACCGCGGACTCCGCCCTGATAGGCAATACTCCGGCACATGTCGATCTGCGCGGACGCTATCAGGTCAACCTGCTGGCCATCAGCCGGAGCGGCGAGCGGATTACGCAGAGGCTCCGCTCCGTCCGCTTCCAGGCCGGGGATGTCGTGGTCCTGCAGGGACGCTTCGACGTGTTGCCCGACGCGCTGAAGGAATTGGGGGTGTTGCCCCTGGCGGAACGCGACCTGGGCCTTGGCCGCGGACGCCGGCGCTGGCTGCCGATTCTGGTCCTGGCGCTTGCCATGGCGGCTGTTGTGCTGAAGATCGCGCCGGTGGCCATCGCCTTCTTCGGCGCGGCTCTGGCCCTGATGCTGACCCGTGCCTTGTCCTTGCGCGATGCCTATGAATCCGTCGAGTGGCCGATCCTGATCCTGTTGGGCGCCCTGATTCCGGTCAGCGAAGCGGTGCGCACGACGGGCGCCACCGACCTGATTGCCGACTGGCTGTCCATCGCGGCCGACGCGCTGCCGCCCATGGGGGCGCTGGCCCTGATTGTGGTGGCCGCGATGGCGGTGACGCCTTTCCTGAACAATGCCGCAACCGTGCTGGTGATGGCGCCGGTCGCAGCCAGCCTTGCCCAGAAGCTTGGGCTGAACCCCGACCCCTTCCTTATGGCCGTGGCCGTGGGAGCGGCCTGCGACTTCCTGACCCCCTTCGGGCACCAGTGCAACACGCTGGTGATGGGGCCGGGCGGTTATCGGTTCGGGGATTACTGGAAACTGGGCCTGCCGCTGTCGATCCTGGTGGTGGTGGCCGGCGTTCCCCTGATCGCCATGGTGTGGCCGCTCTGACGGTCCCGCGCTGATAGGACAGAGATCATGAAAGTCGCCGATATCATGACCCGCCATGTCGAGTTCATCGAGCCGGACGCGACTGTGCAGGAAACCGTTGTGCTGATGGGCGAGCTGGACGTCAGCGCCCTACCCCTGGGCACACCGACAGACATCAAGGGTGTGGTCACCGACCGCGACGTGCTGTATCGGGCCGTGGCGGAGGGCAAGGACCCGCGGCGTACCCGGGTATCGGAGATCGCAACACGGCTGGTCTTCACCTGCCGCCCTGACGACCCATTGACCACCGCCATGGACCTGATGGCGTCCCACAATATCCGCCGCCTTCCCGTGGTGGAGGATGGCGGCGGGGTGATCGGATGGCTGTCGCTGTCGGACGTTTCCCGGCTGCTGTTGGTGGAGAGCGAGGTGGTCCAGAGAGGGCTGAAGGACCTGACCGACCGGCTGGAGGTGGACGATGAGGCCGCAGGGACCGGGACCCCGGCCTGATCCGCGTCAGGAGCCGGAGCCGAAGCGCTGCTCCAGGCTTTTCAGCAGCTCGTCGGAAAGTTGGAGGCGGGCGGCCAGATAACGGAGGTAATGGCGGTTCACCGGCTTGCGTTGATCGACGGCGAGCAGCGATGCCGCGTAGATCAATGCTCCGGTCTGCACGTCCCGCACGTCTCGCAGCAGGTCGTTGAGCGGTCTCGGATTATCGAGGGCCACCGCCAGCACCCCGTGCTCCGCCTCGCTGGGGTTCATCAGCGACATGGCTCCCTCGATCCGCTCCCGCTCCTTGCCATCGAAGGAACCGTCCGCCTGCGCAGCGGCGACCATGGCTTGGATTGCCAGCTCCGCCTGGGTGCGGTCCAGGCGGCGGAGGTCGAAGGAGAACGGGAACAGGAGCTGATACCGGTTGCGCAGCCAAGCCAGCAGAACCTTGGAGGCCAGCGCATTGACGATGCCGGGATCGACCTCCGGTTCCGGTGCGGGCTCTACGGGCGTCTGAACGGTGTCCGCGCCCGCCATCACGGATGCGTCCGTCTCCTCGCCGCGGGCGGCGCGGGTGAGACGCGACAGGAAGGCCGGGGCCTGGATCATGGCACAGCCGTCAGGATGGCGTGTGCGCGGTGCCGAGCGCGCTGTCGATCTGTGACAGGAGCCTGGAGAAGTCGACCGGCTTTGGATGATAATCGTCGCACCCGGCCTGAAGAGCCTTGTCGCGGTCGCCCGCCATGGCATGCGCCGTCAGGGCAATGATGGGGACCTTCGCCGTTTCCGGGCTGGCTTTCAGTGTGCGCGCCGCGGTCCATCCATCCATGATGGGCAGGTTCATGTCCAGCAGGACGATGTCCGGCGTTTCCGCGCGGGTCTTGTCGACCGCCTGCTGCCCGTCATGGGCCAGGACCACCTCATAGCCGCGGCGCTTCAGGCGGCGCGAGAGGAAGTCCCAGATTTCTTCATGGTCTTCGACCAGCAATATCTTGGTCATCGGTTCCCTTATCATGTCTCAGGCCGGCTGGCGCCGGATGCCGTGCGGGAGATTGCGATCCTTCTGAGTTCAGCCAGCAACTCCTCCTCCGAGCCCTCCTCGTCGGTCTGGATGATGTCCCGGACCTTTCCCTGCAACCGCTCCCGATCGGCATCCGTCACGCCCCCCTCCGCCAGTCCGATGATCGGGATGGCGCGGCCCGGTTTGCGGCGCAGCTCCTGGATCAGCCCGATGGGATTGCCTGGCAGTTCAAGGTCCATCAGCACCAGATCCGGCACTGTCTGGGCCAAGCTGCGGCGGGCCGCAGCCTCGTCGCCGGCCTCGGTCACGACCCAGCCCTCCTTCTCGACCAGGTGGCGCAGCTCCTCCCGGTTGGCGGGATCGTGCTGGACCAGCAGGGCCCGGCCGGCAATCCCCTGTCCACGGTAACGGTCGAGCACGCGCTTCAGGCGCGTCCACTGCACGGGCTTGGTGAGATAGTCGGCGGCTCCGAGCGCGAACCCCAGCTTCTTCTCCTGCACCATCGTGACCATGATGACGGGGATGTCGGCCAGCTCGGGATCGGCCTTCAGCCGGGACAGAACTGCCCAGCCATCCGTTCCTGGCATCATCACGTCGAGCAGGATCGCCGTGGGCTTCAAGACGGCTGCCATGGTGAGGCCTTCCTGACCATTCGATGCCGTCTGCACGCCGAAGCCCTGGCGGGTCAGGAAGCGCGACAACAGGGTGCGCGTATGCGGATCGTCGTCCACGACCAGGATCAGGTTGCGATCCACCCCCTCTACCATCACTTCGGCCGCCTTCACCGGCCCCTGTTCGGGACAGTCGGGAGAGGAGCGGCGTAAGGACGGTCGCGCGTCCGCCGGCAGCCTTATGGTGAAGGTGGTGCCCTCCCCCGGTGCGCTGCTGACCGAGATGTCCCCGCCCAGCATCACGCAGAAGGCCCGCGTGATGGCGAGGCCAAGCCCGGTTCCGCCGAATTTCCGCGTGGTCGAGGCATCAGCCTGGCTGAAGCGCTGGAACAGCCGGGACTGCGCCTCGGGCGTCATGCCGATCCCGGTGTCGCTGACGCGAAATTCCAGCCAGTCCTCTCCCTCGACAGGCACCCTGTTCGCCGACAGGGTGATACGGCCGTTCTCGGTGAATTTGGAGGCGTTGCTCAGCAGGTTGAACAGGCACTGCCGGAGCTTCACCGGGTCCGAGTGCATGTGTCCCAGCTCGTCCCCGCAGGTGACGTTCAGGGTGTTGGATTTCTTGTCCACCAGGGCCTGGACGGTTTCAGCCACCTCCCGGACGAGGGGGCCGGTCTCGAAGTCCTCCGGATGCACTTCCATCTTGCCGGCCTCGATCTTCGAGATGTCGAGCACATCGTTGATCAGGGTCAGCAGGTGGCGGGCGTTGCTGTTGATCTTCCGGAGATCGTCGAGCATGCTTTCGGCGCCGAGATCCTCGGCCTCCTCCTCCAGCATCTCGCAATAGCCGATCACGGCGCTGAGCGGCGTGCGCAGTTCATGACTCATATTGGCGATGAACTGGCTTTTCGCGAGGTTCGCCTCCTCCGCCGCATCGCGTGCAGCGGCCAGCTCCTGCTCGGCCCGTTTGCGGTCCGTGATGTCCTGCATGGCGCCGATCATCCGGACCGGGTCGCCATCGAAACGGCGCAGCACGAACCCCCGGTCGAGGATGCTGGCGAAGCTGCCGTCGGCCCGGCGGAAGCGGTATTCCTCGTTCCAGCGCGTTCCGCCGCCATCGATCACATCGTGGATGCTTGTGATCACACGGTTGCGGTCATCGGGGTGGATCTGCTCCTTCCACCAGCTGCCGCTCGTTTCGGCATGATCCTCGCCATAGCCGAACAGGGTGCGGATGGCATCATTCCACAGGATTTCGTCGGCCGCGAGGTTCCAGTCCCAGATCGCATCGTTGGTGGCCCGCGCCGCGAGACGATAGCGCTCCTCTGCCTCGCGAAGAGCTTCTTCGGCACGTCGCCGGGTCGTGATGTCGGTATGGACGCCGACCCATTCCAGAACCTTCTCCCCATCCGCGTCCAGTAGGGGGACGGCTCGCACCAGCATGTCCCTGTAATCGCCGTCATGGCGGCGCACCCGGTGCTCGGTCTTGAAGACTTTGCGCTCGGCCACGGCATTGCGCCAGGCCTCCGCGGTCAGGACCCGGTCATCCGGGTACAGGGCATCTAGCCACCCCCAGCCCTTGATGGCTTCGAAATCCTGGCCGGTGAAGGCGCTCCAACTGGGTTGCTCCCAGGCGAATTCCCCTTCACCGGTGGTGTTCCAGACGATTGCCGCCGTCGCTTCCACCACCGAGCGGAACCGGGCCTCGCTGTAGCGCAGAGTGTCCTCCGCCCGCTTCTGGTCGGTGGTGTCCCAGGTAACTCCGACCATCGACAGGCTGCGGTCGGCAGCGCTTTGCGTCACGATCCCGCGGGCGACGGTCCAGCGTATTTCCCCTGATGGAAGCCGGATGCGGAACTCCACGTCATATTCGCCCCGCGTACTCCTGGCGACCTCGACGATATGCTGGACCCGCGGCAGGTCGTCCGGATAGACACGGTCGAAGAAGCGCTTGCTACTGATCTCCTCCTCGCTGCCGAACGCGAAGATCTCCCGGATGCGCGCATCGACCTGCAGCACATCCTCCGAGAAGTTCCAGGACCAGGTGCCGATGCGGGCACTACTCAGCGCAAGTTGCAGCCGACGCTCCGCTTCCAGAATTCTGGCCTCGGCGGCACGCTGCTCCGTAACGTCGGTGTTGGTGCCGAGCCAGCGCACCACCCGTCCGCGGCGGTCCCGCACCGGGAGGGCGCGTGAGAGGAACCAGCGGAAATTGCCGTCACGCCCGCGCAGCGGAAAAGTATCTTCCCAAGCCTCCCCCGCCGCGATGGCCTTCTTATAGTTTTCCGTGGCGCGCTCCAGATGATCGGGATGGTGGACGTTGCGCCAGTTCCAGCCCTCCACCTCCTCCGGCGTGGCCCCGGTGAAGTCGTACCAGCGCTGGTTATACCAGTAGATCGCCCCCGTCTGATCGGCCATCCAGGCAAGTTGCGGGATGGAATCGGCCAGTATCCGGAACTGGGCTTCGCTCTCGCGAAGCGCCTCCTCGGCCCGTCGGCGCTCGGTCGCGTCCAGCGCGACCTTGAGATAGCCCTTCAGGGCACCGCCTGCATCGTGCAGGGGCCGGACCGATCCCTCGGCGAAGAAAAGCGAGCCGTCCTTCCGCACATGCCAGCGCTCGTCCCGCGCAAGCCCCGTTTCGCGCGCGGTGACCAGCTCCTTCCTGTGCACGCCGTTTTCCCGGTCCTCCGGCGTGAACAGCAGGGCCGTTTCCTGCCCGATGATCTCCTCCGGCAGCCACTGGAAGATCGCCTGTGCGCCGGACGGCCAGGACACGATGCGGCCATCGGCATCGGTCATGAAGATCGCATGATCCTTGATGCTTTCCAGCATCAGCCTTTGCTGCTCCAGGCCGGTATGGTAGGCGGCTTCGACCCGAGCCTTGTCGATCGCGACGCCGAGCAGATTGGCGAACCCCTGGAGGAAGGCCACGTCGGCCTGATCGAACTTGCCTTCCTGGCGACTATCCGCCTCCAGAACCCCGAAGGGCTCCCCATCGCCCCGGATGATGACGTTGATTGCCCGTTTCACCCCGTGCTGCGCCAGGAGCTGGGGAGTCCGGAACCGGGTCTCGCCGACCAGATGGTTGGAAATGACCGGTTCGCCGGTCTTCAGCGCGTAGCCCGCCGGCGAAGCAAGATCGGCCCCGACCAACGCCTTCCCCACAACCCCCGGGTCCCAGCCCACGCCGGCCCGAACGAGAAGGGCATCCTGCCCGTCCACACTTTCCAGCACCTTGCAGAATTCGGTGCGAAGCCCCTCGGCACAGAGCCGCGCAGCCTCCTGCAGAAGAGCCGAGACATCGGAGGATTTCAGGGTGGCCATGCCGAAGCGAGCCAGCAGCTCATGCTGGCGTTCGCGGTAGGCCAGCTCTTCGGCGAGGCGGCGGTCGACAGCGGATTGGCTGGGCGCAGATGTCATGTGCACGGATCAAAAAGGTGGCATGTGCGGCCCTTGCCGACAGGGCTGAAACAGTATCGGAGGGAAAAAGTCGATCCCGGTTCTGCTGCTTCTTCAAACTCTTCGGCGGTATGGCGGGCCGCCATATGCGAGCACCTGCCCTGCCGATGCTGCGCCAGTGTCCGGCCAGTCCTGAAATCGCCGCGCAATCTCTTAAAGGCGGGCCGGTTGCGGGCGCGTGGCCGTGGAGCCAATCGCCAACATCGAACCGGAGACCCCGTAATGAAGGGCAACGAACAGGTCATCGCCGCCTTGAATGACAGCCTCAGGAACGCTCATTCGGCGTTCATGCAGTTCGCCAAACATGCGCTGTGGTTGAAGGAAAAGGGTTACGGCAAGCTGGCCGGGATGGAGGAAGCGGAAGCTGCTAAGGAGAAGGCCTATATGGATCAGCTTGCCTACCGGCTGCTGTTCCTGGAAGGCGATCCGGATTTCGGCGCCATGGGGGAGACCTTCTTCGCCGCGGAGCACCGGGCCATCCTGGAAGCGGACCTCCACCAGCAGAAAGCCTCGGCTGAGGCGCTCCGCCACGCCGTCAAGACGGCGAACGACGTGCAGGACTACGCCTCCCGCGATCTGGTCAACGAAATCCTGAAAGCAAAGGAGGACCGGATCGACCAGATCGAAACCGAGCTGGAGCAGTTCGACGCGATGGGCCGGGAAATCTATCTCTCCACGAAGGTCTGACGGCCCGCACGCAGCAGGGCGCTCCGCCTCCCCAGCGCCCTGCCGACCACCATGTCTGCGTCAGGCGTCATCCAGGGACGCCGCCATTTCGGCGATCGGCATGCGGTCCGCACCCCTGCACGGCAGCCGCACGGTAACCCGCGTCCCCGCTCCGAGCGTGCTTTCGATCCTGAGCGTGCCGCCATGCAACTCGACCAGGGAGCGGGAGATATAGAGCCCGAGGCCGGAGCCGGTATGGCGACGGGACAGGACATTCTCCCCGACCTGCGTGAATGGCTTGGCAAGGTCGTGGATGCGCTCCGGTGGGATGCCGACGCCCGTATCCGCCACGATCAGCTCGACCGCCCCGGTTCCGCCCGCGACCTCTAGGCTGATGCGGCCCCCAGCGGGCGTGAATTTGATGGCGTTGCCCAGCAGGTTGATCAGAACCTGCCGCAGCCGGCGGAGGTCCGCCCGGATCAACGGCACAGGCGCAGGCAGTACGAGATCGAGGTTGAGCCCGGCGGCATCCGCCTGATGGTGAAGCAGCCGTACAGCTTCAGCCGCCAGTGCTTCCATATCCACCGGGCCGGTCTGGAGCACGACCTGCCCCGCTTCGATCCGTGCGGTATCCAGCACATCATTGATGAGTTCGAGCAGATGCTGACCGCTGCGGTGGATATCCTCCGCATATTCCCGGTAACGCTCGTTGCTGAGCGGACCCAGCGTTTCCGACGCCAGAATGTCGCTGAAGCCGATAACGGCGTTCAGCGGGGTACGCAGCTCATGGCTCATGGTCGCCAGGAATGTGGATTTCGCGCGGCTGGCCGCCTCGGCCGCTTCCTTGGCGGCCCTCAGCTTTTGCTGTAGCAGCCGCTGCTCGGTGACGTCCTGGATGATCCCGAACATGGCGATCACATTGCCAACCGCATCGAACTCGCACTGGCCTTCCACCGCCATGATCCGCTCTTCCTCGTGGAAAGTGCGGACCCGGTATTCCCACCGCCCCGCCCTACCGTCGACGATGCAGGCGTCCAGTTTCTCGATCACCTCGGGCCGGTCATCCGGATGAATCCGGACCAGATACCTCTGCCAGGACAGGTCCTCCTGGCCCGGCTGGACGCCCAGCAGACTGCGGCAACCTTGAGACAGCTCCAACTCGCCGGTGTCCACCGCCAGCCGCCAATGCCCCATGCGTGCGATCTGCTGGGCGTGAAGAAGCTCCCGTTCCCGCTGTTCGAGCGCCTGCTGCTGCCGCACCCGCTCGGTCACGTCCTGGCAGATGCCGAAGACATGCGTGACCTGTCCGTCGTCGGACAGCTCGCATCGGCCTTCCACCCAGAGAACCCGCACCTCGCCATCCGGGCGCAGCATCCGGTGTTCCGCCTCGAAGGGATGGGCCTCCGCCACGGCCCGCTCAAGCGCCGCCGCGACACGGACCCGATCCCTGGGCAGGAGGAAGCCCAGCACTTCCTCCAGGACCGGATCGAAGCTGCCCCGCTCCAGGCCGAAGATGCGGTACATTTCATCCGACCATTCCAACCGGCTGTCACCCACCCGCCAGCGCCAGTCGCCCAACCTGGCGATCCGCTGCGCCTGGGACAATTGCCGCTCCCGCACTTCGAGAACCGCGAGGGTACGGCGCTCAGCGGTCACATCGGTTCCAGTACCCCGATAGCCCAGGAACCTGCCTTCGGCCGAGAAGACGGGCTTTCCATTAATCCGATACCGGCAAAGCTCCCCGTTCGGATGGCGGTAATCATATTCGAAATTCCGGAACGGCTGCCAGGAGCGGAGCGAATTTATATGCTCCTGCCATTTGGCCGTCCGCGTATCCTCCGCCACGATGGCGACAAGGGGCCGGCCAATCACATCGGCCAGGTCCACGCCGAGATTGTCCAGAATCCAGTTCGATACGGAGGTGATGTGGAGATCGGCATCCGTCTCCCAGAACCAGTCCGACGCGGTTTCGGCGAAGTCGCGGAAGCGCTGCTCGCTTTCCCGAAGCCGCTCCGAGGCCAACACCTGAACAGTGATATCGACAATGGACCCGGCCATTATCATCGGGCGGCCTTCCTCGTCCCATACCGCCTGCCCCTTGGCATGAAACCAGCTATGGCCTCCATCCGACCGGCAGATCCGGTAGGCCACGTCGAGGGGAACATGCTCATCAAGATGACGGCGCATGGCGGACTGGCTGCGTGCCCGGTCGTCCGGATGCATGCGTTCCAGCAGATGAGCGGGCAGTATCTCCTTTGGATAGGACCAGCGGGTCGGCGTGTCCGGATCGAGGCCGACCAGTTCGCGGTAGATCGGGGAGGTGAACATGCTGCCCCGCCCGAAATTCACCTCCCAGATACCGACATTGGCGCCCCTTACCGCCAGGGCAAAGCGCCGCTCACTGGCCTTCAGCGCCTCTTCTGCCTCATGCTTCCTGGCCGCCAACGCCGCCAGACGTGCGAGCCTTTGGCACACCTCGCTTTCCCATCCGTCGGGGACGCCGGACTCCGTCCGATAGACGGCAAGCGTGCCGAGCACCAGACCGGTATCCACGATCAGCGGATAGGACCAGCAGGCTTTGAGCCCCTGCCGAAGCGCCAGATGACTGTGGTCGCACCAGAGCGGGTCCGACGCAATGTCGGAGACGAGCACCGGCCTGCCACTGAACGCCGCTGTCCCGCAGGACCCCACATTCGGGCCGATGCGCACGCCGTCAATGGCAGCATTATAGTCCGCCGCGAGATTCGGGGCCGCCCCGAAGCGGAGATGCAGGCGCTCCTCGTCGAGGACCAGGATGGAGGCGCGGCTGTTCCGGACCAGGCTCTCGCACAGATGGCAGATACGGTCGAACAGGTCCCGGAGTTCGCTTCCGCCGGCCATCGCCTCCAGGATAGCCTGTTCACCCTGGCTGATAGCCTCGTTGCGCTTGCGCTCGTCGATGTCCGAGATGGTGCCGAACAGGTAGGTGAGATGATAGTCCGCAGACAACGACGCCTGTGTCCGGACTTCCACCCAGCGGTAGCCGCCGTGCCGGTGCTTGGCGCGGTACTCGCTGCGCGTAACAGCCTCCTGCCCCGAGATCAGCTTCGCCATGTTCGCGGCAAGTCGGGAGCGGTCCTCGGGATGCACGAACTCGAGACAGGGCCTGCCAAGCGAGCCCGCGGCGTCGAAACCTGTGATTTCCGCCCAGGCCGGATTCAGATATGCGAAGCACCCGTCCGCATTGACCGCGAAAAGCGCGGCCGGGCTCGCCGCCACAAGGTGCCCCAGCAGGTCCGAAGGGCAACCGATGCTCAACGCCGGCATGGACTGACGGCCTTATGCATTCGCTGCTGGCCCCTTCGCCTCTTCCAGAGCCAGGCTGTCTGGTTGCAAGCGGGACGACATCCTATCCGCAATCCCTCCGGCAGACTGCTCGCCGGAACAGGCCCCGGCTCTCCATCCGCCATCGACCGGTTCGAAGCCCGCCTGGCGCTCTCACGAAAAAGAGGTAGATGACAAGTATTAACCGCCCCTTAAGCGCGCCCTTGATCCAGGGACGTAAGGCTGTCCGGCGTAGAAAGGCGACTTCCACGAGGGTGAGTAATGCGCCCGCACTTCCGATTTAGAACCAAAGTTGCAGCTTTTATGCCGCCCGGACGATCTTCCGGATGCCCGCCGAGGCGCTATCGTGGCCCGACCGGCACAGGATCGGAGCCATTTGTATGTCGATTGTCGCTTTTCCCAAGCCGACGCGCGCGCCCACGGCCGAAGATGCGGTACGGCTGATCGCCGAGATGGAGCCGCTGGAGCATGTCCGGCTGGCCAACATGCTACATGACGTCATGAAGGCCGATGGCCGTCCGGAGTCGCTGCTGCCGGGGCCGGGACTGCTGCATTTCGGCTTGGCATCCCTGTATCTGGCGGCAGATGCGCCGGATGTGGATCTGGTCCGACGCGTGACTGCCAGCTCCTGACGCCCAGCGGATAGGCGGCGCATCCCGCGGGCGGAAAGGGGCGACCGAGCCGGCCGCCCCCGCGCCGGATCAGACCAGCAGAGCGGATTCCGCAAGCTGGCCGCGGCCGATCAAGGTCACGCTGTCGGTGGCCGTCAGATCGAATACAAGAGCATTTCCGACGACTCTGGCCAGGGCCAACGCATCCTCCGCATCGGCGAAGCCGAAGGCGGTGAAATCCAGCATATCCGGCCCATTGCCGAAATCGGTGACGATGTCCCTGCCGTCCCTGGGCCGGAAGACGAAGCGGTCTGCGCCACGGCCGCCGGTCAGAACATCCGCCCCGACGCCCCCGTCCAGAATGTCGGCGCCGTTACCGCCATCCAGCCGGTCCCCGCCAGCCATTCCGAACAGCCGGTCCACGCCGTTACCGCCCGACAGCACATCCCGCCCGCTACGGCCGGACAGGATGTCCTGTCCATTGCCGCCGGCCGTCACGACGGGCGCTTCGACCAGCAGACTGGCAAGAACCGGATCGTGGTCGCTGGCCGCCTCGGTCAGCCGCCCGGCATTCAGGTGGACATAGTCCAACTCCGCCTCGTCCAGCAGATTGCCGCTAACCAGGATATGGTCGATGGCTTGGCTATTTCCCTCGAACACATAGCTGTAGCGCTGCTCCGGCGCGAGCGTATCGCCCAGGTTGGTCAGCAGTTCGCCGTCGCGGGTCAGCAGGTCGAAGGAGCGCTCGAAGGCGAAGCCGTTGAAGTCGCCCAGCACGACGACGTTGCCGTCCGTGCCCTCGGCCAGTCGCTGATCCACATAATCCGCAACAGCGGCGGCCTGAGCCTCGCGCTGGGCTTCGTCTGAATTGGCCGGAGGCTGGGTGTTGCCGAACAGCGGGTCGCTGCCGCCGCGCGAGGCGAAGTGGTTGTTCACCACCGTCACAGTCTGGCCGTTGAAGGTGAAGTCGGCTAAAAGCGGCTGGCGGCTACGATAGAACGGGCTGTCGGACTCGACGCTCGACTGGCCGACCAGTTCGGCGGAGTCCGCCACGTAATCCACCCGGTCGGGATTGTAGAGGAAGCCGGTACGGATATTTCCGCCCGGCTCACCGCCCGACGTATTGTCCGCCGGAGCAACCTCGACGAACCTGTAGGTCGGCCCGCCGGCTGCGACGATCGCTTCGATCAGCGTCTGGGCCGTCAAGGCTGCGGAGGTGGTGCCGTCATTGGCGCTGCCGCTGCCGTCCTGCAACTCCTGAAGGCCGAGGATGTCAGGCGTCTTCAGATTCTCCACGATGTCAATGGCAAGCGCGTTGAACTGGCCGTCCTCCAGGTCACTGTCTCCGTCGCTGTCATTGGGGTCCAGGTTCAGCACATTGTAGCTGGCGACAGTCAGCCGGTCCGCCCCGCCGTTCAGGCCGGTAACCTCATCCACGGGAGAGAAGTCCACCGGATCGAACTGCTCGGTCGCGATGACCTCGTAATTCCCGAAGGCGTAATTAACGATCCCGGTAACGCTGCCCAGCTCGGCTCCGCGCTCCAGGATGAATTCGGGGCGCAATGTGCCCGTATCCGTGAACAGTCCCGGGGCGATGTCCCGGTCGAACTGGATCTGGATACGTTCCGGATTGTAGTCGCCGTCCGCGATGGTGATACCGGCGCCGGAAGCGTCGGAGTAGAAGCCGGTCGCCCCCGCCCCGCCATCCGCAACGGTCCAGATCTCGCCCGTGCTGTTGTTGCTGAAGGTGCTGGTGGTGCTCACGCTGACGGCGTCCTGCACCGTCACCCGCATGCCCTCCAGGCTCTCATAGAAATCTATGCCGTCCGTGGCCGGGTCGAAGCTGGTGAGACTGTCATCGTCGATGGTGGCCGTGGGCGGCATCCGGGCACCGTCGCCGCTCCCCAGCACGACGGCCTGCGGCAGTGCCTGATCCTGTGCCGTTACCGTGATGTCGGCACCGGCAATCTGAGTGATGGTGAGATTGCCGTCGCTGGGCTGACCGGGCTGGAACTCCTGCACGGTCCCGGTCAAGGTCACGGCGGCGCCGACCTGGACGCCGGCGGGAGGAGCCGCGCGGGTAAAGACGAAGACGGCGTCGGAGGTGCGCTGGTCCCCGTCGCCCGTCGGGTCCTGGATATAAAAGCCGTTCCCGTCCACGGCCGTGACGATGCCGCTGGTGGTGACCAGCCGGCCATCCATGCCGCTCCTGTGACCAGCACCCTGTATCTCGGAGATGCTGGCCGCGACGGCCTCCGGCTCCTCGGGCGGGTCGCCGCCGCCCTCATCCGGCCCGTCGGTCGCGGTCAGGGTCTGTCCGGCATTAACGGCGCCGAAACTTCCCGCCCTGGCGGAGACCCAGGTGAAATCGCCGTAGCTGTCCCCCGTCCCCGTGAGCTGCAGTGAGTGGCCCACAGACGTACTGGAGGTCTCGGCGACGCCGATATCGGTGCTGGTCATCCCGTCCGCGGGACCGCCGACAGCCGTGAAGCTGCCTTCATAGCTCAGGAACTGCACGACCCGCCCGGCGGCGTCCACCAGCGCGATTCCGTCCGGCGATCCATTCTGGACGCCGTCACGGGGATAGGACAGCGCGACGGTTCCGAAACCGTCAGCCTGGTCGGCGATCTGTCCCTCCAGGAGGCGCGTGTTGTAGGCGGCACCGTTATTGCCGTTATACAGCACCAGCGACCAGCCGGTCAGATCGGTTCCAGCGGCCCCCGCCAGCTCGATTGCCTCTCCGTCGTCGGTGCCGGAATTGTCGTAGTGCAGTTCGTTGATCCAGACGCTCATGCCCGCTTTTCTCCGTTTGGACGAGATTTCCGGGCGACCCAGGCCGCCCGGACGGCGGCCGCACCATGTCAGCCGCGGATGACGGAAAAACTACGGCGCGGGCAGGCGCCCAAATTTGTTTCAACAACCTCCCCCTTCGGTCGGAGGCGGCATCGAACGGGATTGATCGGGACGAGCTGTGTGCCGCCTGGAACAGAGGCGGGTCTGCGGCGTTGGCCCAGCATGCAGGACATGAACGCACGGCTGCTCAGCTACATAGAGACCCTGAACGAGCGCATCCGCGTTCTCCGGGAGCGCCGCTTCGAAGAGGGCTCGGCCGACCGCGCTGCCAGCGAAGCCGCTGCGGATGAGCTTGAGCGGGTGGTTGCGGAAGTCGCCGACCTCATCATCATCGACTGATCCGGACACGGATTTCGCTTGTCATGGTCGGAAAAATCAGCCTGCAATGGCGGTAGGATCGGGAGCTAGTCCGAAAGTTTAATCCCGTCCGGTCTGTCCGGTAGGGCATGGTGCGGACAGTGCCCCATGTCCTGCCGCTCCGCCACTTTTGCCTGTGCTTCCGTTGACCCAGACGCTACGCAGCAACTTGACAATACGCGCCCGGCTTCTAGGGCTCATGTTGGTCAGCGCCTTGCCGCCCCTGTTGCTCGCGGTAGTGCTGCTGGTCCAGGGATACTCGGCCGAGTTGGACCACGCCCGTGCCCAGACGCTGGAGACGGCCCGCGCCCTCCGCTTGGCTCTGGACAGGGAATTGGAAGGCAGGATTCGGGCGCTCGAGGTGCTTGCCATCTCGCGTCCGTTGCGCGCGGGGGACCTTCTCGACTTCCGCCTCCAGACAGATGAGGTCCTGAACCGACAGCCGCAGGGCGCAAACCTGATCCTGTCCGAGCGTTCGGGACAGCAGCTCATCAATACGCTGGTTGCGGAGGGTACTCCCCTTCCCAGGCGCGCCGGCCTGAAAGACGTTGACGAGGTGTTCGCCACCGGCAAGCCCGTCATCTCGGATCTGCTCATCGGCGCCGTGTCGCGCCGTCCGTCCGTGGGCATCAGCGTTCCGGTGCTGCTCGACGGAAAAGCGGTTTATGAACTGACGCTTGGGCTACCGGCTTCAGCCTTTGCGGATCTGCTGGCGCGTCAGCGAATTCCGGAAGGGTGGACGGTTTCCATCATCGACAGTGAAGGCACGCACATCGCGCGGAACCGCCGCCCCGAAGAATTCGTCGGGCAGCCGGTGACACCCAGCTTGGCGGCCATGCTTGCGACAGGCACGGAAGGGGCCGGAGACGCCGTCAACCTCGAAGGCGTGCGCCTCATCACCGCTTTCAGCCGGTCGGAAGTCTCGGACTGGACCGTGGCCATTGGCTTGCCGACCACAACAGTGGTCCGCCGCCTTCAAGACTCCCTTCTGGCGGTCGCAGGAGGAGGATTATTGCTGCTGCTGCTTGGAGCATTGGCAGCGCGGCATCTGGCGGGCAGGATTTCAGAGCCGATCCGGACCCTGACCGACGCGGCCCGCGCGGTCAGCCTGGGGGAGCCGTTCCGTCCGCAGCAGTCGGGACTGGCGGAGGTCGACGAAGTGGCGGCGGCGCTGGCTGCAGCGGCGGATGCCCGCCGGGAAAGCGAGCAGCGGCTGCTCATCGCGCAGAGAACCGGCGGGATCGGCACCTTCGAGCTGAACCAGCCCATGCCGGGGCAGCTCACCGTGTCGGACGAATTCTGCCGGCTCTGGGGCATTCCGCCCCGCCGCTACGTGACGCTCCAGGAGCTTGCCCGGATCATACATCCAGACGACAGAAGCCGGGTAGGAACGATCCGGGGCGAGACCACCACCGACTACCTGGAATACCGCATCATTCGTCCCGATACAGGGGAGGAGCGGTGGCTCGCCCGACGCGGAGAATTCCTGACCGACGCCGCCGGCGGCCCGATGCGGCTGGTGGGCATCTCCTACGATATCACTGAGCGCAAGTGGGTCGAGGAGGCGCTGCGCGAGCGCACGCGAGCATTGGAGGTCGTCAACCGCACTGCGGCAGCTATGGCGGTGGAGCTGGATCTGGAGCGTCTGGTGCAGACCGTGACGGATGCGGGGGTGGCGCTGACCGGGGCCAGATTTGGAGCCTTCTTCTACAGCACCGTGGGAGCGAAGGGGGAGCGGTACATGCTCTATTCCCTGTCGGGCGCCCCGCGCGAAGCCTTTTCCGCCTTTCCATTGCCGCGCAAAACGGACGTGTTCGGGCCGACCTTCGCCGGCGAAGGCCTCATCCGTTCCGACGACATCACCCGCGATCCCCGCTATGGCAGAAATGCGCCTTTCCACGGAATGCCGGAGGGACATCTGCCGGTGCGCAGCTATATGGCCGTGCCGGTTCGGCTCCGCTCAGGCGAAATCCTGGGCGGGTTGCTGTTCGGCCATCCCGAGCCGGGCATGTTCAGTGCCCGGTCGGAGGAAAGCCTGCTGAGCCTTGCGGCGCAGGCTGCCGTGGCCTTGGACAATGCCCGGCTGTTCCAGGCGGCCCAGAGCGAAATCCTTCAGCGCAAGGCAGCGGAAGAGCAGCTGCGACAGCTCAATGAAGGGCTGGAGGAGCGTGTGGTCGAGGAGATCACGGTGCGGCATCAGGCGGAGGAACAGCTCCGCCATGCCCAGAAGATGGAGGCGGTCGGTCAGCTCACCGGCGGCGTGGCGCACGACTTCAACAACCTGCTTCAGGCCCTTTCCAGCTGCCTCGCCATGGTCGGACGTCGGACGCAGGAGCCGGCTGTGAAGCCTCTGCTGGAGGCTGGCCAGCAGGCCGTGGACCGCGGCGCCAAACTGGTGCAGCAGCTCATGGCCTTCGCACGGCGGGAAAGCCTGCGGCCGGAGCCGGTGGATGTAAGCGCCCAGGTGCTTGGCATGGCCGAGCTGCTAAGGCGTGCCCTGCGCGCCGACATCGAACTGGTGACGCGGTTCGGGCCCGGCCTCTGGACCATTGAGGTGGACCCCACGCAGTTCGAGCTGGCCCTGATCAACCTGGCGGTCAATGCGCGCGACGCCATGCCGTCCGGCGGCACCCTGACCATAGCGGCGGAAAATGTGCTCCTTTCCCCAGATGACCCGTCAGGGATGGAGGGCGAGTTCGTCCGGCTTCAGGTGACCGATACCGGCAGCGGCATGCTGGCGGATATCGCCGCGCGCGCCTTTGAGCCGTTCTTCACCACCAAGGAGGTTGGAAAGGGTTCCGGGCTCGGCCTGGCGCAGGTCTACGGCTTGACGCGCCAGGCCGGCGGCACCGCCCGCATCGGCAGCAGCCCTGGCCAGGGCACGACGGTGACTTTGCTGCTGCGACGCTGCATAGCGGCTCCCCGCGCGGTCGAAACGCTTGTGCGCCCTGCCGCGGCCATGGCGCAGCGCGGCGGACGTGTGCTGCTGGTCGAGGATGATCCAGCGGTGGCGTCCACAGCCCAGGCGGCGCTGGAGGAGGCCGGCTTCGAAGTGACGCGGATGGCGACTGCGGATGAGGCTTTACCCCTGCTCACCGACGGGACGCGGATCGACCTGCTGTTCTCGGACGTGGTGATGCCAGGCCGGCTGAACGGGGTGGAGCTGGCGCGCGAGGCGCGGCGGCTGCGCCCCGATCTTCCAGTGCTGCTGACCACCGGATACAGCGAGGATATCGCCCAGGCCGCCGATGTGCAGCTCCTGCGCAAGCCCTACCAGATGGACGAGCTGCTGCGTGTGGTGGATGCCGTTACGGCTGGCAAGATGCCGGCCTGACGCGCCCGCGACCGGCTTCGGGAACCGATCCGGTCCAGAGTCGGGTTGGGTATGGAGCCTCTGCCGCCCAGGACTGCGGAACCGCGACCGTGCGACTGCTCTGCGACGAGATGCTGGCGAACCTTGCCCGTTGGCTGCGCGCCGCCGGCCATGACACAACCCTGGCCGAGCCCGGCACGCCCGACGCGACCCTCATTGGTCTCTGCCGTGCCGAGCGCCGGGTCCTGATCACGCGCGATCGCCAGCTCGTGCGGGAGGCCGGTGACGGAATCGACAGCGTGCTGCTGACCGGTGAGAACCCGGACGCACATGCAGCACTGCTCGCGGACCGGCTGGGCCTGGACTGGACCAAGGCGCCATTCACGCGCTGCATGCTCGACAACACGCCGTTGCGTCCGGCGGAAGAGGATGAGATCGCCGGCATTCCGCCCCAGTCGCGGGTGCTACCGGGTCCGTTCAGGACCTGTCCATGCTGCGGACGGGTGTTCTGGCCGGGCAGTCATGTCCGGCGCATGACTGCACAGCTTGAGCGCTGGCGTGCCGCAAGTCCCCCCGTATCGGCGCCGGAGGGCTGAACCGGTCCTTCCGCAGTCGGGCCGGGAAGGATCGGATCAGCCTGCCAAGGCCGCGTGGATGACATCGCGGGCGCGCGCTTCCTGCACGTCATGGACAATGACGAAAAGGCCAGCCGCTTCGATCGTCTCCCGGCCGGGCGGGTTGCTGACCACCGTGCCGCCGGGCGTGCGATAGGCGATGGGAATGCCGCAGCCGGAACCCACCACCCGGGTGACCACGTCCAGCCAAGTCATTCGCGCGGGGGCGGGAAGGTCGATCAGCAGGCACTCGTCGCCCTCGGCGGTGAACAGGTTCTCGATCACCTGCTCGGCGCCCGGCGCGAAAAGGGCACGGGTCAGCATCTCTGGAAAACCACGCATCGGCCGGACCAGAGAGGTGGCGCCGGCGGCCATCAGGCGGGGCCGGTTCGCGTCCGCCACGCATTCCGCCACGATCGGCCCCTTGTAGCCGGCTTCACGCAGGCGGTGCAGCAGGTCGAAGGTGCGGGCGTCCGACGCATCCTCCGCCTCATGGTCGGTCAGTACAATGATGCCACGGGCCAGTGTGGCGTCACAGGCCTCCAGATCGGCCTGTGTACCGACGTCGCCGGTGCGGTGAACCACGCCCAGATCGCGCAGAGCGGCCGGAAGCCCCTGCCCGTCGAAGGCGCGGGTCAGCAGCAGCACCGGCGCCTCCGTCCAGCCCCGGCCGCACCGGATCTGCTTCGCCAGCCGGCGGAAATATTCCAGCGCGTCGCGTTCCGGCGTGCCGATGATCAGGACATGGTTTTCCACATTCCACCTCCAGGTCCCGCGGACCATGCGCTCCGCCTTGTCAGCCTTGGCGTCCAGCCAGTCATTGATGGCGACGGCGACCACGAAGATGGCACCGACATACATCAGAAGCATGGTGGCGATGCGGCCGGCGGCTGTCTTCGCCGATACGTCGCCATATCCCACCGTGACGATGGTGGTCGCCGTCAGCCAGACTGCATCCAGCAGCGGAAGGCCTTCCAGCACCATCATGGCCAGCACATGCAGCACGAAGATGATGGCGAGATAGAGCGGCAGAACCCACCAGCGTTCCGTACGACCCCAGAGATCGCGCCAGCGGCGGCGCTTCAGGTTGAGAAGTCCGTGCAGTACCTTCGGCAATTCGGGGCCTACTCGAACCTGTGGGGCACGAAGCGCGAGGTGTTGTGCGTGATCGCCGATATGTCCTCGCGGATGCCGATCCCACGGCAGGCGTCGCCCACCATCCAGGCCCCCACCACCGCGTGGAGAGTGCGCCCCGTACTGTCCGTGGCGTTCGCGACGGGAGACCAGGCCTGATAGACATAGCCCTCCTCGCCATAGGGGCCAGCGGTCTCCAACTCAGGGCGGCCCTGCACGACCCCGCCCTCGCCCAAGGTGGCGACGCTGATGTTGGCCCCCTCGCGCCCCAGCAGGGGCTTGGCCACGACCCGCGTGCCGGGGGCGAAGGCCCGACGGTCGAAATGCGCCTCCACCAGATAGGGATGATGGGGATACATCTCCCACAGGACGGCCAGCAGCCCCTTGTTCGACAGCAGTATCTTCCAGGCCGGTTCGATGGTCCGGACCGCGCCAGTCTGCGAGAGGCGCAGCAGATGCCCGCCAAACTCGTCTTCGACCAGCCATTCCCACGGGGTCAGCTTGAACAGGGTGGTGATCTCCACCTCCTCCAGGTCGCTGAACCAGCCGCGCGGCTGCGATCCGAACTCCTCCTCCGTCCAGCCGATGTCGCCCAGGGCGATGGATTTGGTGGCGAGGCCAGCCTCGGTCGCGGTGTCCTGGATATAGCGCAGCGTGCCCTCATCCTCCTTGTGCGGCATGGCGCAGGTCAGGTGGAGCTGCCCGGCAGCCCCGGCGGCGCGGCGGGCCGGATCCTCCGCCAGGGTGCGGTCGCGGCGCAGCAGCTCCTGCCAGCGTTCCACCAACCCCTCATGGATGGAATTGAACTGGTCGCCTTCGGGGAAGACGTCTTCTAGCCAAGCCCACTGCGCAACCGCCGCCTCGTATAGGCCGGTAGGCGTGTCGGCGTTGTATTCCAGCAGCTTGGGCATGCCGTCGCCATGGCCGGGCCCGCCGAAGGCGAGGTCGAACCGGCCATAGAGGGAGAACTCCTCCCCCGCCTCATGCCGCTTCCAGGACGCCTCGATGGCGGGAACCACGTCCGGCGGGATGTTCAGCAGCGGGTAAAGTCGTTCGGAGACGATGCGCCGCGCTGCGGCGAGGCACATGCGGTGAAGTTCGACGCTGGCGTCGTCCAGCAAATCCACTTCCGCCTCGCTGAGAAGCCAGTAGGCGCTTTCATCCCAATAGATGCCGGAGGGGTCCTCCGGCGACGGAATGGTGTGGAAATCGAAGCCCAGCGCCTCCATCTTGGCGCGCCAGTCCGGCCGGGGGGTGATCTCGACGCGCCGCATGGTGGTCAGCCTCCGCCGCCGAACCGGGCAGAGCTTCGCCCGAAGCCGCCCCGGCTGGTCCGGGTTGGCCTGCCCACCTCGCCGCTGCGGGTGGTCGTGGTGGTCACCGTGCTGGCGCTGCGGCTGGACAGGAAGCTGTCACGCCCGCCGGGCACCTGGCCGATGGTGCGGGAACCGCTGCGCAGGAATCCGTCCCGGTCCACATAGACTGGACGAGGATAGTAATTGCGGCCGCCATAGCCGAAGCCATAGGGATAGCGCCCGCCATCCAGCGCCCGGCCCAGCATGAAGCCCATCAGCGCCGGAACGAAGACACTGCTGACGCCGCCATTCGGGTTCGCCATGACCGTCTGCTGGCAGGCCTCGGGGCCGTTCTCCGCCTCGCATTCGGCGACGCTGGCGTAGCGGGGTGCGGTCTGCAGGTGGATGTCGCGCGATGCCTCGAAGGCCTTGTCGCATTCCTCCGCCGGGAACTCGGCACGGCAGGCTTCCACTGTGGGGAAGACCCGCGCCTCCGTCTCCACGGCCTCTTCTCCGCAGCCGGACAGCGAGAGGGCGGCGGCGCCCAGCAGGAGCGTCGATATGTACCGCGAGCGCCGCCGCCGCGCCGCGGGCGGGGAAGTCGGATCGGTGGTTGGAACCTTGGCCAATTCGCGTCTCCCTTATCCCTTTTCCGGCCCTGGAAGGGCTTTCGGCGCAGGGGGCTTGCCGGTCAGCTTCGCCAGCCGGTCATGAAGTCCCTGCGTCGGAGCGCCACCGCTCCCGATGGCCCTCAGCGCCGCCTCGATATTCGGATCGCCGAGGCTAGCCTTGTCGCGGTTGGAGAGGTCGCCCAGCGCCTGCGCCTTCAGGCGTGCCGCCTCGGCATTGATGCGGGCCGTCTCGGCCCGCCGGTTCATGGCGTCCACCGCCACAGTCAGCTTGGAGCCGCTGCCCTGGCGCAGTCCTGCCACCTCGGCCGCGCGGTTCGCACGCTCGTGCTCCCGCTCCTCCTGCATCTTGGCGCGCTGCATGTCGCGCTCCGCGCGGGTCAGGGCGGTCTTGGCATCGGCCAGGGCCTTGGCCTTTTCCCGGTAGGCGGCTTCCGCCTCCGCGACCAGGGTTTCCGCCTCCTCCGCCTCGCGCTCCTCCACCAGCACCTCGCCTTCCAGCTCCTCGAGCTGGGTCAGCAGGGTGGAGAGGCTGCCCTCCAGGCTGGCGCGACGGTTGGGGTCCGATTCGGCCATGAGCTGGTTGTTCAGATGCTCTGCCGCGGCAATGCGGCGGGTATAGTTCTCACGCGCCTCAATGGCTTCTTTGCGCTCACGCTGGAAGTCCGCGCGCAGCCGGGTCAGCAGCTTGCCGGCCTTGTCCAGATCCTCCTCCATGACCCGGAGCTGGGCCGCGGACGCGCTCTTGGGGTCGAGGTCGACGATGGCGTCCACCATCTGACGGCCGAGATTCTCCCCCTTCACGCCAAGGAGGGTACGAAAGAACTGCATCATGGCTGTAATCTCCGGACGTCAGACGCTGAGGCTGCCGGCGTTCAGAATGCCCATGGCAATCGAGAAAGCGCCGAGCGTGATGCCGTAACCGACACGGTCGCTTTCGATTCCCTGGCGAAAGCCGGGAAGCTTGAAAGAGACCAGAACGAACACTGCGATCTGGCTGGCCAGCGCCACAGCGCCCCAGAGCGCCAGATCCAGCACGTCATAGGTACCGGAGGCGATGCTGAACAGCGCAATCGACAGGCCGATCACCGTGCCGCCCAGGCTGATGGCGGCGGCGCTGTTGCCCTCGCGAATCAGGGTGATCTCCCGGTAGGGCGTGATCATCACATAGATGGCCACCGCCAGCGCGATCAGGATCACGCCGGTTCCGAGGAACAGGAAATAGAGAGGTAGGGTCTCGAACATGCCGGTCGCATCCTCCTTGGCCAGCGGCACCACAAGCGGCGCACAGGCGCGGGAGAGCTTATCCGGTCACCGGAACGTTGCAATGCCGAAAGTCATCCGGCGGCCCGGTCCGGACGGCTGCACGTTGTTTCGGTGACATGCTCGAAACCGTCCGGAACCGTGCCGGATGCCCCGCCGGAGGGCTGGTTCGGCATTCTGGGATGCCGAACCGATGTTCTATTCATGTTCAGGGGCCTGCGCAGCGTGTCACCGTAACCGCGCGGCGGAATCCGTTTCCGCCCGCCGGCTCAGACGTTGGAGCTGTGGATCGCGTCGATGACGGCATCGGTCACGTCCTTTGTCGTGGCGGTGCCGCCGACGTCCGGTGTCAGGATGTTGGACGCGGTGACCCGCTCCACCGCCCGCATCAGCCGCTCCGCCGCGTCCTTCTCCCCGAGATGCTCCAGCATCTGCGCGGCGGTCCAGAAGGTGGCGATGGGGTTGGCAATGCCCTTACCGGTGATGTCGAAGGCGGAGCCGTGGATCGGCTCGAACATGGAGGGAAAGCGGCGTTCCGGATCGATGTTCGCGGTGGGGGCGACCCCCAGGCTTCCGGCCAGCGCACCGGCAAGGTCCGACAGGATGTCGGCATGCAGGTTGGTGGCGACGATGGTGTCCAGGCTTTGCGGCTTCAGAGTCATGCGCACGGTCATGGCGTCGACCAGCATCTTGTCCCAGGTGACGTCCGGAAACTCTTCCGCCACCTCCGCCGCGATCTCGTCCCACATCACCATGCCGAACCGCTGGGCATTGGACTTGGTGACCACGGTGAGGAACTTGCGCGGGCGAGACTGGGCCAGGCGGAAGGCATAGCGCATGATGCGAGTCACGCCGACGCGGGTGAAGATGGCGACCTCGGTGCCCACCTCCTCCGGCAGGCCGCGGTGGGCGCGGCCGCCATTGCCGGAATATTCGCCCTCCGAGTTCTCACGCACGATCACCCAGTCCAGATCGCCGGGGCCGCAATTGCGTAGCGGCGGTGTGATGCCGGGCAGGACCCTGGTGGGGCGCACATTGGCGTACTGGTCGAAGCCCTGGCAGATCGGCAGGCGCAGGCCCCAGAGCGTGACGTGGTCCGGCACGTCCGGCGCGCCGACGGCACCGAAATAGATGGCGTTGAAGGGCTTCAGGGTCTTCAGCCCGTCCGCCGGCATCATCACGCCATGCCGCTTGTAATAGTCCGAGCCCCAGGGAAATTCCTGGACATGCAGCTTCATGTCGCCGACACGGCGTTCCAGCGCTTCCAGAACGCGGAGGCCGGCGTGGATGACCTCCGGGCCGATGCCGTCGGCCGGAATGGCGGCGATGTTGTATTCGCGCATGATCGGCCCCCTCCTCAGTCCATCAGCTCGCGGCGGAGCAGGGCGTAGAGCTCGGACTTCGCTTCGAAGCCGATACCCGGCACCTGCGGCAGGCCGACATAGCTGTCCTCGACAGCAACGCCGTCGGCGAAGCCGCCGAAGGGCTTGAAGACGTCGGGGTAGGATTCGTTGCCGCCCAGATGCAGGCCGGCCGCGATGTTCAGCGACATCTGGTGCCCGCCATGCGGCACGATGCGGCGGCTGGACCAGCCATGCTCCTCCATCATCTTCAACGTGCGCATGTACTCGACCAAGCCGTAGCTCAAGGCGCAGTCGAACTGCAGGATGTCCCGGTCGGGACGCATGCCGCCGAAGCGGAGCAGATTGCGGGCATCCTGCATGGAGAACAGGTTCTCGCCCGTTGCCATGGGCAGCTCGTAATGCTTCGACAGTTCGGCCTGCAAGGCGTAGTCCAGCGGATCGCCCACCTCCTCATACCAGCGCAGATTATAGGGCTTGATCGCCTCGCCGAACGCGATGGCGGTGTCGATGTCGAAGCGGCCATTGACGTCGACGCAGAGGTTCTGGCCATCGCCGACCACCTCCAACGCTGCCTCGATGCGCTTCAGATCCTCGGCCAGGGGGGCCAGCCCAACCTTCATCTTGCAGACCTTGTAGCCGCGGTCGCGGTAGCTGCGCATCTCGTCCCTGAGCGCGTCATTGCCCTTGTTGGGCGAGTAATAGCCGCCCGCGGCATAGACCCAGACCTTGTCGTCGGCGACGCCGCCGCGATAGCGGTCGGCCAGCAGGCGGTAGAGCGGCTTGCCCTCGATCTTGGCGACGGCGTCCCATATCGCCATGTCCAGCGTGCCGACCGCGACGGAGCGTTCCCCATGCCCGCCCGGCTTCTCGTTGATCATCATCCGGTCCCAGATGGCGAAGGGATCGAGATTCCCGTTCGCCTCATCTACCAGCGTGTCCGGATCGGCTTCCAACACGCGCGGCACGATGCGCTCCCGCATCAGGCAGCCCTGGCCGTAGCGGCCGTTGGAGTTGAAGCCGAAGCCGACCACCGGCTTGCCGTCGCGGACCACATCCGTGACCACGGCGACGACCGAGCAGGTCATCTTGCTGAAGTCGATATAGGCGTTGGCGATGTTCGAAGCGATCGAGACAGTCTTCTCGCGGATTTCGACGATGCGCATGGGGTTCCTCCTCGGTTGCCCCTAGACTAGGGATGGACGCGCCGGGGGGCGAATGCCACATTGGCATTCCTTCATGCCTCGGCGGCATTGCGGAGGACCATGGAACTCGCCTGGATCGAAGACTTTCTCGCCCTTTCCGAACTGGGCAGCTTCTCCCGTGCCGCTGAAGCCCGGAATCTGACCCAACCGGCGTTCAGCCGCCGCATTCGAGCGCTTGAGGACTGGGTGGGCGCCACCCTGTTCGACCGGACCGGCCAGCCGGTGAAGCTGACCGATGCCGGCCACCGCTTCCGCCCGGCAGCGGACGAGGTGATCCGCCAGCTTCAGCGCGGGCGTGAGGAGGCCCGGCAGGCGGAGGGGGAAGGCATGTCCACCCTGCGCTTCGCCGCGACCCATTCCCTGTCTCTGACCTTCTTCCCGGCCTGGCTGCGCTCGCTGGAGGCGGAAGCCCCGCCGCTGGCGGTACGGCTGGAATCCGACAGCATGAGCGCATGCGAACGGTTGATCGCCCATGGTCAGAGCCAGTTCCTGCTCTGCCACCAGCATGGCGGCGCGCCAAGCCGGCTGGACCCGCGCCAGTTCCGCTCCATCCAGGTCGGCGAGGACATGCTGATCCCGGTGGTTTCTCCGGACGCGGCAGGCACGGCGCCGATGCGGCTGCCCGGCACCGAAGCGGCGCCCCTGCCCTATCTGGCCTATTCGGAGGTGTCAGGCCTGGGCCGTGCAGTGGCAGCAATGCTGTCCGGGCGCGAAGTCTGGCTGCACGGGGTGTTTGTGGCGCATCTGGCCGTCCTGCTTCGCACCATGGTGCGGGAGGGACGCGGCATCGCCTGGATGCCGGCCACGCTGGTCGCGGACGACCTGAAACGCGGCACCCTCGTCCCGGCGGGGGATGAGAGCTGGAACGTGCCGCTGGAAATCCGCCTGTTCCGGCCGCGGAGCCGCATGAGCCCGGCGGCCGAAGCGTTCTGGAAGCTTCTCGGCTGATCCCGCGCCGGCGGCAGGCCGCCGGCGCGGGTTCGAACCTCAGCCGCCCAGCGCCTCGGCAATGGCCTTGCCGCATTCCTCGGTCGTGGCCTTGCCGCCCATGTCGCGGGTGCGGGCCGCCGGATCGGCAAGCACGGTTTCGATAGCTTCCAGGATCGCTTCCCCCGCCTCTGGATGGCCGAGATGCTCCAGCATCATGGCCCCCGACCAGATCTGGCCGATGGGGTTGGCGATGCCCTTGCCGGCGATGTCGGGGGCGGAGCCGTGCACCGGTTCGAACATGGAGGGGAAGTCCCGCTCCGGATTGATGTTGGCCGAGGGCGCGATGCCGATGGAACCGGCCACGGCGGGTCCCAGGTCGGAGAGGATGTCGCCAAACAGGTTGGAGCCGACCACCACGTCGAACCAGTCCGGATGCTGCACGAAGTGGGCGCAGAGGATATCGATGTGGTACTGGCTGGTGCCGACATCGGGATAATGCTGCTTCATCTTGGCGAAGCGCTCATCCCAGAACGGCATGGTGTGGACGATGCCGTTGGACTTGGTAGCGGAGGTGACGTGCTTGCGCGGGCGCTTCTTCGCCAGTTCAAAAGCGTAGCGCAGGATGCGGTCCACGCCGCGCCTGCTGAAGATCGCCTCCTGGATGGCGACCTCGTTCTCCGTGCCGCGGAACATGCGCCCGCCGACCTCGGAGTACTCGCCCTCATTGTTCTCGCGGACCACATAGAAGTCGATATCGGCCGCGGTGCGGTTGGCCAGCGGCGTCGTGGTGCCGCGCAGCAGGCGCACGGGGCGAAGATTCACATATTGCTGGAACTCGCGCCGGATCGGGATCAGCAGGCCCCAGAGAGAGACATGGTCGGGCACGCCGGGAAAGCCGACCGCACCCAGGAAGATGGCGTCGTGGCCGCGGATCCGGTCCAGCCCGTCCGCGGGCATCATGCAGCCATGCTTCTGGTAATGGGCGCAGCTCCAGTCGAAATTGTCCCACTGGAACTCGATGCCGAAGCGCCGGCCCGCGGCCTCCAGCACACGGATGCCCTCCGGCACCACCTCCGTCCCGATGCCGTCGCCCGGGATGGCCGCGATCTTGTACTTGGGCATGTGAACCTTCTCCTTCCTCTCCCGCCTCCGAACCGGCGGGGATAATCAGAACAGCAGCCCCTTGGGCACGGGCACCAGCAGCACCCTGGTCATCAGCAGGTAGAAAGCCCCGACTGTCAGCACCGCCGCCAGGGCGTACCAAGCCATGGTGCGGGCCGGCAAGGGGTCGTAGTTGGCGACAGCCAGCAGGGCCACGAAGGCAATCAGGCTGGTGGTGAAGAAGCCCAGCACCGGCATCAGCAGGATCCAGGCTCCCATCACCATGATCAGCGCCACCCGGCGCGGCGTGGATTCGACTGAGCCGGAGGCCGCCGCCTGCAGCTTGCGGCCACGCAGCAGCGTCACCACGATCAGCACCGCCGAGCAGACGATCATCACGGTGGCGATGGTGCGCGGGAAGACGGAGCCGAGCGGGCTCATCTCCCCCGTCTGCGACAGCACCCAGATGCCGAGAAGGATGAAGATCGCGGATACGACGATGGTGCCGTAGTCCGGGCGTTTGGCTTCAGTCTGCATTGCGGGCCTCCGCCGTTGCCGTCACGGAGGACGGCTTCTTGACGCCCCAGCGCTTGGCGATCAGGGGATAGAACAGGGTCAGCACGGCCAGCGCCACAATGACAAGGCTGAGCGGGCGACCGAAGAACATGCCGAGCACGTTCCCCTGCGCATTGCCGATCAGGTAGGACTGGACGAAGCCCTGCTCCGCAATCTGCCCGAGCACAAGGCCAAGCACGATGGGCGAGGGCTGAAAGCCCAACCGGTTCAGCACCCATCCGATGACGCCTAGGACGAACATCACCAGCACATCGTCCAGATTATTGTGGATGGCAAAGCTGCCGATCACGGTCATGAAGGCGACAACAGGTACCAGCATTGCCTTCGGGATCGTGATGATCGACTTGTAGGCGTAGCGGCCCAGCAGCAGCCCGACCGGGAACATCAGGACGGTCGCGATCAGCAGCCCGAACATGAAGGTGTAGACGATGCTGCCCTGCTCAGTGAACAGGGACGGACCGATCTTGATGCCCTGGACCAGAAGGGCGCCGAGAATAATGGCGTCGGGCGGCGTTCCAGGGATGCCGAGCACCAGAGTCGGGATGAAACCGCCGCCCACGGTGGCATTGTTGGAGGACTCGGTTGCGATGATCCCGTTCGGCTCGCCAGTGCCGAAGCGCTCGGGATGTGCGGAGCTGCGGCGCGCCTCCGAATAGGCGACCAGACTGGCGATGGACCCGCCGGCACCGGGCAGGATGCCGATCAATGTGCCGAGCACGGAGCTGCGGATCGCGTTGACCTTGCCCCGCCAGGCGATGGACAGCGCCTCCTTCAGCCGGTAGCCGCCCAGCTCCTGCTCCACCTTCAGGTGGGGGTCCGGCGTCGCGACCAGGTCGATCAGCACGGGGATGCAGTAGAGCCCGATCAGGGCGCTCACGACATTGATGCCGCCCAGCAGAATCTGGCTGTCCATGGTGAAGCGGATATCGCCGCCGACCACGGCCACGCCCACCATGGCCAGCAGCAGGCCGAAGCAAGCCCCGATCAGCCCCTTCAGCAGATTGCCGACCGACAGTGCCGATATCAGAGTCAGGCCAAAGACGGCCAGCCAGAAATATTCCGGCGGCCCGAAGGCCAGCGCGAAGTTGGCGAGCGGCGGCGCAAGCAGCAGAAGGAACAGCGCTCCCACGATGCCGCCGATGACTGACGATACGGTGGCGAGCGTCACGGCCAGCGTGCCGTCGCCGCGCTTCGCCATCGGATAGCCGTCGAAGGTCGTCGCGATCGAGGATGGCGTGCCCGGCGTATTGACCAGGATGGCGGCGTAGGAGCCGCCATAAATGGCCCCGGTATAGATTGCTCCCAGCACGATCAGGGCCGAGGCCGGGTTCATGGCGAAGGTGAAGGGGACCAGGACAGCGACCGCCATGGTCGCGGACAGGCCCGGCAGAGCGCCGATCACCGTTCCCAACACTACGCCGCCGACGGCGAGCAGCAGGTTGAGCGGCGTCAGCGCGTCGATGAGGTAGCCTAGCACTTCCATGGCGGTGCGCCTCCGGTTACAGCCTCAGCGCTTTGCGATGCCCATCTTCTTGGCAATGTCCGTGTAGAAGGCTTTCCGCTCATCCATGAACGCCTTCATCTCCGAATAGGGGATGTCGGTCAGGACGAAGCCGGCATCCTCCATCTGCTTGATGAATTTCGGGTCCTGGTTGATCTTGGTGACGATGTCGGAGATGGCCTTGCGGATGTCCTCCGGCGTGGATTTCGGCACGCCGATGCCGCGATAGGCGCCGCCAACTAGGTCGAAGCCCAACTCCTTGAAGGTGGGCGTGTCGGAGAAGTTCGACATGCGCTCATCGGACGAGACCGCCAGCATGCGGACCTTGTCGCCGGCATTCACCGCGGATGTCGAATAGTTGAAACCGGCGGTAACCTGCTTGCCCAGCACGGCCGTCATGGCCGGGCCGGTGCCGCTGAAGGGAATGTAGGTGGTCTTGACACCCGCCAGCTCGTCGAAGCGCTGCTGCGCCAGATGGTTGGAGGAGTTGGAGCCGGAGCCGCTGAAGGTGACCATGCCGGGGTTCTTCTTGGCATAGTCGATCAGATCCTGCAGCGTCTTGAACTGGCTGTCGGCCGGCACGAAGATCGCGTCGGGCGTATAGTGGAAGAAGTTGACGTGGACGAGATCGTCCGTCTCGTAGCCGACATCCTTCTCCAGCGGCTGCAGGATCGTATGGGGCAGGTTGGTGCCCATGATCGTGTAGCCATCGCCCTCCATGCTGTTGAGCTTCGACCAGGCCTGCGCCCCGCCCGCACCTGCCTGATACTGGATCACGAGCGGCTTGCCCGTGATCTTCTCCCAATAGGGCTGCTGAAGCCGCGCCGCCACGTCGGACTCGCCGCCCGGATTGAAGGCAATGATGTAGTTCACGGGCCGCTCCGGATACTCGGCCATGGCCGGCCCGGCAAATGCAGCGGTTGCGACCAGCACAGCGGCCGCGAGCGTCTTGAGCATGGTGTTTCCTCCTCCGTTTTGCCGGGCGGTTCGTTCCGCTCCGGCCTTTTCTCCGGCTGTCCGCTGGGACCTACATCCCCATGGTCGGGCAGCGCGGGCGTTCTTTTTGTTATTCTTCGAACCGTACCGGCAGCTCTCATCCCGTGCGAATACGCATTCGGCATAATCGCATGCTCATCCTGCATCATGTGTTCGGACTGGCCGGAAGAGACGGTTCAGCCGCCGGCGATGCGCGGCATCACCTCGCCGGCCAACTCTTCCAGCACGCTCTCCGGCGGGCGCCCAGCGCGGGGGAGGTTGAGCATGACGTGATGCACGCCGAGTCGCCGTAGCCCGTCCAGCGCGCCGACCAAGGCATTTCGGCCGCACTGGTAGCCGAGATCGATATCCTGCAATGGAGCATCGGGATCGTCCAGAAGCTGGAGCGCCATCGACTGGCTGAGGCTTCGGAAAGCGCCAGGCCGTGTCTTGGCCAGGGCCGCCCTCCAGAGGGCGATACGATCCTTCTGGATTTCGTATCCGCGGTGATAGGTCGCCCACCCCGCCGCATTGCGGGCGATCCACTCCAGCGACTGGCCGGCCGATCCGACTGCCAGCATCGGAATATGTGCGCGCGGTGCGGGCTTCAGTTCGAAAGCGCCGCCCTGCCCGTCTGGCATGTCGGGGATTACCGCGCCGTCCGGCCCCAAGGCGGCGGCCACGCGCTCCCATCCCTCACGGAACAGACTTCTGTGCGCCGCCGGATCGCGCCCGAACGCGGCGAACTCCTCCCGCCGGTCACCGGACCCGAGACCGAGGACGAAGCGGCCGTTCGACAGGCTCTGGACCGAAACGGCGCCCTTGGCCACATGGAGGGGATGCCGCAAGGGCAGCACGATCGCGCCGGTGACAAGCGCGATCCGTTCCGTACCGGCGGCCAGGGCGCCCAGAAGGGTCCAAGGGTCGGAATGCCCGACCGGGTCGGGATAGTCCGGACTGTTCAGCGGAACGTCCCGGACCCAGAGGGCGGCGAAGCCCAACCGGTCGGCCAGCCTTGCAAGCCCCAACTGCGCCTGCCAGTCCACAATGCCCGAGGGCCCGACGGCAATGGGAAGAACCAGCCCAAGCGACAACCGTCCTTCCGCGAACAGCCGCTGGATTGCCGAATTCGGGGCCGGATCGTCTGTCACCAGCGACTCCTGACTGCCTCATGCCGCGGGGCTGTCCGCAAGAGGTTCAACGGACAGGATGCATCCAGGGCATGCTCCAGCGAAAATCCCGGTTCCGCTGTGACACAGCCCGGCCCCGTCCTGCCCGGCCCCGATCTGCACCCAAAGTACAAGGGAGCGGTGCGGCGCGGGGTGCTAACGTCCATGGCTCCTGACACCCAGCAAGGGCCTTGCCATGGTTTCCACCACGCTTCGCGACCTTTCGGGGCTGAGCCGCGAGCCGGCTCCCCTGGGCCGCTCCACCCTGGTCATGATCGACTGCCAGAACACCTACCGCCAGGGCGTGATGAAACTGGAAGGAGTCGAAGAGGCGCTGGATGAAGCGGCGAAGCTGCTGAACCGCGCGCGGGCGGCCGGCATCCCGATTTTCCACATCATGCACGACGCTGGCCCCGGCAGCCCCTATGACGTGCGGGAGGAGATCGGGCAGATCAGCGATGCCGTGGCGCCCCGGCCCGGGGAACAGGTGATCGTAAAGAACTTCCCGAGCGCCTTCGTCGGCACGGAACTGGCCGAAGCGCTGGCGCAGGAGGGCGGACGCGACCTCGTGCTGGCCGGCTTCATGACCCACATGTGCATCAATTCCACCGCGCGCAATGCTTTCAGCCTGGGGCACCGTCCCGTCGTGGTGGCAAGCGCCACGGCCACACGCTCGTTACCGGGCCATGACGGCACGCCGGTACCCGCGGGCGCGCTGCAATCCGCCAGCTTGGCAATGCTGAGGGACATGTTCGCAGTGGTCGTCGACAAGCCGGACGCGATCCCGGACTAGCCATCGCCGCATCCACATTCTTCCTATGCCAGGGGCCGCTGGAAACGGCCCCTGGCCGGAACAGGCCGGAAAACGCGACCGAGGGATTCAGCGAGCAGGCCCTGTCGGGCCGTCGCCGAATCCCCCAGTGCCACTTGAGCAGGGCGCGATGGCGCGCCCTGCAAGCCGTCAGGCCGCCGCTTCCATTGCGCTGATGCCGTTGTTCATCGCCCAAATGGCCGCCTGGGTGCGGTTGGAGGCATTGATCTTGCGCAGCAGGCTCTTCAGGTGAACCTTCACCGTCGCCTCGGTGATGTTCAGCTTCAGGGCAATCATCTTGTTGCTCTGGCCTTCCAGCAGGCACCGGAGGATCTGATTCTCACGCTGGGACAGCCCCTTGTGGGATTCGAACACCTCGCGGGTGCCGCCGCCCATGACAAGCTGCTGGGCCAGATCGGCCGGGAAGACCTTTTCGCCCATCAGCACCAGCCGGAGCTGCTGGACCAGCGCTTCAGGCGACCGGTCCTTGGTAATGTAGCCGGCAGCGCCGCCCTCGAGCGCGGCGCGCAGACGCCCCAGCTCCGCCACATCGGCCAGATAGACAATCCGCGCGGCGGGAGCCGCCCGGCCCAGCTCGGAAACAGCCTCCTGGACGGTCGGCGCGGGGCAGTCCACCAGGATCAGCTCCGGCGTGGCACCCTGGCGCAGCACCTCCAGGGCCTCCCGAAAGTCGCGGGCTTCGCCGGCGACGTTGAATTCGGAGGGCAACAATTGCTTCAAGCCCTGGCGAAACAGGGTGCTCCCATCGACCAGAAGGATATTCACCTGCCGCATCGTCAATCCTCTTGAAGGTCAGCCATTAAACTTGGCGCTAAGCTTGCCCCTCTTTCTCCCAGCCGCCAACCCGCCCAAAAGATCGAAACCACCGCCCATATCGCAGGTCGGGTGATAGGCCTGCCGGACCATTCGGCCTATGCGCAGCGACCAGGATGGCGAGGGGCTATCCCACTGGAGCTCTCCGATCCGACCGGGCCGCGCACCGCCCCGCTGGATGGAGGAGGTGGAGGGAGGCGCATAGGCACGAACCGACAGGCCTATGCCCTCCAGCTTCAGGTGCAATGAACCTCTCCCCTCGCCGGAGTTGCCGACGAGGTTTGCAGGAACGGGCGTGCGGACAGCGCGGTTGGTGCTGCGCTCGAATCAAATGGAGGAGTTCGCCATGTCCCGCGGTGTCGGCGGCCAATCGCCCGCCAATGTGACCCATCACCTCAAAGGCATCGATTCCCCGGCGGAAAAGCCGGACCTGGTCAAGCACGCCAAGCAGCAGGGCGCGGACCGGGAAGTGCTGGACGCCATCGAGAAGATGCCGGATGGCCGCTATGAAACCATGGCGGACGTGATGAAAGGCTTCGGCAAGGAGAGCTGAGCCGGATCCGGATCGCCGGCATGTCGAGGCGGTTGATCAGCGCTCCGGCATGCCGCCCCCCCATCGGGTCTATGGACAGCGGACCCAAGCTACGGCATTCCGCGTTGCCAACATATACTCCCGATCACTCCCGATCAGCCGCGGACCTGCCGATGCTCGAGGCGAATGTAACCGACCACGCCGCTCATGCGCCGCACCAGTACGGCACCACTCTGTTCGAGAGGGCTTTTTCCCGCATCACCAGCAGCCATCCCGTCGGCGGAAACGGCGTCAGGCTGCTGCGCGACGCGACGGAGAACTATCCGGCATGGATCGACGCCATCGCCCATGCCGAGCATACCATCCATTTCGAGAACTACATCTTCGCCGACGACGAGACCGGCCGCGAGATCGCAGCGGCGCTGGCCGCACGGGCACGGGCCGGGATCAAGGTGCGGTTCGTCTATGACTGGTTGGGAAGCTTCGGCGCCGCATCCTCCCGGTTCTGGGATTCGCTCCGCCATGCCGGCGTCGATGTGCGCGCCTTCAATCCGCCGCGCCTGTCGTCCCCCTTCGGCTGGATTTCACGCGATCATCGCAAGACCCTGACGGTCGACGGCCGCATCGGCTTCGTCTCCGGCCTCTGCGTCGCACGGGATTGGGCAGGAGATTCCGCCCGCGGCATCCCGCCTTGGCGCGACACCGGCGTGGAGATCAGGGGGCCGGCCGTTGCCGATCTGGACCGCGCCTTCGCGGAAGTCTGGTCCATTGCCGGCGGCGAGTCCCTGCCCGAGACCTGGGGCGGCGCTGCACCAGTCGGCACGTCGGAAATCAGTGTCATCCGGGGACGGCCAGGCCAACTCAGCGCTTATCGGCTGGATCAGTTGGTGGCAGCCGGCGCCCGCAAGACCTTGTGGCTGACGGATGCGTATTTCGTCGCGACGACACCCTATGTCCAGGCGCTGGCAGAGGCCCGGCGGGACGGGGTCGATGTTCGCATCCTGCTTCCCGGCTCCAGCGATGTGCCGGCCGCCCAGACGCTTGCCCGGTCCGGCTACCGGCCGCTGCTTGAAACCGGCATCCGCATCTTCGAATGGAAGGGGCCGATGCTGCATGCCAAAACGGCGGTCTGCGACGGTCGCTGGGCCAGGGTCGGATCGACCAACCTGAACCTCGTGAGCTGGCTCTCCAACTGGGAACTCGATGTCACAATCGAAGACCCGCATTTCGCCGCGGAGATGGAGGCGGCCTATCTGGACGATCTGGAGAATGCGACAGAGATCGTCCTCGACGAGCAGCGGCATATGCTTGGCGGTAGGCCCCGTCCGCGCACGCCGGGCCGCTCCAGGAAGGGAAGTGCGGGCCGGATCGCCGCCGGCGCCCTCAGCCTTGGCAGCGCTGCCGGCGCCGCGCTGACAGGCTCGCGGTCCCTTGGGGTGACGGAAGGCAAGGCGGTGCTGCGGATCGGGCTGGCCGCCATCGCTGCCGCCGTGCTGATAGCGCTTTTTCCGGCCCTGATCGCAGCGCCCCTGGTGATGTTTCTCGGCTGGAGCGGCTTCGGTCTGCTGTCCCGGGCCTGGCGTCTGCGCAAGGCCGCAGCAACCACACCGGGCGCATGCGTGGAACCGCCCCAACAGGACTGACCGGCGGGCCGGAGAAGACGGACCCAGGAGCGGGGCCCTATGGGCTCTCCGGAACAGGAACGGAAGCCTTCATGACGTGAAGTCCAACGTCCTGACCGGCGACAAAGCAGTACGCTGCATTATGTCCCACACGCCCGAATCAGCCCCAGGCGTGAAACAATTCCGTCACCGACCGCCGTTCCCCTCCAACAAATATACCATCAGTTTGAAATTACAACTGGCGCAGACACTTCCGTGTCACTTGCGATCTCATTTTCGTCCTCTTTTCCACTCAATAATGCCACCCGCGCCCTTTTGATCACAGTCAGAGCTTTCGCTGTCAATACTCCATTAATACTCGGACCCTGATCCTGATGCCTCTTTCGGGCGAGGTAGTTGTCCGTTGGTCATGCCCTTACGGGCGTGGCAAGGGCACCAACGACACGGGGATGGCACGATGGCTGAAAAGATCGATATGTCGAATTATACGCTGCAGTTCAACGAGCAGTTCGACAGTTTTCGCCTCTGGGGTGAATCCGGCGCGGTTTGGAAGACTTCAGGCTATTGGGACGAGCGGTCCCTGCCCGGCAACGGCGAGAAGCAGTTCTATATCGACCCCGATTACAAGAACCTGGGCATCAACCCCTTCAAGCACTCCAACGGGGTTCTCACCATTCAGGCCCAGAAGGCTCCGGATTCGATCAAGTGGCAGATCGACAACATGGACTACACCTCGGGCATGATCATCTCCGAGCGTGTTTTCTCGATGCAGTACGGCTATTTCGAGATCAAGGCGCAGATGCCGGCGGGCAAGGGTCTGTGGCCGGGTTTCTGGCTTCTGACCATGGATGCCCAGTGGCCGCCGGAAATGGACGTAATCGAGACGATCGGCCAGGAGCCGCACATCCTGTACGGCACCTCCCACTACATCGACGCCAACGGCAAGAAGGTCGAGGATCACATCCGGAAAGCCGGCCTGTTCGACAGTTCCGACGGGTTCCATACCTATGGGCTGGATTGGCAGAAGGACAAGCTGGTCTGGTACTATGACGGCATCAAGGTCGGCGAATTCGCGAACCATACCTTCGACCAGCCCGCCTACATGATCGCCAATCTGGCGGTCGGCGGCTACTGGCCCGGCAGCCCGAATTCCACGACGCCGTTCCCCGCGGAGATGAAGATCGACCACATCCGCGTTTATCAGAAAAACGTCGATCATGCCGTGGTCGGCGTTCCAAAGGACTGGGCGCCCATCGGCATCGACGCCTTCACGGTCCTGAACGGTGACGGCGCCAAGACGACCTGGGACGTCGACTATACCCTTGGCAGCACGGAGACCAAGGTCGTCCAGCTGAACGACTGGGGGCGTCACATCACAGGCAACGACAAGAACAACTATCTCGCTTCCGCCAACGGCCAGTACACCGAGCTGAAGGGCGGCAAGGGCAACGACACCTTGCTGGGCGGTAAGGGAACAGATGTCTTCATCATCCGCAACGGCGACGGCAACGACACCATCCTGGACCTGTCCAACAGCGTCAACAACACCGACAAGATCCGCCTGGAAGGCTTCCACTTCACCCATTTCGACGATGTGAAGCCCTGGCTCAGCCAGGTCGGGTCGGACGTGATCCTGCGGCTGGACAAGGATCAGGCCTTGCTGCTGAAGAATACAAGCATCGCCAAGCTCGAGCCGGAGATGTTCGTCTTCGCAAAGTCGGTGGCAGCCCCGGCCAATGCCCCGGTTATCTCGGAGCCAGCTCCCTCCACCGGTACGAACGGCCCGTCCATTAGCGTCGGTACGACAGAGGCGGAGAAGTTGAGCCTGAGCGGCGGCTACTTCGTGGAGCAGAAGAGCAGCGCTTCCGGCGGGGCGCAGATCAAGCTGACCGGCAGCGGCGAAGCATCCGGCACCTTCACCGGCGACAGCGGCAGCTACAAGATCACGGTGAGCTATCTGAACGAGTTCGACGGCGTTGCGGATTTCTCGGTCAAGGTCGGCGGCAAGACCGTCAACTCCTGGACCGGCAGCGGCAGCAACAGCACGGACGTGGTTCAGACCCGCAGCTTCACCATCAACCTGAACCAAGGCGACAAGATCGCGCTCGCCGCCACCCAGGGCGGCTGGGAACAGGGCCGCTTCGACTGGCTGAAGATCGAGAAGGCGGTATCCGGCCCGACCATCGGCGTCGGCACCACTGAGGCGGAGAAGCTGAGTCTCAGCGGCGGGTATTTCGTCGAGCAGAAGAGCAGTGCCTCCGGCGGCGCACAGATCAAGCTGACCGGCAGCGGCGAAGCCGCCGGAACCTTCACCGGCGCCGATGGCAGCTACAAGTTCACCGTGAGCTACCTCAACGAGTTCGATGGCGCGGCTGATTTCGCTGTGAAAGTGAATGGGGCCACGGTGAATTCCTGGACGGGCAGCGGCAGCAACAGCACGGATATCGTGCAGACGCGGAGCTTCACGCTGGACCTGAAGCAAGGCGACAAGATCGCGCTCGCCGGCAAGCAGGGCGGCTGGGAACAGGCGCGCTTCGATTGGGTGAAGGTCGAAAAGGCCATGGTCTTCAGCGGCCCGACCATTGGACTGGGCACCACGGAAGCCGAGAAGTTGAGCCTGAGCGGCGGCTACTTCGTGGAGCAGAAGAGCAGCGCTTCCGGCGGGGCGCAGATCAAGCTGACCGGCAGCGGCGAAGCATCCGGCACCTTCACCGGCGACAGCGGCAGCTACAAGATCACGGTGAGCTATCTGAACGAGTTCGACGGCGTTGCGGATTTCTCGGTCAAGGTCGGCGGCAAGACCGTCAACTCCTGGACCGGCAGCGGCAGCAACAGCACGGACGTGGTTCAGACCCGCAGCTTCACCATCAACCTGAACCAAGGCGACAAGATCGCGCTCGCCGCCACCCAGGGCGGCTGGGAACAGGGCCGCTTCGACTGGCTGAAGATCGAGAAGGCGGCCAGCATGGCCAGTTCCAGCGTCTCCGCCCTGTCATTCGATGCTTTCGCCTCCGGCGATCAGGTCGATCTCGTCGGGGTGGGCACGGATGGGGCCTGGGACTACGCCGCCTGACCCAGGGGCGGCCATCCGCCGCCCTATCCAGACACGCCGCAGGTGGCCCCACCTGCGGCGTGTCTTATTCCATCCGGGGCGCGGTCCGCTCGATGAAGGCGGCCAGCCGCTCTACGAATGCCGTCGGGTGTTCCCGGTGCGGGCTGTGCCCTGCCCCCTGCACCTCCCACCGCTCAACCAAGGGAGAGCGGACCCTCCCGGCGATGCGGTCCAGTTGTGCAAATGTGCCGTACTCGTCGCCCGTGCCCTGGATCAGCAGCAGCGGGCAGCAGATGCCGGGCAACAAAGCTTCAATGCTCCAGTCCCGGAACGATGGGCTGGTCCACGTATCGTGCCAGGCAGCGAAAAGCACCGGTGCATCGGCATGATGGCGCGCCAATCGGGGCAGCAGCCGGTCACGCGCCTCCGGCGTTCCGGCAGCCGCCACGCCGGCCAGGGTCACCGGCTCCACCACGATATGCGGAGCCTCCGCGATCACGGCGCGCGGATGATGGCTGGCCGCATAGATCAGGGCAATGGACGCGCCATCGCTGTGGCCGTAGAGGATCGGGTCCTCGATCCCGAGCGCCTGCAACAGAGCGGGCAGCACCTGCTCCGCCTCCACATGCAGGTAATCGGCTTCACGCGGCCCGGCCGGCGGATCGGAATAGCCGTGACCCAGGCGGGAATAGGCCAGCACGTCCAGGCCCGTCCGCGCGGCGAGTTGCAGCGGCAAGGACTTCCACAGCCCGGCCGAACCCAGCGCCTCGTGCAGCATGACGAGCGTCCGCACAGCCCCGCCGGGCTGGCAGATCTGCAGGACGTCAAGCCCGCGTCCCTGAAGCGTTACGCGGCGGCGCTCTAACGCCGCGCCAGTGGTCACAGCTCCTTGGCCCGGTCGCGCAGCACGAACTTCTGGATCTTGCCGGTGGAGGTCTTCGGCAACTCGCTGAACACCACGGTGCGCGGCGCCTTGAAGTGGGCGAGATTCTCGCGGCAATAGGCGATCAACTCTTCCGCCGTCACACTGGCTCCGGGCTTCAGCGTGACGAAGGCGCAGGGCGTCTCACCCCATTTCGGGTCGGGTCGGGCGACCACGGCGGCCTCCAGAACGGCGGGATGGCTGTAGAGCACGCCCTCCACCTCAATGGTGCTGATATTCTCACCGCCGGAGATGATGATGTCCTTGGAGCGGTCCTTGAGTTCGATATAGCCGTCGGGATGCTTCACCGCGAGGTCGCCGGAGTGGAACCAGCCGCCCCGGAACGCCTCCTCCGTGGCAACGGAATTCTTCAGATACCCTTTCATGGTGATGTTGCCGCGGATCATCACCTCGCCGATGGTGGCGCCATCCGCCGGGACCGGGGCCATGCTCTCCGGATCAAGCACATCGAGCCCCTCCTGCAGGTGATAGCGCACGCCCTGCCGGGCCTTGAGGCGGGCCCGCTCCTGCAAGGGCAGTTCGTCCCACTCGCTTTTCCAGTCGCAGACCACGCAGGGGCCGTAAACCTCGGTCAGGCCGTAGACATGGGTGACCTGGAAGCCCAGCGTCTCCATTGCCGCGATGACAGGGGCCGGCGGAGCGGCGCCGGCGGTCATCACCTTGATCCCGGGTGCAAGCCCCTGCGTCAACTCGTCCGGCGCGTTGGCCAGAAGGTTCAGCACGATGGGCGCGCCGCAGAAATGGCTGACCTTGTCCTCCAGCAGCGCCGAATAGATGGCCTTCGCCTCTACCCGCCGAAGGCAAACATGGGTGCCGGCCAGCGCGGTGATGGTCCAGGGGAAACACCAGCCGTTGCAGTGGAACATCGGCAGGGTCCAGAGATAGACCGGATGCCCGCCCATGGACCAGGCCATGGTGTTGCCCACGGCATTCAGATAAGCACCGCGGTGATGATAGACCACGCCCTTGGGATTGCCCGTCGTGCCCGAGGTATAGTTGAGGGTGATGGCATCCCACTCATCCACCGGGTCCAGCGCTGTGAAGCCGTCCGCCGGCTCGGCGATGAACGTCTCGTACTCCGCCATGCCCAGCGGATCGGACGGCACGGCAGGGTCGGCGATATGGACAACCGGCAGTTCCCCTTCCAGCAGGGCCAGCGCCTTGCGCACCACTGGAACGAATTCCTCATCGACCAGCAGAAGCCTGGACTGCCCATGCTGAAGCTGGAAGGCGATGGCGGCCGCGTCCAGGCGGATATTGATGGAGTGCAGCACTGCGCCTGCCATAGCCACGCCGAAATGCGCTTCCAAATGGGCCGGCGTGTTCGGCGCCATGATGGAGACCACATCGCCGCGGCCGATCCCGGCCCGCGCCAACGAGGCCGCCAGTCGCAGGCAGCGTTCCCCGAATTCGGCATAGCTGCGCGTGACCGCGCCGTAGCGCACGGCCGTCCGGGCAGGATGCACATCCACGGTCCGGCGTAGCAGCGACAGGGGAGAAAGCTGCACGAAATTGGCAGGGTTCCGGATCAGGTCCTGATCGGCGATGGCTGCGCACATGGCTGTCTTCTCCTCCCAGTCGGTGCCCGTGTTGGTCCGCAGGCACGGCTTGCCCTGCCGAGGTAGCATTCGGCTCCCCACGCGGCAAGACGCCGACATGCCAACCATCTTAATTTCCGCGACTCGCCTCCGAGGAAATCCGCCATTCCCCAACCGTTCCGTTTCAGTATCTCGGCGACAGAGGTTCACTATCTCGGGGACTCTAAGGCGCGCAGTTCGTTGTTCGGAGACAACGCGACTCTATTTCCTAGTCTATCATCAGCTACATGGATGTCAGCCGCATGCACCTTCTGGTCCGTGTGTTCGCGCAACTTTACTTGGGCGCACATGGTCACACTCCGGTATCGCTAGAGTGAATGTCGTGCGCTTTACTTGCCGTACATGCTGGTTCTGCGCTGTCGCGACCAGCTGGCAGGGCAAGCTCGCATTCCACCCCAGGGCCAAGTAGGCGAGCCTCTGGCATTGGGGAAGAGCCTACCGCCCGCCCCTTGCAGGGGTTCCGCTAGAACTCGGTATCGGGCCCATAATGGTGCACGGGGACCATTTCCCAAGCCCTGACGTGTTAATCTGTGTCTATCAAAAGAGAGCGGACCATCCGGTTGCCAAACTGGATCGACTCTAGGCTCAGAGGCCACCAATCGGCCGGTCCAGGATCGGTATATTTGCCGAAGGCTCCCCGTGAGGTCCGGGCAGGCTGAAGTCGCGATGGCGGCCTTCAGTCTGAAGGGCTAGCGTGTGTCGAGCCCGGCACCCTTTGATCTAACCTGTTTGCGCCTGAGGAACGCCTGCCTGACCGGTGACCTCTTCCGACGCTTTCCGAGCCCAATCCATTGGGGTAGATTTGCCTCGTGAATGGCGGAGGCATTGGACGTGAGCAGTTGGCAGGAGTTTTTGAGGTGGATTGGCGTCGCGTCTGCGGCAGACGTCGAGAAGATCAGCGGGCGCATGAGCCAACTCGAGCATATGCTCGACCAGCGATTCCGAGACATGCAGGCTGAGTGCGACGCACTCGGCCAGAGGTTCTCCGGCCACAAGCGAAAGACCGAGACTGAGCTCCAGCAACTGCATGCCGAGATTGGGCAAGTGCTAAGAATTCTGGAGCGTAATCGGGAGACGGAGCAGAACACGGAACGTTATACAAAGCTCGGGAATATAATTCGAACGCTCAAAGCGAGGCAGACCCGGGCAATGAATGCGCGCCAAGCCATTATGTCGGGGACCGACGCATCTATTGCCCTGGCAGTGAATGATGGCTGATCGGTCAAGAGGCGAACGTCTGTTGATGCTGGAAGCTGCGGCAGAGATTGATGCCCGTGAAAGCGCCGCATCGGTCAAGCAGGAACTCCTGCGGCTCGTAGTGCTTCTTAGAGAGGTCCAGCCAATCAAGCGCCGTTCGGTCTGGCCCATTGAGGTCATCCTCCACTTAGATGTTTGGTCCCGGCATTTGGTGGAGCGGGTTGAGGATGAAGCGTTCTGGGTCGGCAATCCACTGTTTGCAGATGAACTCGTAAGGCGTAAGGCCCTTTAGCGTCTTAAGGCGCCGGCCAAAGTTGTAGGCTGCGACGAAGTCGGCGAGGTGCTGCCGGAGCTCGTCATGGCTCTCATAGTGGTAGCGCTTGACGGTCGCATCCTTGATGGTGCGGTTCATGCGCTCGACCTGACCGTTGGTCCAGGGGTGGCGAGGCTTGGTCAGCCGATGCTCCACGTCGAGATCGGCGCAGGCAGCCTCGAAGGAGTGGCAGCGGAAGGGGATCTTCTCGGCCCGCATGGCCTTGATGTCCTTGGGCGTCCAACCGTCACCGGTCGGCTCGGTGAAGTGGGTGCCGTTGTCGGTGAGCACGGTGTGGATCTTGTAGGGAACGGCTGCCGCGAGGTGGCGGAGGAAGTCGCCAGCCACGCGCCGCGTCGCCTTCTCGTGCAGCTCGACAAAGGCGAACTTGGACGTGCGGTCGATGGCCACGAAGAGGTGGAGCTTGCCCTGTTCGGTCCTGACCTCCGCGATGTCGATGTGGAAGAAGCCGATCGGGTAGCGCTTGAACCTTGAGCGCTGCGGCTTGTCCCCGTCGGTCTCGGGCAGCCGGCTGATGCCGTGTCGCTGGAGGCAGCGATGCAGGCTCGAACGGGTGAGGTGCGGAATAGTGGCCTGGAGGGCGTAGAGGCAGTCGTCGAGCGGCAGCAGCGTGTAACGCCGGAAGGCGACGATGATCGCCTCGTCCTCGGCCGTCAGGATGGTGGATCTGGGGGCCGTGGGCCCGGTGCGCTGATCAGCGACCGAGCTCCTGGCCCTCCACTTCGCAACCGTCTTCGGGTTGATGCCATACCGCTTGGCCAGGGCTCTCAGGCTCTCTTGACTATGCTGTATCGCTCGACGGACCGCCGCTGTCGTTGTGGCGCTCCCGTGGTGAACCTGCCCCATAGCGCTTCCTTCCACTCACGTGACAAGAATGCACCATCAAACCCCGGGACCAAACATCTAGCGGAGCGCCAAGGCTGGATCTGTCCCGAATGTGGCAGTGATTTTCGTCTAAACGACGGGTCTCACCACATTGACCATGTGATTCCTTGGTCGCTGGGTGGCGGCAATGAGCTTGCAAACATTCAGATCCTGCACGCCGATTGCAACCTTCGGAAAGGCGCGCGCGCTGATGTCGATGATGTTATCCGATACCTGCAGGGTCGGATCCTGAATCTCTGACGGAAATTGCATACTCTTTTGCTGGGGCATGGAGAGCATGTCCCCATACCCGGCCGTTTCAGCAGATCAGCAGCAGAAAAGCCTCAGGTCGTCAGTTTGGATCGCAAGCTCGTGTCGCGAATCTTCAAGACAGGGCCTCTTCCGACGGCGATCTTTCGCCAGTGGTTTCAACATTGTTGATGAAGGAGATGCGTGTATGAAGCTCAAGTACACAATTCATTATGTAAAAAACGTCAAAGAGACGCTGGCATTTTACGGCAGCGCATTCGGCATTCCGACCCAGTTTCTGCATGAGAGTGAGACATATGGGGAGTTGAACACCGGTGAGACGACCCTGTCGTTTTCCTCGCTTCAGCTGATGCGGGATCTCGGGAAGAATCCATCCAGCCCCGATCCCCAACGTCCTTGTTTCGAGATCGCCTTTCAGACAGAGGACGTGGCTGCTGCCTATGCCCGTGCTGTCGAGGCAGGCGCTGTTCCGGTGCAGTCTCCAGAAAGGATGCCCTGGGGTCAAACTGTCGCCTATGTCAGCGATCTGAATGGCTTTCTGGTGGAGATCTGTACGGCTGTCGAAACCTGAATAGCTTACCCGTATCCGCTTTCCATCAGCTGGGCTGCTAGTTCGGGATCGGTCCGCAATGCCGTCGGCGTAGTACCGAGCCAACGCCGAAAGTCGCGGGTCATGTGTGCCTGATCTGCATAATAGTGATCAGCGGCAACCGCGGCCAATGGTTCACGTCCGCTGTCGACTGGCTTCAATACCGCCCGGGCTGCCCGACGCACGCGTGCGAGCCGAAGCCAATAGCCTGGTGATTGCTGGGTGTGATGCATCGAGAACCGCTGAAGCTGGCGTGGCGGGACCCCAAGCTGCTTCGCGGCCGTATCTATGCTACTCGCCTCGGCTAAACATGCCAGCATCTCCTCTACCTTGGGACACAACCGGCTGAATTCGTTAATCAGGGGCAGCGCCTGGTCCGGTTCTGGATCACGTTCTCGCAGCGAGTTGAGCAGGCGCTCGTCATCCAGGATCGTGCCAGGGCGCAGCCGGAAGCCATGGAACGAGGCTCCAGACGCGACGGCAACATCATAGGTGTGCTCCTGAAGGCCCGAGATGAACCAGACTGGCCGTTTCGCTAAATCCATTCGCAGGATCAGGTCGCGGCAGCCATCAGGCGAGACCCGAACAGTCCCCTCCTCCTCCTGCAGACCGCTCCAACAAGCCAGGATCGTCGTGCCGCTTATCATGAAGGTAACTCCGAAAAGCTACACAGAGCGACCGTCGCCATATTTTCTACAGTCGGCGCTCAGTGCTCTCAGGTTCTGCTGATTATGCCAGAACGAGGAGGAAGCGCGGCAATAAACTCAGCCCGGGGCTTGTAAGAGCGGACGCTCCGCTTGTGACTTGCATGCGGAAATCCGATGTCCCGATGAACAGGAAGGAGATACATCATGCATACTGATGGCGGACAGCCTTGGCTCGTTATTGAAGGGGTGGTGGGCGGTGGCTTGGAACTGTTTCACGGTGAGGCCAGGAGACCACCTGCTACTGAGACAGAGTGCGACCAGATCGTGCGGAATTGGGTTCGGCTTGAGGAGGATGCACGAGATCGGCACCGTTACTGGGCCCGGACCTCATTAGAGAGATTCCCTGGATTGGAGACCGCTCTTGGGATGCGGGTCGCGCTGATACAGGCCGGATCGGCCGAAGATGCCGTCTCGATGTTCGGTGATTGCCAGTCTATACAGTTATCGCTGGATTCGGAACTGGCCATCAGGGCCGCAATCGAGCAGATCACCAAGATGGCAGTTTCCTCAGAAATGACGCCAACAGCTTATGGGCCATCCACTAGGATATGTCCCCGGTAGACATCCGTGTCTCCTCCGAGCCGCTCCATTGCGAGATCGAGATGGCCATTCCGCTGGGCCTCATTGTCAACGAACTTGTGACCAACAGCCTGAAGCATGCTTTCCCCGATGGCCAGCCCAGCAGGATCGAGATCACCTGCCGCCGAAGACGGGAAACGCACCAGGTGGAACTTGCAGTGAGCGACGATGGGGTGGGCTGGCCGCCGGGCGGACCGGGCGGCAGTGGCCTGGGGACAGCCTTGGTGGGGGCCCTTACCGCCCAGCTAGGAGGCAGCTTGCAGACAACGTCCCATGGCGGCACCTGCACACGCGTACTGGTCTGCGGCGACCGCTTTGAGAGCGCCACAACGCCGAAGAGAGTCCCTCAGTTGAGCGCGACGGATTAGTAGCGGCATACGCATCGCGTTCAGATCGAAAGCAGTTTCGGAATAGCCCTTCGGCAAAACGGGCCGCTGCTGATGGCTACCAGAAAAGCTGTCCTCCCTCGCTCCTCGATTAGTGTGACGTTAGGTATCTGCCAGCTGCTCATGCCCCTGCTGGGCTGGGCTGTTGGGATTTCCTTCGCCGACCTGGTGCAGTCCGTCGACCATTGGGTCGCCTTCATCCTGTTCAGCCTGATCGGCGGCTCAATGGTGCGCAATGCCTTGTCCAGCCGAGATGACGATCCCGCGGTTGCCAAACGGACCAGCTGGCTGGCCCTGCTCAGCACCGCTGTCGCCACCAGCATAGATGCCAGTGCGGTTGGCGTCGGGCTGGCAATGGCCGACATCGACATTGCCGTCGTGGCGACGCTGGTTGGGCTGGTCACCTTCGCTATGGCCTTCGGAGGCGTGCTGCTCGGCCGCGCTGTTGGGCCAGTGCTGGGCCGCCGCCCCGAACTGGTTGGCGGTCTTGGCCTCGTGGCGATCGGCACCAAGATCCTGCTGGACCATATGGACGTATAGACCCTGTACCACGGAGGCCATCATGTGTTGTCGATCCGCGGTTGAGCGTGCCTTCACGGAGATGAAGACATCCGGGGCTCCGGAGAAGCACGCCATTGAAGCGGCGCTGTTCATCTACCGCCTGCACCATCCCGATGTTCCGGCCAACCGAGCCGAAGCCGAGGTGGCCCGCTGGACCGTTGCCCGACGGGTCCATTGACGACCTCAGAGGACGTTGGTTGTTGGGTTGGGGAACCTTTTATTGCCTCGGCAGTTGCCAAGCCGAGCAGTTGCTCACCTTCATGCGGGAGCATTGAGTGAAGCTGGGCCGACCCCATGGGCGTGGGGTCGGCCCGTTTGCGTCTACCTGGACCACACGCACCAGGCGCTAAAGCATGCGGCCATTGTCAGCTTGGTGATCGGTGACCCATTCCTCGCCCGCTGGAACCTTCGGGCCCTGGTTCCTGCAAGCCTTCATCTCTTCAGCGTCGCGGTGAACCACTGCTCGTGACCCGGAAGTGGGCGGTGAACAGGCAAGGCGATCCGGCGGGCCTTCACTGCTTAAGCAGGCGGATCACCCTCGTTGGTTCCACGGCAATCAAGCTCTTACTGTCGCGGGAGAAGTCCCAGTTCCTCGGCCAGGATGGCGCGGGCGCGGGCAACACGGCTGTTCAGGGCGGCCACCGGAATGCCCAGTTGATCGGCCGCCTGCCGATAGCTGAGGCCATCCACGCAGACGAGTGTCAGCGCGTCCCGGAGGTCCCGTGGCAGGGCAATCATCGCGTCCTGGGTGGCTTGAAGCTGGGAACGGGCGGGAACATCGGCGATGTCGGTGCCGACAATATCTGTACCCCAGAGCCGCTCCCGTGCGACGTCCGGGTCCATCCACCGTTGCAGTCGGCTGATTAGTAACTTTCCGATGCGGGTGATCTCGAATATGGCATGGCCTGCGAGGGCTGCGAGCGGGAACAGCTTGGGCACGCTGTACGGCGCTGCCGACAGACCAGTCGCGGCAGTCATATCCACTGCGGAATCAGCCTTGCTCCAGCTGGTACCTGATTGCGTTTTGTATGAACCCGCCAAAGTCATGGCACGTCCCCGCGCTTCAGGAAGCCCGTAAGCTCCCGGATCAAAGGAGGTCAGGTTGTGAATACATTGCAATTCTGCCCGAGCCGGTATTAGGACACAATTTTGTCCAAATACACATGAGCGTTCCCAGGATTATCGCCTTATTGCACAAGGCAGGCGCATCAGGATTTAAGGGCGATGCGCCTATCTGAACGGAAGCATAAAGGGCAACGGAGGCGAGATCGTTTGAGGCGTGAACCTCAGGCATAAGCCTCACTCAATTCGGTCCAGGAATAGGAACTACCGGTTCTTGCTTCCAAGATCTGACCACCAACCTAGTAGATACCTGAACGATCAGCAACATCAAGCGTGTGCCACCCCTTTTTCGGGTGCTGAAGCGACATGCAACGCGTACGACTACTCTATTCCTCGAAAACAGCGCCATTCCGGGACCAGATTCTTCAAAACCGAGGCAACTCGACATTCTGGTGGGCTCTGTACCGCACAGAGACTTAACGTGCCGGTTCTTAAACCAGGGCAGGACTTTTGAAAACAAGCAGGGTAGCTGGCAAGGTCCAGATCGACTTCAACGGGCGATCCAAACGGATGTTCAGGGAGACGCCAACTGCTCCGGCAAGACGTCCACCTTCCATCGACCAATTGGACTCGGTGCGCCTCTCTTAAGAGCTTTCTTACTGGCCTGGTCTCCAGCTGGAACATTTCTGCTCCCCTGCAATCGAAAGGTCCTTGCCCTTTGAGTTCCACACGGCCGGTAGGCCAGGAGAGAAGTAGGGTTTCCTGGTGAACAGGCCTCTGCCAGACGCGCCACAGAGCGCGTGCTCCTCACCAGTGGAGGGTAAAATGACGGGAGGAACGTTCGCTGTTCTAACGACTAAAGACCGGCAAAAGACGGCCAACCAAGGGCACCCGCTGCGAAACTGTGTACCGTGCCGACAAGCCAGGTCCCCGATGGCAGACCCGCGGGATCTTCTCGCGCTGACGCTGCTGCTGACCTCGGCCATGGCGCCCTGGTCCCTTGCCATGGCGCAGAGCGCAAGTCCGCCGCCTGCCGCTGAAGCCGAATGGACCACGCCCGCAGGCACACTTCAGGGCACCAGGTTCAGTGCTCTGGATCAGATAAACCCCAGCAATGTCGGACGCTTGGTCGAGGAGTTCAGCTTCGAGACGGGCGTGGAGGCTGGACATGAGGGCGCGCCGCTGGTCATCGGCAACACCATGTATATGGTCGGGCCCTTCCCGAACAAACTCTTCGCCCTCGACCTGACGCGGCCCGGGGAGACCCGTTGGGTGTTCGACCCCGATGCCGATCCCTTCGCCCAGGGCAAGGCCTGTTGCGATATCGTCAACCGGGGTGCGGCCTATCACCGGGGCAAGATCATCTACAATGTGCTCGACAACACCACGGTGGCCGTGGACTACGCCACCGGACAGGAGGTGTGGCGCACCGTACTCGGCGACCCGGCCACCGGTCAGACCATGACCATGGCGCCGTTAGTGGTGGAGGACAAAGTCTTTGTCGGCAATAGCGGCGGCGAGATGGGGGTGCGTGGCTTCATCGCCGCCCTCGACGTCAACACCGGCAGGGAAGTTTGGCGGGCCTATAGCACCGGCCCCGACAGGGAGGTGTTGATCGGCGAGGGGTTCCGCCCCTTCTACCCCAAGGACAGCGGCAGTGATCTCGGCGTCACCACCTGGCAGGGAGAGGAGCCTGATCTCTGGCGGCAAGGCGGCAGCACGGTCTGGGGCTGGGTGACTTACGACCCGGAGACCGGGCTCCTTTATCACGGCACCGCCAACCCCGGCGTCTGGAATCATGAGATGCGCCCGGGCGACAACAAATGGTCCACCACCATCTTTGCCCGGCGGCCGGAGGATGGCCAGGCCGTCTGGGCCTACCAGATGACCCCGAACGACGCCTGGGACTATGACGGCGTCAACGAGAGCATTCTGGTCAACCGACCCATCGGCGGTTCGGAGCGCCAACTGCTGGTGCGCTTCGACCGGAATGGCTTTGTCTATACCATGGACCGGACAACTGGCGAGATCCTGTCCGCCAAGCCTTTTGTACCGGTCAACTGGGCCAGCGGCATTGATCTGGAGACCGGCCTGCCTGTGGAGAATCCGGAAAAGCGTCCCCGGCAGGGTGTCGTCGTCAAGGATATCTGCCCGGCCGCTCCCGGCGGCAAGGACCAGCAGCCTGCCGCCTACTCGCCCCAGACCGGGCTGTTCTACGTGCCGTCCAACAACATCTGCATGGATTTCGAGGGGTTGGAAGCTCTTTACATCGAGGGCACGCCCTTTGTCGGCGCCAGTGTCAAGATGAAGGCCGGTCCGGGCGGCTATCGCGGCGAGTTCTTCGCCTGGGATGTCGAAACCGGCGAGAAGAAATGGGCCATCCAGGAGAAATGGCCGGTTTGGAGCGGCGTGCTGGCCACAGCGGGCGGCGTCGTCTTCTACGGCACAATGGATGGATGGTTCAAAGCAGTGGACGCCGATACCGGTGAGGTTCTGTTCAAGACCCAGTTCGATTCCGGCATCATCGGCCACCCGATGACCTTCATTGGACCCGATGGCAAACAGCGCGTGGCCATTTATTCCGGGGTCGGCGGTTGGGCTGGGGCCATCGTTCCGGCCGAGCTCTCGCCGGAGGATCCCTATGCGGCCCTGGGGGCCGTCGGCGCCATGGCGGAACTTCCCCGCGATACCAAGCCGGGCGGTGCGGTGCATGTGTTCCGGCTGGCCGACTAGGCCAGCCGCCGCTCCTGCACAGATGCGTGAACACACCGCACAAACGGTATCGGACCAGGAGGTCCAATGTTTCAGACAGGCAAAATAGCCCGACGGGCGCTGCTCGGGCTTGCACTCGCTGGCACACTGACAGTCACCCAGGCCGGTGCCGAGCCGCGGGTGCTACGGGTTTGCGCCAGCCCTGACAATCTGCCCTTCTCCAACCAGCGTGAGGAAGGTTTTGAAAACAGGATCGCGCAACTCATCGCCGAGGAGATGAACGCCAGCTTGAGCTACACGTGGCATCCACAGCGACGCGGCTTTATCCGCCGGACCCTCAAGGCCAGGCTGTGCGACTTGGTGATGGGCGTGCCCAGCAGCTTCGAGATGGTGCTTCCGACCCGGCCCTATTACGCCTCCAGCTATGTCTTTGTAACGGCGAAGGACCGGCATCTTGGCCTTCGGTCTTTCGATGATCCGGTTCTGCGCACACTCAGGATCGGGCTGCACGCCATCGGGGACGACGGGGCCAATCCCCCACCGGCCCATGCGCTGGCCCGCCGGAACATCACCGCCAACATCCGTGGCTATACGATGTGGGACGTGGATGCGGCGGAGAACCCGCAGGCCAGGATTATCGATGCCGTGGCTTCGGGGGAGATCGACGTTGCCATTGTCTGGGGCCCCCTGGCCGGGTACTTCGCCAAGAACCGCGATCTGCTGGTGGAGCCGGTCTCTCCCAGCATCGAACCACCGAACCTGCCCTTCGTCTACGCAATCTCCATGGGGGTTCGCCACGAAGACGCGGCTCTGAAGCGGGAGGTGGACAGCATCCTGGAGCGCCGCCGCGACGATATTGACCGGATTCTGGAGGAGTACGGCCTACCGCGGGTGCAGATACCGGGTCGAGCAGGCCCGTCATAGCCCGTGTCTCTCATGAGCGAATAATCAACCGAGAGGAGTCGATCATGCGCATGATGCTGGGCCTCCTCGGGGCCACTGCACTGGTAACCTTTTCCCTTCCCGCTGCCGCGCGGGATGGCAACGCCGTAGAAGGGCGCCGCCTGTTCTTGCAGGAGAACTGCTATATCTGCCACGGCGGGCGCGGCGGCGGCGGTATGGGGCCGAACCTCAGGGACGACCGCCCCAACGACCGCCGCATCCGGGATGCGGTCCTCAACGGCACGCCGACGGGAATGCCGCCCTATGCCGTTCGCCTGGACGAGCGGGATGTGGAGAACCTGATCGCCTATCTGCGCAGCCTGCGGGACAAGGACGAGCCGACCTTTACCCACTGGTGGGAGCCGATTCCACGTGGGCGCAGCCGCTAAGCATATGTAGGTCTCCAGGAACCAAGGCGGCAGCCAGTCGACTGCCGCCTTGGAAATCCTACCCATGGGAGACAAGGTTCAGCCCAAAACGCTTTTGATAGGCCCGCCGTGGCGCCGGTCTGGTCCTGCGGAGTTGGTGTGCTCCCCGTCAGGCCTTCACGGCTGGGCCAGCCGTCTCGACGATGGATGAGAGTTCGGCATCGTTCAGATCACCGACCACGACATAGGTCTGGCCATTCTCCACCCAACTGGCCACCCCCAGCCCATGATGCCGGTCGGCCATAGGTGCACGGTTCTCACCGCCCGCAGCAGCAACGCACAAGGCGATCGGCAAGCGACCTTCGGCTGTATACATCAGCTGCGCCACCGGCACAGTGCCCAGGGTGAGGAGCCGGGCCCCGGCGAACTGGAACCCTACTACCTCCAGGTCCGGCACATGCAGAGGGCCGTGGAGTCGTCCCCCCAGCCACTGCTCGATGTGGGCCTGCTGGCTCGCAGGCACCTCGACCAGGTGCTCGCGCTCGGTCATGTAGACGGTGTGATAGGCCGCGACCTCGTCATGCAGATGGGCAACCTCTTCCCCTGACAACTCGGAAAGCGGCCCGACCCGGACCGAGATGATCAGCATGACCGCCGCCGCCATAGCGACTGCCGCAGCAGCTGCACGCTTCCATGCTTGGGATTCGCGACGGCGGCGGGGCATAATGGACGCCGTTCGTGGGAGCACCGCCTTATCGGAAAAGGCCGCGTGCAGCAGGATACGCGACTGCCGCAAATCCTCCACTATGGCCCTCACCATGGGATCCGCCGCGATGCTGGCCTCGACCTCTGGAACCAAGTCGTCTTGCAGTTCCCCATCGACATAGGCCACCAGCCGATCCGGCCATATCACAGTGGCTATTGGTCTGTTCTCTGGTGCGGTCATTCTGCGGCCCTCCGGAAGGAGAGGCTGCGTCGCTCCCTTAGACTTTTCATCAAGGCCAGCCGCCCGCGGGATAGCCTGCTCATCACAGTGCCAATGGGAATGCCCAGCTGGTCGGCGGCCTGCTGGTAAGAAAGACCGTCCACACAGACCAGGATCATCACGGATCGTTGTTCGGCCGGAAGGCTGCCAAGCACCCGGCGGACATCACCCAAGGAAATGTGGGACTCGACATCTAGCCAGCCATCATGGCAATCGGCCATACAGCCGGTTTCCAGCCGCTCGGCTGATGCCTGTTGATGCTTGTTCCGCTTCCAGTCCTGCCAGACATTGCGGATGAGCCGCTTTGCCCAAAGGTCAATTCCCTGCCCTTCGGACGCCGGAGGAGGATCATCAGACAGGGCCCGTTTGCAGGCTTCCTGAACCAGGTCATCCGCTGCGTCCTCAGAGGGGGCCAGGGTCCGTGCGAACCGGCGGAGCATGGGCAGGGACCGGATCAGATCTCTCATGGCGCACCTGTCACGTCCGAAGGAACCGCGGAAGCCGCCGCATGCTTCTGGACAGTTCCAGGTGAACCGCCGCCCGGCGTGACGCCAGTGGGGACATGGTGGCCAGGCCAGGTATCGCGGACCTGATTGGTGAGCCGGATCAGTTCACCTTCATCAAGCGGCCCCAACAGAGCCAGGAAGAAGCCGTGCTGATCCCATTCGGTGATGCGCAAATCGCGGATGGCGCCCATCTTTGGCGGTCGGTCGTCTCCGCCCGAAGGTGTGATGCACATGGCGATCGGCGACCGGCCGGGGGCGGTGAAGAAGAGTTCAACCGCAGGCGCTGATCCCTCTTGCAGCACCTGGCTTGCTGTCAGGGTCCAGCCGGGCAGGTGCGGGATCGAGGTTGGGGCGCCAAGCTGGTGGCTGAGCCATTCCGTGGCTTGTTCCTCCAGAACGCCCGGCATCAAAACCATTCCCGGGAGATTTTCCGCATAGAGCGAGAACCGTTCCGCCGCGGCATGCAGCAGCCGCTGCCGTGACGGGTCGACCGCCTGGTCGAACAGACTGCTTCCCGCCCAGAGCAGCCCCGCAGCACAGGCCGATGCGACGCCGACTTTTGCCAGCAGCCTTGGGCGGCCGGGGTGCTTACCGGATGGAACCGTTTGGTCTTGTCGCAGGCGTATTTGGGAGCCGGGACCAACCACCCTGACCAGGCTGGATATTGTGCGGAAGGCGTCTAGCCGGGCCGCCGCATCTGGGTCCCGCCGGAGCTCTGCCTCGACGAACGCCAACTGTTCCACGCTCAACTCCCCATCCAGATACGCCACCAGGAGTTCGTCCGTCAGCTTGGCCATGTCATTTCTCGCACTGAGCTTTGGAGGCTCCTGCCGCCGGAGCCGTGGCGCAGCTGGACCAAGCTATCAGCGACGTGGCGGTCGTTGTCCTCTCCCCTATGAGGGCCAGAGCTAGGCGGAATTCCACGCTGCCCTTCTGCCCTGGCTGGAGACGAGGCAGATGACCAACTTTCCTTTGAAGCGTAAGGGTTACTGCCGAATCAGCGGCAACCGGAGCCCCGGTCTTGCCTGGACTGACGTTCAGGGGCTTTCCTGCTGCGCCCCAGCGCCTGCGGCCGCGACGGGTTGACCTGCGGGGGGCATCCCAGACTGGCAAAGCCCATCTCTGGCGGATTTAGCATGACCTGGCAGCCGAGGCATTCGCCCCATCAGCTTGCAAATGTCGAGTTCGGGTCCTACCTTGTCGCACATGCGCTGGTTCGCAATCATCGCGCTGCTTGCGGCGTTCATGATCAGCATCCCCGGCTTTTCCCATGCCGTGGATGAGGCGCATAGCCATGGTCAGGTTTCCGTGGACAGCGACACCGACGCGCCGATGGGCAAGAGGTTCGTCGACTGCCATCACGGCTGCGGCCATTCCCATGCGGCCAACCATGTGTCGCCGGTCCGGGTGAGTGCCCCGGTGACCTGGATATCGAGCCATTATCCCGCGGACAGGCCCCCGGCGCCGGAGAGCGCCGATCCGTCCCCGCCCTACAAGCCTCCGCGCGCTTGAGCGAACCGACTTCGTCCGGGTGATGGCCCCTGGCCGCACCCGGTGTTCGCTCGTCCGCACGCGGAGACCACATGCGCGCGCATTTTGCAGCCGCCCTGGCGATCGGAATCGCCTGGGCGCCAGCCGTCGAGGCTCAGCAGCCGCCGACCGCTGCCCAATCCCCTCTACCCTCATCCTCCATTCTCACCCCAGAAGCCGCGATCGTCCGCGCACTGGATGTTGCCCCGCGTGCCGCGGCGGCGGCGGCCCGGCTCGATGCGGCTGCGGGAAACCTTGATCAGGCCGGAGCTCTTCCGAACCCGGAGTTCGGTGTCGAGGTGGAGAATTTCGAAGGCTCCGGGCCGTTCTCCGGCTTTGACAGTGTCGAGACCACCTACGGCCTGTCCCAAACCATTGAACTCGGCGGCAAGCGCAGCGCCCGCGTGGATGCTGCCCGTGCCGCGCGCCTGGCCGCCCGGCATGACCTCGCCGCGGCTCAGCTGGACCTTGCCCGCGACGTTCGGGCCGCCTTCACCGAAGCCGTCGCTGCCCAACAGGACGTCGGCCTCGCCGCGGAGCGCGTCCGCCTGGCGCAGGAGGTCGAACGATCGATCCAGGCCCGAGTCGAGGCCGGACGCGAGACAACCGTGCAGGCGAGCCGGGCCGAGATCGCGCGCCGCCAAGCCGAGATCGCCCTGGAGCAGGCCCGCCGCCGTGCTGCCGCCGGACAGCAGGTCCTCAGCAGCCTGATCGGGCTGGAACCGTCCATCCTGGTGCTGGACGACAGTTGGTTCACGCGCCTGAATGCTCCGGCACTGACTGCAGAGTCTCCCCCTGTTGAGACTCCCGATCTGCTGCGCCGGGAGGCGGATGTCCTGCGCGGCCGGGCGGAACTGGAGGTGGAGCGCAGCCGCGCCGTCCCGGATGTCACCGTGTCCGCGGGCGTGCGCCAGTTCCATGAGACCGACGACAATGCTTTCCTGGTCGGCGTCAGCATCCCCATCCCGGTGTTCGACCGGAACCGGGGCGCTATTGCCCGGGCACGGGCCGAGGTCGTGGCCGCGGAAGCCGAGCTCGCGGCCGAACGGCTGGACTTGAGCCGCCGGGTCACGGCCGCCCGGGCCAATCTGGATGCAGCCCGCGACACGGCCTCCGCCCTCCAGGCGCAGATCATTCCTGTGGCCGAGCAAGCGTATCGTGCGGCGCAGGAAGGCTACCAGCAGGGCAAATTCTCCTACCTGGATGTCCTGGATGCGCAGCGCACGCTGTTCGATGCGCGCCGCGACCTGATCGGCGCCCTCCAGGGCTTCCACACTGCGCGCGCCGACCTCGAGCGGCTGCTGGCGACCACCCCGAACGGGGAGAGGTGATTCCATGAAGAAGACTGTGATCGGCGTGTCCGTGCTGGCCCTGATGGCCGCCGGAATCGGCTATTGGAGCCTCAACCAGGGCAGCAGCCCCATTCCCACTGCGTCCACCCAAGAGGCCCCTGCAGCTGGCGACAACCATGAGCATGGCGAGGAGGATGAACACGCTCATGAGGAGGGCGGGGCCAACGATAGCCATGGCAGCGCAGGCGAGGATACCCATGGCCACGGTGACGAGCACGGCCACGAGGACGCGCACGGCCATGAGGATGAGGAAGGCGCCATCCACCTGACCGAGGCCCAGATTGGCCGCTCCAACATCAAGGTCGTCGAGGCTGGACCAAGCGAGGTCTCGACGGAGGTCCAGGTCATGGGCACCATTGTGCCCGATGCCGACCGGATGGCCCATGTCACGACCCGCGTTCCGGGCGTCGTCGCGGAGGTGCTGAAGCGCCTGGGCGACCAGGTCGCCGCCGGAGACGTGCTGGCCGTGCTGGACAGCCGCGACCTGGCCGAGGCCAAGGCCGACTACCTGGCGGCCTTGCGCCAGGAAGCGCTCGCCAGCACCACGCTGAAGCGCGAAGAGGACCTCCGGCGCAAGAAAGTCTCGGCCGAGCAGGACTATCTCGACGCCAGCACGGCGGCGGAGACCAGCCGGATCGCCCTGGATGTGGCCCGCCAGCGTCTGGCCACCTTGGGCCTGACCGACGCTGAACTCGAGGCTCTGCCCAAGCAGGACCCGCGGGCCATGAGCCGCCTGGAGGTCCGCGCCCCGATGAGTGGGCGGGTCACGGAACGGAATGCGATCCGTGGCGAACTGATTTCGGCGGAGAAGGAGATCTTCACGGTCGCCGATCTCTCCACCGTCTGGGTGGAACTGCCCGTCTATGCCAGCGACATACCGCAGGTCCGTGAAGGCCAGGTGGTCACCGTCAAGGGGCCTGCGGGACAGACGGTCCAAGGAAAGGTGATCTTCACTGGCCCCACCATCGACCCGCAGACCGGGGCAGCCCGCGTCGTCGCCAGCCTGGAGAACCCGGATGGCACATGGCGCCCCGGCGACTTCGTGTCTGGGGCGATCGCCAGCGGCGGTGAACCGGCGGACGTCGCGGTGCCCGCCTCGGCACTCCAGACCCTGAACGGGGAAACCGTGGTGTTCGTCCGGAATGAGGAAGGCTTCGAGACCCGTGTCGTCGAGGTCGGCCGCCGCAGCAGCAGCACGGCGGAGATCGTGTTCGGGCTTTTTCCCGGCGATCCGGTGGCCAGCGGCAACACCTTCCTGCTCAAGGCCGAAGCCTCACGGGGTGCCGCCGAGCACTCCCATTCGCATTGAGGAGCGCTGGCATGATCGAACGCATCCTCACCTTTGCCGTCCAGCGGCGCTTCCTCATCGTGCTGCTGGTGGCCGTGGCCGCGGCGTTCGGGGCGCAGTCGCTGCTGCGTCTGCCGATCGACGCCGTGCCCGACATCACCAACAACCAGATCCAGATCACCACGCTCGCCCCCGCCCTCTCGCCCTTCGAAATCGAGCAGCAGGTCACATACCCGGTGGAAACGGCGCTCGCCGGGATCGCCGGGCTGGACAGCACCCGCTCCATTTCGGTCAACGGGCTGTCGCAGGTCACCGCGATCTTCGACGAGGAGGTGGACATCTACTTCGCCCGCCAGCAGGTGGGCGAGCGCATCACGCAGGCGAAAGACCTGCTCCCGCCCGGGCTGACGCCCACCATGGGCCCGATCTCCACCGGGCTTGGCGAAGTCTATATGTGGACCGTGGAGTTTGCGCCCTTTGTCCCGGAAGAAGCGCAGACCGGGGAGCCGGGCTGGCAGCCGGACGGCTCCTACCTGACGCCAGAGGGCGAACTCCTGGTCAGCGAAGCCGACCAGGCGACATATCTGCGCACGGTCCAGGACTGGATTGTGTCGCCCCAGATGAAGGGTGTGGATGGGGTTGCGGGCATCGACACCATCGGCGGTTATGTAAAGCAGTACCATGTCCTGCCGGACCCGGCCCGGCTGGTCGCCTACGGCCTCACCTTTGCCGATCTGACCCAGGCGCTGGAACGGGCGAACCAGAGTCTGGGGGCCGGTCAGCTTGAGCGCAATGGCGAGCTCTTCATTGTCCGCTCCGACGGCCGCATCTCGACATCGGCCGAGATCTCCAACGTGGTGGTCGCCACGCGGAGCGGCGTTCCGGTGCGCCTGGCTGACGTGGCGGCTGTCCAGCCCGGCCAGGAAATCCGCACCGGCAGCGCCAGCGAGAACGGCCGGGAGGTGGTGGTCGGCACCGCCCTGATGCTGATCGGGGAGAACAGCCGCACGGTTGCCGCCGCGGTGGACGCCAAGCTCCAGGACATCCGGAGTTCCCTTCCGCCGGACATCGTGGCGAAGACGGTGCTGGACCGCACGGACCTTGTGAACGCGACGATCAAGACCGTGGCGAAGAACCTGACCGAAGGCGCCCTGCTGGTGATCACCGTGCTGTTCCTGCTGCTCGGCAATGCCCGGGCAGCCCTGATCACGGCGGCCGTCATCCCCATCACCATGCTGCTGACCGCGACGGGCATGCTCGAGGCGGGCGTCAGCGCCAACCTGATGAGCTTAGGCGCTCTCGACTTCGGCCTGATCGTGGATGGCGCCGTGATCATCGCGGAGAACTGTCTCCGCCGTCTCGGTGAGCGCCAGCACGATCTCGGCCGTGTGCTGACCCTGCGGGAGCGCTTGCACGAGGTCACCGTCGCGGCCAAGGAGATGATCCAGCCCTCCGTCTACGGGCAGGCCATCATCATCGTGGTCTATCTGCCGCTCCTCACCTTCACCGGGGTGGAGGGCAAGATGTTCGAGCCCATGGCGCTGACCGTGATCATCGCCCTGGTCTGCGCCTTCATCCTGTCCTTGACCCTGGTTCCGGCCCTGATCGCCATCTTCGTCAGTGGCCGGGTCGAGGAGAAGGAGAATGCCGCGATCCGCCAAGTAGGGCGGGCCTACCGGCCCCTGCTCGATCGGGCGCTAAAGGCGCCGCTCCGCGTCGCTGCCATCACCGCCATTTTGTTCGGCGGCAGCCTGCTGCTCTTCACCCAGCTGGGCCAGGAGTTCATCCCGCAGCTGGATGAGGGCGACGTGGCCCTGAACGCCTTCCGCATTCCCAGCACCAGCCTGCCCCAGGCTACAGCCCAGCAGATGGAGATCGAGACGGCAGTCGCCGCCTTCCCGGAGGTGGCCTACGCCTTCTCGAAAACCGGGACGGCCGAGATCGGCACGGACGTGATGCCGCCCGGCATCTCCCACATGTTCGTGATGCTGAAGCCCCGCGACCAGTGGCCGGACCCGGACCTCTCGAAGGCGGACCTGATCCAACGCCTGGAGGCCGCCGTGGGCGAACTACCAGGCCAGGTCTATGAGGTCAGCCAGCCCATCCAGCTGCGCTTCAACGAACTCCTGGCGGGCGTGCGCGGCGATGTCGCCATCAAGGTATTCGGCGATGACTTCGAGACCTTGTTGGCCACTGCCAATGAGATCTCAGGCGTTGTCCAGGGCGTCGAGGGCGCTGCCGACGTGCGCGTCGAGCAGGTCTCGGGCGCCTCCTTCATGAATGTCGAGGTGGACCGGGCCCGGGCCGCACGCTTCGGGCTCAGCGTGGCTGACGTTCAGGGGGTGGTCGCCATGGCGGTCGGCGGCCGCGAGGCAGGGCTGGTGTACCAGGGCGACCGGCGTTTTGAGATTGTGGCCAGGCTGCCGGAGAGCCTCCGTAACGATCCTACCGCTCTTGAATCTCTGCCCATCCCACTTCCGCCGGTTATCGTCGACGGCCAGGGAGCAGGGGCTGTCCGCACCGTGCCGCTGGGCGAGGTGGCGAGCTTCACCGTTACGGAAGGCCCGAACCAGATCAGCCGGGAGAACGGTAAGCGCCGCATCGTCGTCCAGGCCAATGTCCGTGGCCGGGATATCGGCTCCTTCGTGGAGGAGGCGCAGGCCCGCATTGCGGCCGAGGTTACGGTGCCGCCCGGCTACTGGGTGGATTGGGGCGGGCAGTTCGAGAACCTGATCGCGGCCCGCGAGCGGCTGATGATTGTGGTCCCGGCCTGCTTCGCTCTGATCTTCCTGCTGCTCTACAGCGCCCTCGGCTCGGCCCGGGATGCCGTGCTGGTGTTCAGCGGCGTGCCGTTGGCGCTGACCGGCGGCATCCTGGCGCTGTGGCTGCGGGGCATGCCGTTCTCCATCTCGGCTGCCGTCGGCATGATTGCACTGTCCGGCATCGCCGTGCTGAACGGGCTGGTGATGCTCTCCTACATTCGCCAACTCCGCATCCAGGGCATGGCTCTGGAAGACGCCGTGCGCGTGGGCGCGCAGACCCGTCTGCGCCCGGTGCTGATGACGGCCCTGGTGGCGAGTCTAGGCTTTGTCCCCATGGCGCTGTCCACCAGCGTCGGGGCCGAGGTCCAGCGGCCGATCGCCACCGTGGTCATCGGCGGGCTGATCACCGCCACGCTGCTGACCCTGCTCGTGCTTCCGGCTCTCTACCGCCGCTTCGCCAGACCCCTGACCGTCGAGGAGGACCTGCCCGAACAGGCGGCTCCCGTGGGACACGCCGCGGAATAGGAGCTCGCCCTTGTGGCGGACGCGCTCCATAATTTCAGTGATGCGGCGTCGCTCGGCGTTGGACTGTTCGCCCGCCGGATCTCACGCCGCCATTCTGACGAGCGGCGCACCTTCGGCTATGCGCAGGCCGAGGTGATCGAGGCTCTGGTGAATCTCACCACCCTCATCATCGTGAGCTTTTATCTGATCGCCAAGGCTGTGGGCCGGGTCTTCTGCAAACACGAACCGGGACGCTGGAACATCGTCATCGATGCCGGAAGCGCCTTGGCCATCGACATCGCGACCGCCCTGTTGACCCTGTCGAAGGGCAACATGAACAATGGCCACCTTCATCCATAACCTCTCGGATGCTGGCGCCTCGGTCGGCGTCATCATCGCCGGTACGCTCATCGTCCTGTACCAATGGTACTGGCTGGACCTCGCCGTCGCGCTGTGTTCAGAGCCAATCAGCGACACGACCAAGCCCCGGAGTGGACCGGGGTTTTTGCTTTATAATGGACGGAAGTATGACTGGCGGATGGTAGTGTTCTGCATGTGGATGGTAAGTGTTCAAAGATTCTGTTTCAGCCATTCACTTATATTCTGAGGATACCCAAGCCAAGCAGTCTCGCCGGACAGCTTTCCAGCAAAGAGCTTATCGTTTGTATGCAAGCAGTAATTAAGTTTATCTCTGATCTGAACAGAATTCTGATCTGTGCAGATTATCCAAACCGACTGCTGCATATGCCAGTAGGTTCCGTACGCCTCAAGTTTTTTGATGATGCAATCGTAGTTTTGACCCTATTTCATCAGGTCATAAGTAACAATGTAGGATGGCATGCGCTTCTCCAAAGTGACAGCGCTGACAGCCTATTTCCGTACCCGTAGCGCGCCAATGATCTAGCGCATTACCGCCATAATTATAGTCTATATGTATGCGCTGACCTTTTCGACTTTCAGGTAACTGGACGGAACAACCATAGCGGACGGCAGGGCCGCGACCCTGCCGTCCTGTCTGTCAGAACCAGAAACGGATTCCAGCCAGCACCGAGAAGACGTCCGGATCCTCGCCTTTCGCCCGAGCGAAGTCCGCGGTCTGGCCCAGCTGCCGCTCCCATTGGACGCCGACATAGGGCGCGAACTCCCGTACGATCTCGTACCGGAGCCGCAGCCCCAGCCCGATGTCGCTGATCCCGGCGCCGATGCCCAACTCCTCGACGTCCTGGAGGGCGAAATTCACCTCCGCGACCGGCTGCAGGATCAGCTTCTGCGTGATCAGCAGGTCGAACTCCGCCTCGGCTGAAGCCGTGAGGTCACCATCCTCGCTGAGGAAGGCCTGGGCATCCACCTCGAAGAAGTAGGGCGCCAGCCCCTGGAGGCCGAGAACCGCGTAGGTGGTCTGCGGCTGCGGGCGGATGTCGTGCCGGATGCCTACCTGGACGTCCCAGAAGTCGCCGATCATGCGGCTGTAGAGAAGCTGGATGTCCGCCTCCTCCACGGCACCATCGACCGGCTTCTCGCCTTCCGTCGTCAGCCAGATCTTCTGGTAGTCGCCGCCGACGAAGGCTTCGGCCTCCCAGTTCACGGAGTTCTCGCCGTCCTGCCAGCGGTGCTCGAGCCGGTCGACCAGCACGGTCCACAGCAATGGCTCCTCATGGAAATCCTGGGCTTGGTTGACATCGACCGTCTGGGCCACGCCTGCCGAAGCCGTCATGGCGGTGGCCACCGCAGCGGCGGCCGCGAGGCTACCCTTCAACATGCGCATTGTTCTTCTCCCGCCTCAAAGGCTCGCCGTGCGCGGCTCGACGATGAAGCGCGTCATCATGCCGGAGGCCATGTGGTAGAGCAGGTGGCAGTGGAACGGCCACTCACCCGGTTCGTCCGCCGTCAGCACCACCGACGTGGTCTTGCCGGGCGGCACCAGCACGACATGCTTTCTCGGCCTGCGGTCGGTCTGGCCGTTCTCGACCTCCATGAACATGCCATGCAGGTGCATCGGGTGCGCCATCATGGTGGTGTTCACGAACCTGATCCGGACACGGTCGCCATAGCTCACCCGGATCGGGTCGCCATGGCCGAACTTCTGACCGTTGAGAGTCCAGATGTACCGCTCCATGATGCCCGTCAGCCTAACCTCGATCTCCTGTGTGGGCTCCCTTAGATCCTCGTTCTTCGTGAGTGATTTCAGGTCAGCATAGGACAGGGCCTTCGCACCCGGCGGGGTGCCTGCGTCGGCCCAGCCAACGGCCTCTCCATCGCGTGTACCGGTCTGCATGCCGTGGCCCATGGCTGCGTGGTCCGTTCCGGCTGATCCGTGCCCCATGGATGCGTGATCCATGCCGTTGGAGCCGTGATCCATCGCACCATGGTCCATGCCGCCGTGGTCCATGACACCATGGCCTATAGCAGAATGATCATGGCCGGTCGCGCCGTGGCCCATGGCGGAATGATCCATTGAGGAATGGTCCATCTCCGCGGAGCCATGTCCCATCGTGGAGTGGTCCATTGTTTCATGAGGCATGGCGAAGTGGCTTGTTGTGCCATGTCCCATTGCACTATGGTCCATATTGGCGGCTCCATGCCCCACCGCGGAATGGTCCATTCCACTGGAACTGTGGCCCACGGCGGCGTGGTTGGCCGCGGGTTTAGCGACGCCCGTCGTGATGCCTGCCGACCCTGATGCTTCGGTCGGGGCGCCGTGTCCGGCCGCACCATGGTCCATTCCGCCGTGCCCCATTGCACCATGATCCATGCCCATGTCTTCCATGGTCAGGATGGCGCGCGGCCGCATCTCGGGAATTTCCCCCTCCATGCCTTCACGGGTGGCCAGCGTCGCCCGGGCGTAGCCGGTGCGGTCGATGGACTCCGCGAAGAAGGTGAAGGGCTTGTCCTCGGTGGGGTGCACGATGACGTCATAGGTCTCGCCCACCCCGAAGCGGAACTCGTCCACCTTGACCGGCAGCACATTCTGGCCGTCGGCGGCAACCACGGTCATCGGCAGCCCGGGGATGCGGAGGTCGAAGATCGTCATGGCCGAGCCATTGATGATCCGCAGCCGGACGCGCTCGCCCGGCTTGTACAGGGCCGTCCAGTTGTCCCTTGGTCCCTTGCCGTTGACGAGGAACTTGTAGCCGGTCACGTCGGCCAGGTCGGTCGGGTCCATGCGCATCTGCCCCCAGGCCCGGCGGTCGGCCCAGGCGGCCTTGAACCCGTCCTCCCGGACATCGCGGAAGAAGTCCAGCAGGGTGCGCTTCTCGTTGTTGTAGTAGCCCTCGCTGACCTTCAGCTTGCGCAGCACGGTCTCCGGATTGTCGGCGGTGTGGTCCGACAGCAGGACCACATAGTCCCGGTCGGCGCGGATCGGGTCACGGCCCGCGGGCTCGATCACGATGGCGCCGTACATGCCCTCCTGCTCCTGGGATGCGGAGTGGCTGTGGTACCAGTAGGTCCCGGCCTGGCGCAGATTGAAGCGGTAGGTGAAGGTCTGGCCCGGCTGGATGGGATCGAAGCCGTTGAAGCCGGGCGAGCCATCCATGAAGCCGGTGATGAGCAGCCCGTGCCAGTGGATAGAGGTCGGTTCGTCCATGCGGTTGGTGACATGGACAGTGATCTCCTGGCCCTCGCGCCAGCGCATGATGGGCGCCGGGATCGAGCCGCCCATGGAAATGGCGGGCGTGGTCTCCCCGTCGATGGTGATCCGGGTGTTCTCCACCAGGAGCTCGTACTCCTGGTCGGACGAGGCGAAGCTGCGGCGGCCGGGGTAGATGGTCAGGTACCCGGCAACTCCGGCAGCCCCTGCCAGCTTCAGGGCATCCCGGCGGGACAGCCCGGCATTCTGTTCGTGCATAATCTCCTCCGTCAGCGGCTGAAGTCGATCTTGCCCACCATCCCGGCCTCGTAATGGCCCGGGACGTTGCAGGCGTACTCAAGCGTGGCCGCCTCGGGGAAGGTCCAGGCCAGTTCGGCCGACTGGCCGGGCTCGACAAGGACGCTGTTGGAAGCGTCATGCTCCATGGCTCCCATCGCGCCGTGGTCCATGCCCGGCATATTGGAATGATCCATGTCCATCATGTCGTGGTTCATGCCGGTGGGCGTGATCATTCCGTGCTCGGCCATCATCGCCATCTCCTTCTGGTGGGCGGCGTGCATGGCGGCGGTACCGATGGTGAACGCGTGTAGGAGGTCGCCGGTGTTCTTGACGACGAAGCGCACGGTTTCGCCGGGCTTCACCTGGATGGAGCCGGGCTCGTAGAAGATGTCGCCGATCTCCACCTCGACCGTGCGGGTGGCTTGGCTTGGCTTGGCGGGCTGCCCAATGGCGCCTGCGTGCGTGTGGCTTGGGTCAGCCATCGCAGGGATCGAGATGAGGGTGGAAATAGCGAACAGGGCGCCGGAAAGGGCACCGAAGCGGGTGGTCATGATGTGGATTCCGTCTGTAAAGGCGCGCGGGATCGGGCCGCCATGCGAGGCGGCTCGAATCGTGAGCGGTTCGGTTTAGGGACCGAAAGCGGTCACGCGCGCGGCGGACGGATCGGCGGAGCCAAGGTCCCGGTCGGCCCCGTGATGTTCTCCACGGGTTCGCGGGTCCTCTGGGACTCGGGAGCGTTCAGGCTGCTGAACACCGCCGGAAGAGCGGTGACGGCGCACCAAGCGGGGCAGCAGCCTCCCTGGGCAGCGTGCGACGTCTCAGTCGGATGCGCACCCGCATCGTCGCTGCAGGGATCGGCGGTATCCGTGGCTGCGGAGCCGTGAACGTGGTGAGCACTATGCCCGTGGTCGCCACCGTGCGCCAGAACCGCTGCCTGCATCGCCATATGGGCGTGCTCAGGCATCGCGGCGCGAACCGGAGCCGTCACAAACGCCACGCAGACGATCAAGAGGAGCAGTACCCGACCAAGTCCCACGGCCAATGGCCTCATTCGTGCGAGAAACGCTGCCCAGAGATAAAGGGGCCGCGCCTGAGGTTCAAGTCCGGGGTGATGAGGTTCACGGATCGGCACGGCCATATAATGCCAACCAAGGAGCCCGGATTCCGCCATCCGATAATCGGGTCCCCATGGGAACTTTAACTCTTCGGCTTGATGGACGTGATGGTCTGGTCCGGACCAAGCGCGAACTCGATCTCCTGCCCGTCAGACAGGCTGCTTAGGTCCACGCCCTCGGCAACCTTGAAGTCCATGACCATCGCGGGCCACTTCAGGGCCGGGATCGGGCCGTGGGCGAGCTTGACGGTGCCCTTGGCAGCATCGACGCCCCGCACCGTTCCGGTACCCACGACCCCGCTGTGATGGCTATGCCCCTCAGCACCGGCTTTATCGCCATGTCCCATATTCTGGTGCATGCCGTGATGTGTGTCGTCCTGCTTGTCTCCGGCATGGTTATGCGCACCGGCACCACCGGCAATCAGGGTCAGGGCAACGGCGCCTGCGGCGAGCTTCAGCATGTTCATGATAACTTTCCTATTGCGCTTGATGGGCAGAGGTCTGAACTCCGGGCAGTGAGCCCAGCAGGGCAACAGGCTGCCTCCGCAATCAGGCCCGGTGCCAATTAAGATAGGGCCGGTCTCAGAGCGGAGTTGCCTTACTTCTCCAGCCAGTTGACGCCAGACGCTAGCCCGCCCTCAGCCATCAGGATCTTAGTCGCTGCGATATCCGGGGCGAAGTAGCGGTCCCGGTCCCAGAAGGGCACGAGAGATCGAAGGCTGGCATGAATCGCTTCCAACCTGCTCGAGGAGCGCAGAGGCCGGTGAAAATCAATCCCCTGCGCGGCCGCCAAGGTTTCGACCGCGACGATGCCCGCAGCGTTGTCAGCCATGTCCAACGTGCGCCGTGCCGCCCAAGTGGCCATGGAGACATGATCCTCCTGGTTGGCCGAGGTGGGGATGCTATCCACGCTGGCCGGGTGTGCCAAGCCCTTGTTCTCCGACGCCAATGCAGCCGCCGTTACCTGGGCGATCATGAATCCGGAATTCACTCCGCCGTCCTTGACCAGGAAGGCCGGTAGCCCACCGTTGTGGTTGGGGTCCACCAGCATGGCGCTGCGCCGTTCGGACAGGTTGCCGATCTCCGCCAGGGCCAGGGCAATCTGGTCGGCGGCCATGGCCACGGGTTCGGCGTGGAAATTGCCGCCGGACAGGATGGCGCCGTCACCGGGGAAGACCAGAGGGTTGTCGGTGACAGCGTTGGCCTCGATTCCAAGTGTCCCGGCGGCGAACCGAAGCTGGTCCAGACATGCTCCCATGACCTGAGGCTGGCACCGCAGACAGTAGGGGTCCTGGACACGCGGGCAATCGTGGTGGCTCTCGCGAATGGCGCTACCCGCCAGGAGCTCACGATAGGCGGCGGCTACATCGATCTGGCCACGCTGGCCACGTAGCTCATGGATGCGCGGGTCGAAGGGCGTGTCGCTGCCCCGCGCAGCATCCACCGACATGGCACCCGCAACTAGCGCCGCATCGAAAACGCGCTCAGCGGCGAACAGTCCGGCCAGAGCCAGGGCGGTCGAGACTTGCGTGCCGTTGAGCAACGCCAGTCCCTCCTTGGGCCCCAGTTCCAGCAAGCTCAGGCCCGCGGCCTCCATCGCCTTGGCGGCGGGCAGGACTTCTCCCTTTATCCGCACCTCACCCCAGCCGATCATGGGGGCGACCATGTGCGCCAGCGGCGCCAAGTCACCGGATGCGCCTACGGACCCCTTGGCCGGAATGCAGGGATAGACCTCGCGCTCCAGAAGCTGCGCCAGGGCCGCGATCACCTCTGGCCGCACCCCCGAATAGCCACGCAGCAGGCTGTTGACCTTCAAGACAATGACCAGCCGCACCACCTCGTCGGGTAGGAGCGGACCGGTTCCGGTCGCGTGACTGAGGACAAGGTTACGCTGGAGCAGCGCGAGTTGGTCCGGCTCGATCCGGGTCTTGGCTAGAAGGCCGAACCCCGTATTGATCCCGTAAGCGACCTCTCCGGCAGCCATCACCTCCATCACGGTGCGGGACGATGCGGCGGCACGTTCCATGTCTACCGGGTCGATGCTGAGGCGGACGGGGCCCGCCAGAACCAGCTTGATGTCGGAAAGCGTCAGACGACCTGGATGTACGCGAATGGTCTGCATGATGTGTCCCGCGGTTCAGTACTTGCCCAGCATCGGCAGGTCCAACCCCTGCTCCCTCGCGCAATCCACCGCGATCCCGTACCCCGCATCGGCGTGGCGCATCACGCCGGTGGCGGGGTCGTTCCACAGCACGCGCCCGATCCGGCGGGCGGCATCCTCCGTTCCGTCCACCAGGATCACCATGCCGGAATGCTGGCTGTAGCCCATGCCGACGCCGCCGCCATGGTGCAGGCTGACCCAGGTGGCCCCGCTGGCGCAGTTCAGCAACGCGTTCAGCAGCGGCCAGTCGGAGACGGCGTCGGACCCGTCCCGCATGGCCTCCGTCTCCCGGTTCGGGCTGGCGACGGAGCCGCTGTCCAGATGGTCGCGCCCGATGACCAGCGGCCCGATCTCGCCGCGCGCCACCATCTCGTTGAAGGCGAGACCGATGCGGTGCCGGTCGCCCAGCCCCACCCAACAGATGCGCGCCGGCAGGCCTTGGAAGGCGATGCGCTCCCGCGCCATGTCCAGCCAGCGGTGCAGGTGCCGGTCGTGCGGCATCAACTCCTTCACCTTCTCATCCGTTCTGCGGATGTCCTCCGGATCGCCGGAAAGGGCGGCCCAGCGGAAGGGGCCGACGCCGCGGCAGAAGAGCGGGCGGATATAGGCCGGCACGAAGCCGGGGAAGTCGAAGGCGTTCGCCAGCCCCTCATCCTTCGCCATCTGCCGGATGTTGTTGCCGTAATCCAGCGTCGGCACGCCCATGGCGTGGAAGTCCAGCATGGCCTGGACATGGAGGACCATGGAGCGCTTGGCGGCCGCGGCCACCGCCTGCGGATCGCGCTCCCGCATCTCCACCCAGCGCTCAAGGCTCCAGCCGGCGGGCAGGTAGCCGTTCACGGGATCGTGGGCGCTGGTCTGGTCGGTGACGGCGTCGGGGCGGTAGCTTGCATCCTCCCGCGAGCGGCGCAGGATTTCGGGGAACAGCTCCGCCGCATTACCCAGCAGGCCGACGCTGACCGGCCGCCCCGCTGCCTTCGCCTCCCCGATCCAGCCCATGGCCTGTTCCAGGCTATCGGTGCGGCGATCCAGATAGCGGGTCTCGATCCGGCGGTCGATGCGGCTGGGCTGGCACTCCACGGCCAGGCAGGAGGCCCCGGCCATGGTGGCGGCCAGCGGCTGCGCCCCGCCCATGCCGCCCAGCCCGGCGGTGAGTATCCACTTGCCCGAGAGGTCGCCGCCGTAATGCCGCCGGCCGACCTCGACAAACGTCTCGTAGGTGCCCTGGACAATGCCCTGGGTCCCGATATAGATCCAGGACCCGGCCGTCATCTGGCCGTACATCATCAGGCCGAGCCGATCCAGGTGATGGAAATGCTCCCAGTTCGCCCAGCCCGGCACCAGGTTGGAGTTGGCCAGCAGCACCCGCGGCGCGTCCTTGTGCGTGCGGAACACGCCTACCGGCTTGCCGGACTGCACCAGCAGGGTCTGGTCGTCATCCAGCCGCTTCAGCGTCTCCACGATCCGGTCGAAACTCTCCCAGTCCCGCGCCGCCCGGCCGATCCCGCCATAGACCACCAGCTCCTGCGGATTCTCTGCCACCTCCGGGTCGAGGTTGTTCATCAGCATGCGCAGCGGCGCCTCCGTCTGCCAGGACTTGGCGTTCAGCGTCAGGCCGCGGGGTGAGCGGATAATGCGGGTGTTGTCGCGACGGGTGGCCATGGATTCCTCGTCTTACTCTGAGATTGTTGGGACGGCGGGCCTCATTCGGCAAGCAGGCGTGACAGCGCGGCCCGATAGCGCGCCGCGATTGCCTCCTCGTCAGGGTGCCGACCATCCGCGATGACCATCCGCCCTCTTGCCATGACATGCCGGATCGGGCTGGCGCCTGCGTTCACGAAGACCAGCGCGTCCAGCAGCTGGTCGCCCTCGCGGCCAGCAAGCGAAGGGTGGTCGGGGTCAAGCACGACGAGGTCGGCCCGGTGCCCAACGGTGATATGTCCGGTCGCGTGACCCAGCGATCGCGCCCCGCCAGCAACTGCTTCCAGCCAGAGTCGGGCGCCGACGTGTGCGTCCCCCATGACCGGCATGGCGCGCTTGCCCGACCGGAGGCGCTGGCCGTAGTCGAGCCAGCGGAGTTCCTCCCGGGCGTCGAGGCTGACGTGGCTATCCGTGCCTATGCCGAACGCCCCACCGGCTTCCAGGAAGGTCAGGAACTGAAAAAGCCCATCCCCCAGGTTCGCCTCGGTGGAGGGACAGAGACCGACCGTGGCGCCCGTGGCTGCAGCACGGCGGGTTTCCGCCTCGGTCATGTGGGTGGCGTGGATCAACGTCCAGCGCGGTGTGACGTCCATGCTGTCCAGAAGGAGTTCCACCGACCGCTTGCCCAAAGCAGCAAGACAATCAGCGACCTCTCCCGGCTGCTCAGCCACGTGGATATGTATGGGGGCGTGACGGTCCAGCGCGTCCAGCCCGGCCAGGGCCTCGCGCATCGCGTCCAGCGGCACCGCCCGCAGGCTATGAGGTGCCAAGCCGACCCGAACTTCGGGAGGCGCTTCGCCCAGCAGCTTCTCGGTGAGGCGCAGTACGCTGTCGGGCGTATGGGCGAAGCGCCTCTGCCCGCCGACGAGCGGACGGCCGTCAAAGCTGCCCGTCATGTAGAGGACGGGCAGCAAGGTCAGACCAATGCCCGCCTCCTGGGCTGCGGAAAGGATGCCCGACGCCATGGACGCCGGGTCCATGTAGGCATGTCCCTGGGGATCGTTGTGCAGGTAGTGGAACTCGCCAACGGTGGTGTAGCCGCCCTTGAGCATCTCCACATAAAGCTGGCAGGCAATCGCTCGGTTGTCCTCGGGCGTCAACCGCTCCAGGAAGCGGTACATGGTCTGCCGCCAAGTCCAGAAGGTGTCGCCCGTGTGGCTTCCACGCTCCGCCAGCCCGGCCATCGCACGCTGGAATGCGTGCGAGTGCAGGTTGGGCATACCCGGGATTACCGGACCGGACAGGCGTTCAGCGCCTGCTGCTGAAGCCCCAGGTTCCACCGCGGCAATGATGCCGTCAGCGTCCACATGCAGGCGGACATCACAGGCCCAGCCATTCGGCAAGCGCACCGCCTCGGCGAAGTAGGACGGCATGGAATTCCTTTCATCGGCAGCAGGCCGCAACATGTACATGCTTGTATATACAACATGGCTCGAGCCGGGAAGAGCGACTTGCGCCTCACGCCGGAAGGGGGCTTCTTAGGGGCGGAAGCGGCCGGAAAGTTCGTAGCGTGACGCCGGATGGTACAAGTCGGCGACCGTTGCGAGTTGCCCGTCGGTCCAGGTGCGGCGATGGATGAGCAGGCAGGGTTCCCCCGCGGCCATGTGGAGGTGCTCTCTCGTCTGGATGCTCGGCATCACGGCACGGACGACGTGCTCGACCTCCTGCAGCGGCGCCACTTTAATCAGGTACTCGTACGGCGTCATGCGGCTGAAGTCGGCCCGGACATAATCGGGTGCCAGTGCCGGATTCACGAACCGCTCCTCAAGCTGAAGCGGAATGTCGTTTTCCTGGTGGACAATCGAGGACCGGTAGAGCGCAGCACCCGGCGCGATCCCGAACGTCCTGGCGAGCGTGTCACCGGCATGCGTCTTTTCCACCGCGAGCACGCGGGCGCTATAGGTTCCTCCACGCTCTTTGACCTCGTCCGCGATGCTGCGGATCTTCAAAGGATGGCCGTGCGCCTTGCGGTCGCCGACGAAGGTGCCGACTCCCTGAACTCGAACGAGCACGCCTTCATTGGTCAGTTCCCGTAGGGCACGGTTGACCGTCATGCGGGAGGTGCTCAGCTGCTGCACCAATTCCATCTCAGACGGCACCCGGTCCCCGACTTTCAGGGCACCGGATGCGATCTGTTCCAGCACGTGCTGCCGAACCTGCTGATAGAGCGGGATCATGGATAAGGACAAGCTGGTGGCCTCCACGTGAACGGCACCCTATGCGCCCGCCCTAGTAGCCGCATGCACACAGGATGCTCGCATTCGACAGCACGCTCCAGGCGGCATTCAATCATCGAACGAATGCCGCTGGCGGTCAAATACCGAAATCGTCGAAGGCGATGCGGTCCCGAGGCACGCCAAGGTCCTCCAACATGGCCAGCACGGCTTTCAGCATGGCAGGCGGGCCACAGACCAGGAACTCGCATTCGGCCAGATTCGGATGCTTGGCGAGGTACTGGTTCCGCACGACTTCGTGGATCAGGCCAACAGGTCCGCGCCAGCTATCCCCTGCTTCCGGCTCGGACAGGGCGACGGTCCAGGTGAAGTTCGACGACGCTTCCGCCAGCCTGTCGAACTCATCCCGGTACAGGATATCCCGCGCCGAACGGGCGCCGTACCAGTAGGAAATCCGACGGAAGGTTCCCTTGCGGAGGAGCTCGTCGCGGATGATGGCTCTGAGCGGCGCCATTCCGGCACCGCCGCCGATGGCAATGATTTCCCGGCCGGAGTCGCTGGCTGCAAACGCGCCGAACGGACCGAAGACGCGGACCTTCTCGCCAGGTCGTAGGCCGAAGACGTAGCTGGACCCAGCGCCGCACGGTACCTTGTCCGGGGTAGATGAGGGCATGAACCGCACGTTCAGCACCAACTCGCTTGGCGCCTCCGAAGGGTGTGTGGCGAGTGAGTAGGACCGGTGGATCCCACCCTCGTGCACAAGTCGCTCGGGAAGGCGCAGGCGTTCCCAATCGGTCTGCCAGTTCACCGGCGGCTCGAAGCGCGCGGGCGATGTTTCGTATGCCGGAATTTCCAGCTGCACGAACTGCCCGGCCCGGTAATTTAGCGCCGTCCCGTCATCGAGGCGCAGGTGGACTTCCTTGATGAAGGGACTGAGATAGCGCGTGGACAGCACTGTCGCGGTATGACCCTCGGTGTCCAGCGCCTCGTTGGGCACGCCGACCTCTGCCCCAGCAACAACGTGATGGCGACAGGCCAGGCGAGCGCCTCGCTGAAGATCCTGCGGCCCGATGTGGTAGCGGTCCGCATCGGTGATCGGCGCGTCGGGGCCGAGTTCGACCCGGCACAGGCCGCAGCTGCCCCCGCCGCCACAGTTGGACGGAAGTCGAACGCCCTCGGCGCTCAGCGCGTCGAAGTAGGTTGCACCTTCCGGCAGATCCACCGTCCGGGACGGCTGACCGCCCGCCCAGACGGCAACCGGCACGCCGCGGCCCCGCAGCCGCCGCATGGCTAGCCCAGGGTTGAAGTCCCGCCAGGAGAAGCTGTCGAAGATTAGGAACAGGCCGCTGAACGAGAGCCACACGGCCGAAACGGTGGCCAGGATGATGAGAGGGTGATTGAAGCTCTGGCGCTCCGTGTAGTCCATGATGTGGAGCATCCAGAAGAAATCGAACAGCCGCCAGCTGTCGTTCCGGCGCTCCAGGATCCGGCCCGTTTCGGCGGCGACGTAGAGCGTCGTGTTCTCTTCGTCATCGAAGGCGACGCGCCAGATGGGAGCTTCGTGGTTCCGTACCTCAAGCGTTGTCTCTTCCATCCGGTCGACGGACACGACCTGTCCCGCGCCCGAATAGTCCTGCTCGGCAATGCGGTGTGCCAGGGCTCGGTCGACAACCACGTCACTACCGTCTTCCGCCGCGAGAAGCCGAACGCCGTCGGCGGTGGATACCTCATAGACGAACCGGTCGAGCAAGGGGCGCAGACGCAGGGGACCGGTTGCGTCCGGCCCGACAAGGGCATGGATATCCGCAATCGACAGGGCCGGTACGGAGGCCGAGAGTGCCAATGGTGGAGCGGAACGGCGCGTGTGGTCGCCCAAGACGGCGTGATGGTCGATCAGCGCCATCATGGCGCCGCTCAGCGCCCAGAGGACGAACTGCAGGCCGAGCAGGAGCCCGACCCACTTGTGAAGGATGCGGAGGGTTTGCATGCTCGGTCCTCCGTCAAACGCGGGCGTCACGCGCGCGGCGCGCGCGGCGGAAGCTGTAGAACAGGAGCCAGAGACCGCTGCCGGTCGCGAGCACGCCGACAATCGTGGCGACCCGGAGCAGCGTGTTGTTCACGTCGGTCCGGGACTCGTAGTCCATGATGTGGAACATCCACACGAAGTCGAAGAGGCGCCACAGTTGATGGCGGCGGGCCACCATGTCCCCTGTCGTCGGCGAGAAGTAGAGGGTGTGGTTGTTCCAGCCCTCGAACTGGACCTGCCACAAGGGAGGTTTCCGGGCCTGCACCTCGAGCGGCAGTGTCTGAAGAAGCGTAACAGATGTGATCCTGCCCTCTCCGACATAGTTCCGCCGCGCCAAGTCCCGAATGGTCTCCTCTCCCAGCGGAGACAGTTCGGTGCCCTCGACAGCATCGACCAGCACCGTTCCCCTTGAGGTTTCCACCACGTAGGCGGGGCGGTCGGCCAGCGACTTCACCCGGAGGCCATGGATCTCGCCATACCTCTGGCGGATGTCGTCCACCTCGTAGCGGACATGGTCGAGCGGCGGAACCGGTTCGTGATGGCCGTGTACGAAATGGTCGCCGTGAATGATCTCGATCGGCACCGAGACCATGTAGAGGCCGCTGACTGCCCAGAGAACGGTCTGGATAGCGATCAGCATCGTCAACCACTTGTGCGACTTACGGGCCAAGGCGGCGGCGCGCATGGCAAGCTCCAATGATGCAGGCTCGGCGCGGGCCGAACCGGCCCCGCCAACATAAGGACCGCCGCCCGGAGGCGGCGATCCCCGTTCAGACCCCTGGACTTAGAACGTGTAGGTCAGGCGGACATAGCCGCGGCGGCCCAGCAGGTCATAGGTCATGGTGTCCGTGTTCGCATCGGTCCAGCTTTGGATGAAGGGCGCATCCTCGTCGAACAGGTTGTCCACGCCAACCGCGATGCGGGCCTGGTCGTTGAAGTCGTAGCCGACCTGGACGTTGTGGTAGAAGACGTTCGGCGTGCGGTGGCCGATGTCGCCTTCGGACGCGTTGAAGTCCGTCGCCTTGCCGATCCACTGGACAGAGTAGGTCCCGCTCCAGCGGTCGCCCGCCAAGGTCGCGTTGACGTTGGAGCGCCAATGCGGGAAGCCTCCATTGCCGCCACCGATGAAGCCGTCAAAGACGATCTCCTCAGCGCCCTGGAACGGCGTGATGGTGTAGGTGTCGAGGTAGGTCGTGTTCCAGTCGATCGCCGCGGCGAATTCGCCGATGCTGAACTCGTAGATCAGCCCGAAGTCGACACCCTTCATCTCCTCACGGCCGGTGTTCACCGGCTGGGCGGAAAGGAAGTTGATGTCACCGGTGAGGGCATTTCGAGTGAAGTGCTCAGGCCCGCAGAACGGGTGGGACAGGCCCGCGGATTCGTAGCAGACCGCCAGCTTGGTCGAGCCCGGGATCGCCCGGATGGCGTCCTTGATCGTGATGTCGAAGTAGTCGACCGTGAGCGTCAGCCCTTCGACGAAAGGCGGCTGGTACACGGCCCCGACCGTGAAGGACTCGGCACTCTCAGGATCAAGGTTCTCGTTGCCGCCCACCGTCGTCAGGATGGTGTTGCCCAGCTGCTGGTATCCTGCCGGAACACCGCTGGCAGCGCAGTTCTGCGCCACCACGGAGCCCGCGGGCAGACTGGCGTAGCCGCTGCACGGGTCGGTGGTCGTCAGATTGCCCTCGGCGACACCGCCGAAGAGCTCCGGCACGTTCGGGATGCGGAAGGCGGTTGCGTAAGTGGCACGCAGGCGGACCCCGTCGATAACCTGCCAGTCGAGGCCGAGCTTGTAGTTCTCGTCGCTGCCGAACAGATCGTAATCGGAGTAGCGGGCAGCGGCGTTGACGTCCAGGCGCTGGACAAAGGGCAGATTGCTGAGGACCGGAACGGCCAATTCCACATAGGCTTCCTTGGCCGTGAACTCGCCGGAGATCGGATCCTGCTGGTTGGTGTTGGCGACACCGAGAACCGTCAGCGGATCCGGATCACGCCAGCCTTTCTCCTCGCGATAGACCACCCCTGCCGCAAAGCCGACATCTCCGGCGGGGAGTGCGAACAGCGAACCGGTGATGTCGAAGGTTCCGCTGATCTGCTCATTGCCGCCGGAGTCCCGCATGGTGAACAGGATGTAGTCGAGGACTTCCGGGGACAGGTCTCCAGCACCGAGGTAATCGCCGCACGGGATCGCGGCCCCGGCCGCAAAGCTGCAGACATCCGTGTTGAGGGTATCCCCGACGCGATCCAGGTTGGCGATGTTGTTGGACCCGTCGATGCCGGTGGTGCGACCCCAATTGAAGGCGGTCTCCCAGGTCCAGCCGTTCGCCAGATCCCCCGTCAGGCCGACGACCGTCCGCCACGTATCGACATCCTGGAAGAAGTCGCGCGGCCCCGGTTCCATCAGGCGGCGCTGCTCGAGGATGATGTCCTGGCCGGTCGGGTTGGTGGGATTGGTCGCCGGGATGCTCAGGTTGCGCAAGGAGCCCGGCGTGGCCAGCTGCGTCGACTGCCGGTTCGTGAACATCAGTTCGGTGAACAGTTTCACGTCATCAGTGACGTTGATGTTGCCGAATGCAGAGGCGCTGATGCGCTCGATCGGGTTAACTGCATTCAAGTAGGGGTTGGAGTTGAAATTGTGGATGGCGCCGTTGTAGGGCTCGAAAAAGTCGCCGTCGCCCCCGGGGGTCTGGTTGAAGTTGATCCGCTGCCCGGTCGGCAGCAGGGCACGCCCGCCAATGGTGGCGGAACTTCCCACGCAGACGAGCTCGCCATCCACCTCGCCGAGGCCGCAGGGTTCGCGGTCGGCCATGTTCACAGGCTCGGACTTGTAGTAGGTCAGCGACGCGACAAAGTTCCCCTTCTCGCCGGACAATCCCCAGGTGAGATCGGCGCTCTTTTCCTCGCCATCGCCCTCCTCGGTGATGCCGTACTTGGCCGAGACCTCCACTCCCTCGAAGTCGTCGCGCGTGATCACGTTGACGACACCGGCGACAGCGTCGGCGCCGTAGATGGCGGATGCACCGTCCTTGAGAACGTCAATGCGCTCGATGATCGACACCGGGATCGTGTTCAGGTCGGGAGAACTGTTGGCCCCGGTGCCGCCCGGCACAATGCGCCGCCCGTTAAGGAGAACGAGGGTGCGATTGGCGCCTAGACCACGCAGGTTGACCTGGGCAGTGCCCCAGCCATTGCTGGTCCAGTAGGCGCTGGTCTGGTTTCCGGCGAAACCGGCGCTGGACGGCAGGCGCTGGAGCAGGGTCTCTACGCTGGCGATGCCCGTGCTCTGGATGAACTCGTTGGTGAGCACCGTGGCAGGCCCGACGCCGGTGATGTCCTCGCGCTTGATGCGGCTGCCGGTGACTACGATTTCCTCAAGTCCCGTGCCTGGCTGCTGCTGGGCTACCGCAGGCATCCCCGCCAGGACCCCGGCGCTCAGTGCAGTCGCCACCAACAGTTTCCCCGAAAGCCTCTTCATGCCCCTGTCCTTCCTCATTGTCGTCCCGAGAGCCGGGAAAAGCCGGTACGTCCCGGCACGGCGTGCGGAAGGCATCGGATCAGACCTGTCTATACAAGTCAATACGAATTGGACGCTTTATTGCGGCTGCGAGCTTCATCTATCGTATTTTCGCAACAGCAGAATTCCGTATAGCAATAAAATTGCAGGGAGAGGCATCCCTTTATGGATCCCTCGATCCGGGGATAGCATCTGCTGGTCAAACCTGTGCCCCGTCCGATGGTGCAAGCTGGCAGCCGTGTCCGGACTTGAAGCGGGCCCGTAACGTCACCCTGAGCCCCGGATGATTTGGAGACGGAGCCATGACATTGAACAGTCGGACCATTGCGGCGCTATTGATCGTGGCCGCCGTTGGCGCCGGAGCAGCCGCCTGGACCTGGATGGGCCCAGCCAAGCTCCTATCAGAAGACGCAGCTGTGATAGCCAGGGGTGCCGCCATTTACGCGGATCACTGTGCCGCTTGTCACGGTGAACAACTCGAGGGCCAGCCGGACTGGCGCTCCCGGAAACCAGACGGACGTCTGCCAGCGCCGCCGCACGATCAAACCGGGCACACTTGGCATCACCCCGATGAGGTTCTCTTCCGCATCGTCAAGCGCGGACCGGCTGCAGCGGTGGCAGGCGATTACGAGAGTGACATGCCGGGTTTCGCGGGCGTGCTCAATGACGAGGAGATCCGGGCCGTCCTGGCCTTTATCAAGAGCACTTGGCCGCAGGACATCAAGACCCGCCAACGGCTTATTTCGGAACGGACTGCCAAGGCTGCGCCCTAATAGTCCAGATCGGCACCCCTGCTCCTGGGAAGCCGTATTAACGTCTCATCAATCCCAGAGCTTGCGCGCGCGGAAGGAGCTTCAACAAACATATTCGTGGCGGGCTTGTCCCACCGGTCCCACGGGTGAAACGGACATTAGGTCCGGCCTAATTTTCTACCCGATCCATCAGCCGAGCGCCCTGGTGTGTACTGACTACATATATATTCGATCTTATTGGCCAGTAAATGTTGATCCTTATCTGCAGACCCAATACCTTCGCCCCCAGATCATATCTGATTTAGGACTCCATATTCCAAAGGTTAGGCCACGATATGTGGCTCAATCATCAGGGCAAGATTTTGCCCTTCTGAAGAGCAATGACAACGGCCTGTAACTTGTTGACTGCTTTAAGCTTCCGTGTTGCGGATGCGATGTGATGCTCAACGGTCCTGGTACTGAGCTTCAGGATCTCTCCCGTCTCCGCCGAACTCTTCCCACGGGCAGCCCAACACAGACAATCACGCTCCCGGTCTGATAGGTCGACCTTATCAGTACGGCCGCCATCAACACCACAGAGCCGGATATACTTCTCATGCGCTGTGTTCGCCACAATCCGCAGTAACAGGGTATCCTTGGAGGTCAAAGCAGGCCCTGCATGCTTGTCGGGCCAGAAGAAGGTGGCGAACCCGCTTATAGTCTGACCCGCAACGACGGTGTGGGTAGGTACGACGAAACCTTCTGAAAAGCCATGGTCCCAAGCGGCTTCCATCACCCTGACGGCATCACCTGCTGGGCCACTGCGGGGCGTCCAGAACGCATCGAATTCGGGACAGTCGCTCCAGCGAAACGGTAGGCTTGTTGATGCCGCCCTATAGACGACAGGGTCAACCGTGAGGAATTGCTCGTCCGCATAATTCTGGATGAACTGCGTCGGTGCGCTGGTCACAAAGTCGATCAGCCCGCCATCGAGCAGCATCTGCGGCCGGGCCGCAACGTAACTCACGCTGCTGAATCCATGAAAGACGGCGATCTGGTTCAGCTGGTCGAAGAGTTGCTCCTTGGTTTCGCAGGTAAGAATGCAATCAAGCTGTTCCCCAAGCTCCATGCCCGCTCCAACGCACGACCATCCGTAAATCTACCTATTGATCGCTCCGTGCCGGTTAGGCGTCAATGGGGAATGTAAAAGTATCAATTGGCGCAATCCCGTATGATCTTGCAGTCGAAAGCAACCGCCCTGCTTGCGAGGGCTAATTCCGAACCAGACCCCGTGTTCGCCCGGCAGTATCGGTGGGAAGCATGGTGCCTATTGTACGGGGACACAACGACTAGGCACTCGGATCAGTATGCTGAATTTCTTGGATGGGAAGCATCCATCCTCTCGCGGCTACGGGAAGAGAATTGTTTGCCCGAAAACATAACTGCGCTCTGTTGCGATTGGGCGCCGTCGGCGCGCCTTCCAAGAAGGGGACAGGCGATCCTATCCCCTTTCCCAAGGCTCAGCCGTTAACAGCGTCCTTCAGGCCTTTGCCAGCTGTGAACTTCGGCTGCTTCGAGGCAGCGATCTCGATGGTTTCGCCGGTGCGCGGGTTCTTGCCTTGGCGCGCGGCGCGTTCGGCGACCGAGAAGTTGCCGAACCCCAGCAGGCGCACATCGTCACCCTGCTTCAGGGCTTCCGTGATGCCGTCGAACAAGGCATCGACAGCCTTGGCGGCATCGGACTTGGACAGGTCGGTGGTATCTGCGACAGCAGCAATCAGTTCATTCTTGTTCATAGAAGACTCCCGATGCGAATGGGCGGCCACTATTGAATGCGCCTCGGGCTTGATGCCAGGGCAAACTGTGCGAGCGTCTGTGATCTTTGCTTCAGGAGGAGAGGATCTATCGGCTCCACCTGTCCTCACCAGCCGCTACGGTGCAGTCGCTGATTTGCCACTTCGCGAAGGCGCTTGGTCTGGCGGGTTTGAGAACGAGGAAATCTGACCAGCCTTGATGCGGGCGCACTGTCGAACCACGGTCGTCCGGCGCCACTTCGGGGCAATGGATGGTCGCTGCTGTTGCGCGACCATCCCTTCTTCCTCCTAGTCAGTTGGAACGGTCGTATTTCTCAGGCCGTTCGGATTCCGGTCAGAAAGGTTCTCACCTCTCGGTTCAGGACTTCGGCTTGCTGGGCCAACTCCCTAGCGGCGCCTAGAACCTGAGTTGCTGCTGATCCGGTATCATTCGCAGCTTGCCGAACGCCAACGATGTTGGACGAAACCTCGTGCGTTCCGGCGGCAGCCTGTTGGACGTTCCGGGATATTTCCTGGGTGGCTGCCCCTTGCTCCTCGACGGCCGCGGCAATGGCCGCGGCGATCTCACTGACTTCCGAGATTACCGTACCGATGCCTTGAATGGCATCCACCGCACCGATTGACGCCTGCTGCATCTGTCCGATCTGCTGGCGAATGTCCTCAGTGGCGCGTGCTGTTTGGGTAGCGAGCGCCTTCACTTCGGAGGCGACCACCGCAAATCCCTTTCCCGCCTCTCCGGCGCGCGCGGCCTCGATAGTAGCATTCAAGGCTAAGAGGTTCGTCTGGCTGGCAATCTCTTGGATTAGATCCACAACTTGACCAATCCGCTCCGCGCTGTCGGCCAACTGACGCACGGCCCGATCCGTATGCCGCGTGTCCTCGACAGCCTTTCCGGCGACGCTCCGGGATTGCGACGCTTGGCTGCCGATCTCCGTGATGGAGGCGGCAAGCTCCTCCGTTGCCGCAGCCACCGTCTGGACGTTGGCGGATGCCTGCTCGGAGGCGGAGGCCACCGTAACCGACTGCCGATTGGTCTGCTCTGCGGTGGCCGACATTGATCCGGCCGTCGCCTCCATCTCCGTCGCCGCCGATGAAAGCCCCTCGATGAGATTCCCGACCTTGGCCTCGAAACGGTCGGCCAGCGCGAACATTGCTGCTCTGCGGTCTTCCTCCGATTGGCGCTTCATCTCCTCCTGTTCGGTTCGCAGCCGATCGGTTTCGATCATGTTGCGCCGGAACACCTCCAAGGCCCCCGCCATGGCCCCTATCTCGTCGCTACGCCCTGTACCAGGAATGTCGATAGCGGTGTTGCCCCCCGCCAACTCACCCATGGATTCTGTCATGGCCTGGATGGGACGAGCGATGCTGCGGTTCATGAGCCATGCAATGACCAGCGCCGCCGCAAGTGCCGCCAAGCCCATCAACACGGACCAGAACCTTGCGCCCTCGATAGCCTCGTCAAATGCGCTGCGGTCCAAAGCCAAAGCATAGACGCCGATCGCGTCGCCACGATAATCCTGTACCGGAGCCAGCATCACCGCGTTGTTGTGTCCACCCGACTGGATTGTCATCACATTGGAAGGTTCATCGAGCGCAGCAGCCATCTGCTCGGAATTGAAAAGCAACTCCTCACCGGAGGTGGAAGCGAAGGTGTCGAATTTACCTTCCTTTACAATGTAGAACGCGACCTCGGCCCCGGTGGCCTTCTTGAATGCCTCGAAGAATGGCTTGCCGAATGTCAGTCCGACTTCGACAGATCCCAAATGAGTACCGTCGCGCATAACGGGAACGACACCTCGGATACCGAGTCCCTCGACACCGTTCTCCAAACCGGAGACCGGGGTCCGGGATTTATTCACCTCGACTACGGTAAAGCGAAAGGAGGAAAGGTCATCGCCGAACTTCTCCGGCCTGTGGACACGCAAGAACGAGGATGCCTGTGGGGTATGGAATTGAAACTGACTGACACCGTGCTGCTCCTTGAGGTCCTTGAATCCGGGTACCAGCATGTCAGCCAGTCGCTCTCGATCCTGCGCAGCGAAAGCCGCTTGGATTTCGCGGTTCCCCGCCATTCCCTGCGCAAACGTCAGAGCACGTCGGGCCTCGCTTTGGATGCTGGTGTCCAGGAACTCCTCGAGCGTGTGGAGTTGTCGAACCGCAGCCTCGTCGACCAGTTTATTGCTGAGCCAAACGTTGCTTAACGTGGTTGTCGCAACAGCGAGAATCACGCTTCCGGCCAGGGCTGCCGCCAAGCGCCCGCCGATATTCATGCGCGAGATCATGTTTCCTCCGAATTTCTCCCATGGCGTCGACGGGCAATGCCCAAAGCCAAGCCATAGGCTAACTTGCCGAGGTTAACACTTTAGTTATATGGAATGCACTTTGAAGCAGGGTCCACGGTTGCAGCAGTGCGTTAAGCCCTGAAGTGGAGGCGAAAGCACCACGCCCATAAGCTCCCTGGGCTTCCACATTGGAGGCGGCGGAAGTCAAGGTCGCTACTTTGATGTTTGAATCGCCGACCAGCGGGTGTTTGCTGGTTTTGCGTTTCGGGGACCTGAGCGGAGTCCGAATACCGCTGGCCCGCCGGAAGCAAAGCAGTGGGAGGGGAAAATGCGTCGCCTAATGTCATTGACGGCAGCCACGCTGATCGGCATGGCCGCAACGACCTGGTCCAACATAGGGGCCGCCGACGACCACTATGGCAAGCAGAAGGTTGTCTACCATATCAACGAGAGCGGAGGGGAAAACTCCCAAGCCTATCGTCGTGCGCTAAACAACGTGCAGAACCACATCAATGCTGTCGGTAAGGACAACATTGATGTGAAGGTCGTCTTACACGGCGATGGAGTCGAACTGCTGCGCGATGCGGTCGACAACCCCAAGCTCCAGGCCGACGTGACAAGCCTGAAAACGCAGAGCGTCAGCTTTGCCGTCTGCAACAACACGCTCACCGGCCGAGAGATAGACTACGAGAAGGATCTGTTTGAAGTCTGGGAGGAGAACATCGTTCCTTCCGGGGTTGCCGAACTGTCCCGGCTGCAGCAGATGGGCTACACATACATAAAGCCATAAGAGTCTGATTGCTTCAGTTTGCAATGTCATGCCTCCGCCTGGAGCGGTACTTGGCGGGGGCATGTGACTGAGCAAAGGCGCGGAACATATCTGGACAGAACGCACCGGAGCAAGCGTGGAAACCTACAACAATGGTCTTCTACGTTACTTTGTTTCGCCCGGACCCAGACTCCGCCACGACATCCCTCAAGCGAAGAGCAACCATGATGTTTACACGTCGACTTACGGCTTTCTGCATTCTCGCGGGATGCCTACTGTTCCCGGCGGCCAACGCCGCGGAAACTGAAATGGCTGATCCGCCGCCGAGCTTCGATAGCCCGCGCCAGATCGTGCTGCAGCTGACCAGCAGCGATCCGCAGGTGATCAACAACATCCTCTACAATGCCGTGAACCTCCAGAAGTTCTATGGTCAGGACAATGTTCAGATCGCCATCGTGGCTTTCGGTGCCGGAATGGAGGCGCTGTACGACAAGACCACGCCCGTGAAAGATCGGATCACAAGCCTGCAGCAGTACGGGGTGGAGTTCATCGGTTGCGGGAACACCATGGAGACCACCGGCCATAGCCCGGCGGAACTGGTGGATGGCGTAGACGTGGTCACCGCGGGCATTGCCGAGATCGTGGAGCGCCAGCTACGCGGCTGGGTGTACATCCGACCATAACGGTTCGCTGCTGCTGGCCGAGGATACCGCCGCAGGCCCCACGGCGACCGTAGCGAGCCGGTAGGTCCTTCTATAACACCCCATGATGACTGCCCCTGAAACACCGTAGGGGATTAGTTAAAGGTTGATCGGCAGCCCACTATGCGGATCTACGAGAGGACACCATTGCTTCAGCCGGATGCAGATTGGCAGAAGCCTAACCAATCTGGCCCAGGACTGGGAACATCTCCAAGAGCCAGTAAGAAAGTTCCGGGATTGTCCCGGTCAGGAAAAGCACACCCGTGAGCACCAGTAGCCCTCCCATGATCTTTTCCACGCGACCGAGATGCCTACGGAAGCGCCTCATGAAACCCATGAACTGCTCCACCGCCAACGCTGCGAAAAGGAAAGGCAAGCCGATCCCCAAGGCGTAGGTTCCCAGCAGGCTGGCACCGTAGGCCACCGACTGCTCAGACGCAGCCACCATCAGGATGGCTGCCAGAACAGGGCCGACGCAAGGGGTCCAGCCGAAGGCGAAAGCCAGCCCAACCACATAGGCACCTGCGAGCCCGGCTGGCTTGGCTGCCTGGAACCGCGCTTCCCGGTACAACAGCATGATTCTGAAGACCCCGAGGAAATGGAGGCCCAGCAGAATGATCAGGACGCCCGAAATCTGCGACAGCAGGGTCAAGTTCTCGGCGATTAGGGCGCTGGCAGCGGAGGCCGTGGCTCCCAAGGCCACGAAGACCGTCGCGAAGCCAAGGATGAACATAATCGCGGATGCGGTCACCCTCGCGCGCACACTGCCGTCCACGGCACTAACCGTTCCGTCCGCATTCACCTTGGTCGTCATCTGATCCAGCGAGACGCCCGCCATGAAAGCAAGGTAGGGCGGCACCAGGGGCAGGACACACGGGGACAAGAAGCTGAGGATTCCCGCACCCAGCGCACCCAGATAGCTAACGTCCAATCCAGTCATCGGCGCCACCTCAGGCTGGCTGGCCTTGAGTATATGTGGTCGGCATCATATATGCTTGATATGATCAAGCACTCCCTCTTGGCCTTCGCCCTCCTGACCGCAAGCGCATTACCCGCTGCGGCACTGGAGCTTGTCATGTTCGAGGCCCCTGGCTGCACATTTTGCGAGCAGTGGCACGAGGAGGTCGGGGACGCATACCCGAAGACGGCGGAGGGCAGGCGTGCCCCGCTGCGCGTGGTGAACATGCAGTCCAAGCGGCCAGCGGATTTGGCAGCAATTAAGCCAGTCATCTTCAGTCCGACATTTGTCCTTGTGGAGGACGGGCAGGAGATGGGACGGATTCAAGGATATCCGGGCGAGGAATTCTTCTGGCCCATGCTGGGCGAACTGCTGGAAGCCATACCGGCGGCGCCCGAAAGCTGAGGCGCCTGCGGCATCGTCATTGGGCCAAGAACGCGTCAATCGCGTCCGCCGCATCCTCTGCCGCGAAGTCACGAAAGAAGTGGTCGCCCTCGATCAGCTGGAACTGGAGATTTTCCAGTTCCAAGGCTTCCACCTTTTCCGGAAGGTCGGGCACGACATTATCGTCGCTCGCCGCCAGCACCAACACCGGTACGTCGATATCGGCCAACAGATCCGGCGTGTCGAACTTTCCGTCATCCTGATAGTAGCCACGAATCGAACCGGCACTGACCTGGGTGTCGTCACACATGAGGAAGCGTGGCGCCGTCACCAGCGCGTCGTCAGGCTTGCCTTCAGCCAGGGCCAGAAGGGAGGCGGCCTCTTCCGGCTTCGGAACCCCGGCAGGGGCGACCAGAATGCCCTTCTTGACCGTCGGGTCCGGCTGACTGGCCAGATAGCGCGCCACCTGATTTCCGCCGCGGCTATGTCCCAAGAGGGACACTTGCCCGACCTGCTGATCCTTCAGCCAGTCGACCCAACCGGCAAGTTCTTCCACGGCATCCACCTGACGGTGGCGGCTAGGAACCTTACAGTCATAGAAGGCCTGACGTCCGTCGATGCCAAGGGACAGGGTGACCGCCAAGCTGCTGTGTCCGCGCTCCTTCAGCGCCTGCTGAAAGGCCTGCATGATTTCCATGCCGTGGTGAGCCATCGTGCCGTGCAGCATGAGGATGAGGCCGTCAGAAAGCGATGCTCCGTCCGCCAGTTCGAGACTGCCATGGAGCGTGCGCCCGCCCTGCTCCCTTGAAACAGGCTCCGCAGCCACGGGAAGCGCCGCGGCGGCCGAGATGAGAATGGCGGCAATAGTCTGAATGCGCATGTCTCATGCTCCCGAGCGGTTCTTCAGATAGGTGTGAAAGTCGCTGCTGCGCCAATGTCCTTCCGCAACGAAGCGGAGCATCGCAGCAAACTCCGGCGGTTCCAGGTAGCCGGGCATTCGCGCGACTTCCCGAGGGTGCGGGTCGAGGGCGACGAATTGGACAGTTGGGGTGAAGGTGGTTCGGGACGACCGCGCCACCTGCTTTTCCGTTCCAACCGCGCCGTCCAGTCCGGTTACCTCCCGGTCCCCGTGGATGTTCAAGCCGACCCAGTTGAAATGCGCACGGGCGTAATCGGCGATGTCGGCCTGTGCGAAGTTCTCCTCGTGCAACTTGATGCAGCCGGGGCAGCCTTTCTGCTCCCAGACGACAGCCAGAATTCGCCCCTGCTCCGCGGCTTCCGCAGCATCCTCCGGCAGGTGCAGGAATGTGTTCAGAAACCAACTCTGGGACGGCATTCCGTCGTCGGTCGTGATCAACTCCGCACGTGCCGACAGGGCAAAGCCAGTCGGAATGGTGAGCAATCCTGTCAGGACGTGGCGTCGCGTGGGCATCCTTGAGTTCTCCCTCGACCATATCGCCGTTGTGGATCCCGGCGACAGTCCGGATCCGCTGTTGACGGATGGTGGAGCAGCGACCCTAGCTGGTCCAGGTTTCCACCGCGAAGACAGCAAGGACCGCCTATTCCACTCCCCCACCTTCTTCCGGAGTCACGTCGATCTTGCGCGCGTGCCCCGTGATCTTCACCTCCTTGACGCAATCCTTCATGCACGGCTCCTGCGATGCGACCTTAACGTCCGGTCGCGGGTCATCGATGAAGCCATCGCGGTTCGGCATCTCTACCTTCGGCAGCGTCTCGGCGTTCACCACGAAATCCGACGGAACCACCTCGTCCATGTTCAGGATGTAGGCAGTCAGCGCGTAAACCTCATCGGGGGTCAGGGACTGCGCGTTTCCGAATGGCATGGCGCGGTAGACGTAGTCGTAGATGGTCGTGGCGTACGGCCAGTAGCTTCCGGGAGTCTTGACCGGACTGTCACTGCTCAGGCTGTCAACCCCACCCATCAGCACGGGCCAGCGATCGACCCCTTCACCGAACTCGCCATGGCAAGCCGCGCAATTGTCCATCCAAACCTGCTCTCCTTCCTCCGCCGTGCCTTGGCCGGGAGGCAGCCCCAAACCGTCGGGACGCACGTCGATGTCCCAGCGTGCGATCTCCTGCGGCGTCACGGCACTGCCGATCTCCCCCGGTTTGGGAAGATTGGGATCGGCAGCAAACGCCGCCCCACCGGTGGCCAGCAATCCGAGTGTGAGGATTTTAAGCGACTTGGACATTTTCCACCTCGCCGGTCGGGTTCACGAGCCACGTCATGATCGAGTTGTTATGGTAGATCGAGTTCGTGCCCCGCGCGTTGCGAAGGTCGACAATGGTCGGCTGGACGTATCCCGTTTCGTCCATTGCCCGGCTCTGCAGCATCAGCGAGGACTTCCCGTCCCAGCGGAACGGCAGGTAGAAGCGGGTCAACGCCTTAGGCAGGATCGGCTCCTCCAGCGGGGCCGTGATCCAGTTCTTGCCGCCGTCCATGGAGACATCGACCCGCTTGATGCGGCCGTTCCCCGACCAAGCCAAGCCCCGGATCACGTGAGGACCGGCGCCGTTCATCGGCTTCTCGGGAGACGGAGAGGTAATGACGGAGTTGGCCTCCTGAACCCAGGTGAATTTGTAGGCTTTGCCGTTGGGCAGCAGGTCCGTGTACTTCGACGTCTCCCAACGGGTGTACCAGGGCTCGTCGCCGACCTCGAGACGGCGCAGCCATTTCACCCACATGTTGCCTTCCCAGCCGGGGACCACCAGGCGCATGGGATAGCCCTGTCCAGGACGAAGCATCTCTCCGTTTTGGCCGAAAGCGACCATGCAGTCGTCCAAAGCCTTGTCCATTGGGATGGAGCGGGTCAGGGCGGCGGCGTCGGCGCCTTCCGCCAGCACCCATTTGGCTTTCGGTTTCAGGCCGACATAATCGAACAGCGTCCGTAGCGGAATACCGGTCCACTGGGCGCATCCCAGCATGCCGCGCGTGAACTGCACGCCATTCAACTGGGCGCCACGCCACTCCATGCCGCCATTGGCTGCGCACTCGGTGAAGAAGATTCTGTCCACCGGACGGAAGCGCAGCAGATCGGGGACGGATAAGCTGATGGGCCGCTCGACCAATCCATGGATCATCAGTTGGTGTTGAGCGGGGTCAATGTCCGCGCGGCCGCTATGGTGACGCTCGAAGAAAACACCGTTCGGCGTGATGATGCCGTGCAGATCCTGGAGCGGTGTGAAATTGATCGAGCTTTCCGTGGAGCCGGTCAACCACTCCACGTTCCGGCGGATGACATGGGCTTCATACTGTGATGGGGTGCCGTAGGGTTGGTCCGTGACTCCCGGTCCCAGATAGCGGCTATGGTCTGGCAATTCCTCGGGAATGCCCGCCGCACCCGCCGGGCGGAAGCCGACGGCGGTCAATCCGCCGCTGACCGCACCGACTGCCGCCATCTTGGCGCCGCCGGACAGGAAACGTCGGCGGTCAAGAGAGGTGTGTGGTTGGATAGTTTTCTGGGTCATCGTACGAGATCCCCTCAATCGACTGGCCCGTCACGCGCCCTGGGTGCGGACGGACTGGTTTTCGCGGACCTGGATGGTCTTTTGCTTTTGGATATGCCCGGCGACCAGATCCCAGATCGCGGGGCCTTCCGTGCCCTCGTTCACGCTGGCCCAACCGGCCACGACGTAGTTGCGGGACGGGTCCACCGGCTGGCCGGATTTCAGCATGGTCATGCCGCTGATGCGGCTGCCCATCGGCTTGGAGATATCGATGCTGTAGCCCATCCCGCCGACACGGACCATGTCGCCGCCCTGCTGGTAATAGGGGTCGGGATTGAACAGGTTGTCGGCCACGTCCTCGAGAATCGCCTTTAGCTGCTCGCCGCTCATCTCATTCCGGTAGGCGGCGGGATAGGTGATGGCGGTCTGGTTCCAGACATCCTCCATGGTGATGGGGCTGTCCGGCAGAAGGCTGCTGCCCCAGCGGAAGCCGGGCGACAATGCAATCTCCGCATCCCGCTCCGCCAACAGGGCGTCGCAGATCAGATCGTCCCAGGTGCCGTTGAAGTTGCCGCGGCGGTACAGCAGTCCGTCGGCGGTGCCCAGCACCCTGGCATACTGTTCCTCGAAGGGCTGGCGCAGTTCTCGGACCAGGGAGGCCATCTCCGGGTCCGGCGCGATGGCATCCGCGAAGACCGGAATCAGACGGTACTCGAACCCTTTCACCTCGCCGCCCCGGACATCCAGGTCCAGGCGGGACAGGTACTTGCCATGGCTGCCCGACGCGATCAGCAGCGTCTTCCCCTCCCGCACCGCGACGGGCAGGGCGTCATGGGTATGGGCGGTCAGGATGACGTCGATGCCTTCCACCCGGCTCGCCAGCTTGCGGTCCACGTCGAAGCCGTTGTGGGACAGCAGCACCACAAGCTCCGCCCCGGCGGCACGGGCCTTCTCCACCCGCTCGCGGACGAGTTCCTCCCGGATGCCGAAGGACCATTCGGGCACCATCCAGCGCGGGTTGGCGACGGGGGTATAGGGGAAGGCCTGGCCGATCACGGCGATCTTCACGCCGCCGCGCTCGAAACTCGCCGTGCCCTCGAAGACATCCTCCTCCCACTCCGTATCGCGGACGTTACCGCACAGGAAGGGGCAGCCCAGTTCTCCAGCCAGTTCCGGCACGCGGTCGGCGCCATAGGTGAATTCCCAATGGCCTGTGCTGGCCTCCACGCCCAGCGCCTTCAGCGCCCGGGCCATGTCGCCGCCCCGGGTCTGGAGGGCACCCCAGGAGCCTTGGAGGCTGTCGCCGCCATCCAGCAGCAGCACCTTGTCCCCACGCTCCGCCTGGATCGCCTTCACCAGCGTGGCCAGCCGGTCCAGCCCGCCGACCTTCCCATATTGGCGGGCAAGCTGGACGTAATCCTCGGAGGTCAGAGCATAGGCTTCCGGGCTGCCAGCCTTGATCTCGAACTTCTCCAGGAAATCCCGCCCGGTGAGGTGGGGCGGCAGGCCCGCCGCCTCGCCGACGCCGAGATTGACCGCTGGCTCCCGAAAATAGAGCGGGTTCAACTGGCCGTGAATGTCGGTGACATGCAGCAGGGTGACATTGCCCAGGGCCGGAAACCGCAGCAGCCCGTCCTGCGTGATGGCGCCCGCGGCCGCGGCGCGGGCCAGACCGCCCGCACCGGTGCCCATCAGGGTCGCCGCGGCGGCGGTAACCTGCAGAAAATCTCGTCGGTTCAGCATTCTTTGTCCCCTTTTTCCGGACCCTCTGGCATGCGTCAGGCAAAGTTCAGGCGTTCCGGGGCGAAACCGCCCCGGTTACCGCCCCGGACCTAATCCCGGGGCAGAACCGCATTTCAGTCAGTCAATTATGCCCGCCGCCTGTTTCCGTCCTGCTCGCGGGGCTCGGCCAGGGAGTAGAGGGCAAGGACGGGAACACGCGCTTAAGCCGCCTGGCGGCTCACCCGACGGTGATCTTGGCCGTTTCCTTGACGGTGCTGCCGTCGTCGTCGTGCCACACGAACTCGAACGTCCCACTCTCCTCCACCTTGGTGAAGAAGGAGATATAGGGGTTTGCCGAAACTCCAGGATGGAGAGTTGCGTTCAGGATTTCCTTTCCGTTGAAGGTGGCCGTCATCTTGTTGATGATCTGCCGCGGAATGGGATTCCCGGCGCTGTCCTTGCGCTGGCCGCTCTCCATCGTATGATTGATCAGCGTCTTGATCTCGATGACCTCGCCCTTCTTGGCCTTCGAGGGCAGGCGAACACGTGCTTTAGACATCAATTCCTCCAACACTGCTCAGCCGCCGCAGCCGCCGATGGTGACCTTGACCTCGGTCTTGGTCATCCAGGCGGACCCGTCGCTCATCTCTGCCACGGCCCAGATGTTCTGGGTCTTGGCCATGCGCATGCGGGTGGAAATTTCGGCCTTGCCGATCTGGGGCGTGAAGCCGAAGGTGGCGACCGCCGGTTCCGGATTGCCGTCGGCCAGGATGTGCACGGCCTTCACATAGTCCTTTTCCGTCATCGGGCTTTCGACCGACACGGTCAGTGGCACGGTGTTCCCGTTCTCCGCGATCTGCGGCATGGTCAGGGTGACCCGGCCTTCCTTGGCCGTCTTGCCGCCGATCAACTTGCCCATCACCTCCGCCGTCTTCTCCGGCGTGGCACGGGCCGGGCGCAGCGTTAGGACGACGGTGCCCGCTGCGGCCAGCGCTGCGGCTCCCCGTAACACATCGCGGCGCTTGACCGCACGCATGGTGCTTGACTGGCTCATCTTACTCCTTTCCTCCTGTCGGGCGGCAGGAATGGCCCGCCGCAGGACGGCTTATTGGAAGTTCAGTGCCGGATGCCCGGCGATTCCATGGGCAGCCCGTTGCTGGCTGCCGTGACGTAGAGTTCTAGGTCCGCATATTCCTTGGCGTCGGGCGGTAGCTCATCGGCGCGGACCTGGATGTTGCACCATTGCAGGCGCTTGCGAATGTCCCAGATCTCGTTCCGGCTGGTGCGCCAGACAGGGAAGTGCGGGATCTGCCCGGCGGTCTCACCCAGATACTGGCCGCGGATCCACTTGTTGGCGCCCTTGTCCGGGCTGTGGCAGTCCACGCAGGCGAAATTCAACTGGCCGACCTTGGTGTTCATCATCTTCGTCGCGCGCTCCATGGCCGCCTTCGGGCCCGGGCTCGACACGTCGACCTTGATCGGCATGCCGTTGGACAGCGACCGCAGATAGATCGACATATGCAGATTCTCATTGGTCTGCATGATCCAGTCCGCGCCGGTCGTGGCCTTGGCATGCCGGGCCACGAATTCCTCCACCCCGATCATCTTGTCCATGCCCTTGTGGTACTTGGGCATGGTCACGGCCCAGCCCTTCAGGGCGTCGGGATCGCTGTGGCAGCTTGCGCACGACTTGCCGTTCGGCCCATCCATTGCGAACAATTCGGGCCCCGTATCGAACGCCTCCGCCGCCGGGTTCACGAACGGGTCAGCCCAGTCGCGGTCCTCGACCGGCAGGGGGCGCTTGGACGGGTCGTCCAACTCATTCTTGAAGGTGGCCGGTGTCTTCAGCGTCTTCAGGAAGGCCACCATGTCGGCGACCTCCTGCTCCGAATAGAAGCCGTGCGCACCCCAGGGCGGCATCACGGATTCGGGGTTGTAGGCGCGCGGGTCCCAGATATAGTTGAACAGATACTCCTCATCCGGGTTGGTGGCCCCGATCTGGGACAGGTCCACGCCGACATTGCCCGGCAGTTCCGCAGTCTCCGGCCCCATCACATGGCAGGCAAGGCAGCCGCCGCCGCGGGAGCGGTCGAAGGCCAGCTTCTTGCCATTGGCGGCATCGCCGTTCAGGGGAGCATCGACCTTCTTCACCGGTCCGGCGGGCGGGGCCGGAGTCCGGCTGGTGTCAGCTAGATTGTTGTATTCATCCCAAGTAGCCTTATTCCAACCCTTGTAGCGCGTCCACGGCTCCGGCGCGGCCGAGCCCTCCGTCACCATGGGAACCTCGCCGAGGTCCTTGGCCATGGCGACTTCAGTTGGGCTCAGGGCAAAAAGAGCGATAGCTGATGCTGTCAGGCCGCTTCGGACTATGGCGGCGGAACATTGGATCACGTGCATAGGCACCTCCCCCGAGCCCTGGTGCAGCATTGCTGCTGAGCTTCATTGCCTTTGCTCTCGTCCCGCATCTGTTCCCATGCGGTTAACGACAGCCCATCAACATTACGGCAGTGGAATATTTTAGCAATGGAATTTAGTTGGCGGTCTTATGTTGCGCTGCACCCCATATCCAATACATGGTTATCAGATACTGAAGTAATGCAAACGAAATACATAATAAAAAATGCCAACGACTCGGCGAGTCTGGTTAACACAGCAGCACCGGCCATTTAATTCCGCCAAAATGCCGGACTTTCTTTGGCTATTATTCCGATAATATTGCAGTATTTGTTCTTTGCATGCTGTTTCGGACAAGGACATATAGATCCACTTCTTCTCAATCCGGGCCGTGCGTAGAAAGAGAATGCTTGAAGTCTTTTTTGCCACTGCGCTTTGTGTGAAATAAATATAAAAGCAGTCCCCGAGAGGGTCACCGCCTGATTATCCATCAGGATCTAAGGCATTCGGAATCCATTTCCGATTTGAGAACGGTGGAACCGCTCAGTGCTGGGAGTAATGTTAGTCTGCTTCGGCGCCTGACTTGGACGGTTCCGCAACCTGTAAGCCTGCCGGTGCGCAGAACAGCTTGTATAACTCGCCTAGGATGGGTGGAACGAGTTCTGACGAAATATGATAATAGATGACGTTTCCGTCGCGCCGGGTTGCCACCAGATTGTCCGATCTCAGCATGGCGAGATGTCGGGACAGGTTGGATTGGCTAAGCGGAACTCTCTGATTGATCTCGCTGACCGAAAGCTCGCCGTCGATCAGGCTGCAGAGGATCATCAGCCGATGCCGACTGGCGATCAGACGAAGGAATGTTTCCGCCTCAGCTGCAGCGACTTCAAGCTGCTTAGGATCAATCGTCGCGTCCATGATCGCGTCTCACTAGCCAGCCCCTGACCGACCCGCTTCTCCGGGACTGCATATCCCGAGGTCACGGTGGCCGACGCGGTCGCATACTGCCAAGCTGGCCGACTGCAGCCGATCGGGTGCAGCGCTCGATTGGCGTGACACGCTGCACATTTAAGGAGTGTCACTCCGCAAGGTGCTTTTCAAGCGCCTAGCGCGGATTCGTCACGGCCGACGATTGTTGAGACAGCCTCCTGTCAATCGAACGCCAACTGAGACCCGATGCCCTTGCCAAGCCAGCACGATTTGAAGCCCTCTGCACTCAGTCGCATGCGTATACATGCTGGTCGCTTCCCGCTTCCTGTCAGTTCCGAACCGCACGGCCCTCATACATGAATGCAATGACCTTGGCTGCTGGCAGGTAGCCGGTTGTGAGATCGACTATTTCCAACCCGGATCCACGAACGAGGTCGTCCATCTTACGGTCCAGATGACATCCTCCCGCACACACCTTCCAAATCGGCGTGAGGCGATGTTGCCATCGTCGAACACCAGGGTCTGGAGCCAATCCGTGCTCGACAAAGCAAAGCTGCCCGCCCGGTCTCAACACACGCCGGGCTTCCCGAAGTGCCGCAAGCGGATCCGGTATGCTGCACAGCGACCAAGTCACCACCACCGTGTCAAAGCTGGCGTTCTCGAATGGAAGATTCTCTGCCGACCGTTCTATCAGTGAAACGCGGACCCTAGACGTAGTCGCGGCTTTACGGGCGACCGCCAGCAACTCCGACGACGGATCTACGCCCACCACTTCACTGACGTTGGTGCCGTAAAGGGGCAGATTGCGTCCAGACCCGATGCCGATCTCAAGAACACGCCCCGAAGCGCCGCCGACGGTTCTTGACCGATGCTCCATGAGAATGGATTGCCCCATGGCCCAGTCGGTCAGGAACGGCAATATGTGCCTTTGATAGATCCCCATAGCCGCAGCCCCCGTTGTCGTCCACATGCCCGCCTCCGGGGATGGGTCATTCCGGCAGCATGTTCCCCGTGCGCAGGAACACACGATGCCACAGACCTGCTCCGGGGTAACTCAGCCCCAAGCCAACCGAACCGGTCCCGCGCAGCAAGCCTGGGAGTACGGACCAATATGATCATGAATTTCCCGTTCATCGCGACCACCGACCAGTCGCATGACCGGAAATCATGCGCTTCGATACCCTGATGGTTCTGGTACTAGGCGCCGGTTGTTGGGAACGCTTCAGACTTGGCGCATGTTGCCGAGGCAACCTGAAACGCGCCGATGACGGCATCGCTCTGAAGTTCATGCCGTCTCGGCAATCCATCTTTCCTCAAGGAGGAGGCCTATGCTGCCCGCTACGGCCTCGCGCGTGGAAAACGCCACGTCAGAGGCAATCAACCGCCGCTTCGCCCGGCAGATCGAACAAAGCATCCGGTATCATGCAGAGCACCCCGGAGCAATCGACAGGCGTCTCCGCGAACTTGACCAGGAGTGGGATGTCGAACGCACGCTGGAGGCCAATGCCGCCACGCTGGCCCTCACCGGAACACTGCTTGGCGCCTTTGCCGACCGGCGCTTCCTCGCCTTGCCCGCGGTGGTGACGTCGTTCCTGCTTCAGCACGCCCTTCAAGGTTGGTGTCCACCGGTTCCGATATTCCGCCGACTGGGCTTCCGCACCTCTGCCGAGATCGACCGCGAACGCTATGCGCTCAAAGCGCTACGGGGTGATTTCCGTCGGGTTGGTACATCCTCTGCAAGAACCTCCGCGAGACAGCAGGCCGAAGCCGCTCTTGATGCTGCCAGAGCCTGAATCATCAGAACACTTGCCTTGCCCGTTCTTTGGATAGGGAGCATTCCATGGTAGATCGCCTGAAAGTGGACGAGCGCTTCAGTATCGAGATGGGGCCACCGACCGCCGAACGGGTCGGGGAATTCGCTCGGGAAGGCTTCCGTTCGGTAGTGAACCTGCGCGCACCGGCAGAGCAGAACCAGCTTCTGTCCCCGTCCGAGGAAGGCGAGGTCGCCCGAAGCCATGGCCTCGTGTACGTCAATATCCCGGTCTCACCCGAGGACATGAACGAGGATACCGCGCACAGGTTCGAGCAAGAGGTCTCCCGCCTGCCCGGTCCGGTGGTTGTTCATTGTGCTTCGGGAAAGCGGGCGGGACTTTTTACCTTCATGCACGTGGCCCGCAGCGAGGGCCTATCCGGCGATGCCGCCATCGCGAAGGCGGAAAGCGTGGGTTTCGAGTTTGCTTCACCTGAGGCAAAGGCATTCTTCCGGCGCTATGTGAACAGCGCCCAGTCTTAAGCCCGGGAGGGTTTTGATGATCTTCCGTCAGCTATTTGAACCGGAGTCCTCCACCTATACCTACCTGTTCGGCTGCCGGGACACAGGGCAGGCCATTCTCCTCGATCCCATCATGGAAACGGTCGACCGCGACTTGGCCACGATCCAGCAACTCGGCCTGCATCTCGCCTGCACGCTCGACACACATATTCATGCCGACCACATAAGCTCGGCCTGTAGGCTGCGCAGCCTGACAGGATGCAAGGTAGCCTATCCGGCCATGGACGGGTTGCCCTGCGCCGACGTCGGAGTCGCCGAGGACAAGCCACTGGTCATGGGCGGCCTCACCTTCAAGCCGCTGTACACGCCCGGGCACACCGACACCCACCATTGCTATCTGATCGACCGGGAGGATATGCCCCGGGTGTTCACCGGGGATGCCCTCCTGATCGACGGCTGTGGGCGCACGGACTTCCAGAACGGAGACACGGAAGCCCTCTACCGCTCGGTCCGGGAGAAGATCTTCACCCTACCGGAGGACACGCTCGTCTACCCGAGCCATGACTACCAACACCGGCACATTTCGACCGTACTCCAGGAACGGGAACGCAACCCGCGCCTTGGTGACGCCAAGTCGCTGGAGGAATTCACCCGGATCATGACCAATTTGAACCTGCCCTATCCAAGGAAGATAGACGTGGCGGTACCTGCGAACCGGCTCTGCGGCGATTGCCCCGATGACGCACCGGAAGCGCTGCGCCGGACCGGGGACAAGTCGTTTCAGGGGGTGCCAGTAGATGAGGTCAGGGCGGCGGATTAGAGTGTATCGATCGGGATCTTCAGGTAGCGTCTTCCGTTCTCCTCAGCGGGTGGCATCCGACCGGCTCGTACATTTACTTGGACCGAGGGCAGGAGCAGCTTCGGTATGTCGAGCGTGGCATCCCGGGCTGTCCGGAGTGCCACAAACTCCTCCTCGCTGACACTGTCCCGGACATGGATGTTGGTGGCGCGTTGCGCGGCAACCGTGCTTTCCCAGGCATAGGTGTCTCGGCCCGGCGCCCTATAGTCGTGACCGGTGAAAATCCGCGTTTCCGGCGGCAGAGCCAGGATGCGCCGGATCGACCGATAGAGCGCACGGGCATCGCCGCCGGGGAAGTCGGCGCGGGCCGTGCCGTAATCGGGCTGGAACAGCGTATCCCCGACAAACGCCGCATCCCCGATCAGGTAGGTCATGTCGGCGGGGGTATGTCCCGGCGTATGGATCGCCTGCACCTCCAGCTGCCCCAGCCGGAACCGCTCGCCGTCGGTGAAGAGATGATCGAACTGGCGACCATCGGCGACAAAACCCGGCTCCAAGTTGAACAAGGCCCGGAACACCCTCTGCACCTCCCGGATATGCTCGCCGATGCCGATACGACCGCCGACCTGTTGCTTCAGGTACGGCGCCGCGGAGAGGTGGTCTGCATGAACATGTGTCTCCAGGATCCACTCCACAGCGAGGCTGCGCTCGCCCACCAGTGCCACCATGCGATCTGCTGAGGCCGTGGACGTCCGGCCGGACTTCGGATCGAAATCCAACATACTGTCGACCAAAGCCGCTGCCCGGGTCGCGGGATCCACCACCACGTAGCTCACCGTGTTGGTCGCCTCGTCGCACAGCGGGATGACATCAGGCTTCATCGGAACCTCCTGCGCGGCCCGGGATGGACCCCGTGATGTTTGCCCTTGAACAGGTGACCTTACTTAATATATGCGTCAAGTATAATTTACTAATTGGTGAATCATCATGGCTGATGTTGGTGCCCCTCCGATGGACCCTGCTGTCCTTGAAGTCCGTGCCGCCGAGGCCGAGGCCTTCCTGCGCTCGCTGGCCAGCCGCCACCGCCTGATGGTGCTGTGCTCGCTGGTCGAAGGTGAGTTGCAGGTGGCCGAGCTCGTGAAGCGCCTGGGCATCTCCCAATCCAACCTCTCCCAGCATCTGGCCAAGCTGCGGGAAGAGGGTCTTGTCGAGACCCGCCGCGACGGAGTGGCCATCTACTACCGCATCGGTTCCGACCGGGTCCGGCCTGTCCTGGCGGAGCTCTACCGCCTGTTCTGCGCCGAACCGAACGACCCGCGCTGAGGAAGTCACCATGGAAAACTTCACACCCGTATCCGCCCTGATTGGCGGCCTGCTGATCGGAACGTCCGCCGCCCTGTTCCTGCTGCTCTATGGCCGCATCACCGGCATCAGCGGCATTCTCGGCGGCGTGCTCAAACCGGTGCGCAGCGATGTGGCCTGGCGGCTCTCCTTCATTGCCGGGCTGCTCATCGCCCCCCTGCTGTACGGGGCCGTCACCGGCGGTCTCCCACCTGTCGAGATCGATGCGCCTCTTGGGCTGCTGATCGCGGCGGGCCTGCTGGTCGGCTTCGGCACCCGGTTGGGGTCCGGCTGCACCAGCGGGCATGGCGTCTGCGGTATTGCCCGGCTCTCGCCCAGATCCCTGATGGCCACCGGCGTTTTCATGGCCACGGCGATCCTCACCGTGCTCGTCACCCGTCACTTTCTAGGGGTGTGATCCCATGCGCTTGATTGCTTCCGCCTTCCTCGTGGGGCTGCTCTTCGGCCTGGGTCTGGTCGTCTCCCAGATGGTCAATCCGGCCAAGGTGCTGGCCTTTCTGGATATCTTCGGGAACTGGGATCCCAGCCTGGCTTTGGTGATGGGCGGAGCCGTAGCTGCGGCAGCCGTCGGGTTCGCCATTGCCGGGCGACGGTCAGCGCCGCTGTGGGCGCCCGCCTTCCAGATTCCGACCCGGCGCGACCTGGATGCTCGGCTGATCACCGGGGCCGCGCTGTTCGGCATCGGCTGGGGCCTGGTCGGCCTCTGCCCCGGTCCGGCCATCACGGCTCTATCCTTGGGCATGTGGCAGGTCTTCGTCTTTGTGGCAGCGATGCTGGCAGGCATGTCGCTGTTCCGCCTGCTGCCAGCCACCGGTGCTGCGCCGTCCCCTGCGCGGTGACCTCCCGGTCGTGCTGCACGCCCTTGACCGCCCCCGTTCCAACCTACCCGGAGCCGTATCGTGGACGCGCTCGTCACCATCCTGTCCGGTTCGCTGGTCGGCTTCTCCCTCGGCCTGATCGGCGGGGGAGGCTCGATCCTGGCGGTGCCGCTGCTGCTCTATGCGGTCGGCATTCCTGATCCCCATGTGGCGATCGGCACCAGCGCGCTGGCGGTGGCCACCAACGCTTTCGCGAACCTGGCCCAACATGCCCGGGCGGGCACGGTGAAGTGGCCCTGTGCCGCAACCTTCGCCGCATCCGGCGTTCTCGGCGCCCTGGTCGGGTCGACGGTAGGAAAGTCCATCGACGGCGAGCGGCTGCTGTTCCTCTTTGCCCTCGTCATGGTGGCTGTGGGCATCTCTATGCTGCGGGGGCGGCGGGGCGAAGGTGATCCGGGCGTGCGCATCAACCGGAAGATCGCCGTGCGGTTGGTCGCGATCGGTTTTCTCGTCGGCGCCATCTCGGGCCTCTTCGGCATCGGCGGCGGCTTCCTGATCGTGCCCGGCATTATGCTCGGCAGCGGCATGGCCATGCTGAACGCCATCGGGTCCTCGCTGTTCTCGGTGGGCGCCTTCGGCCTGACCACGGCTGCGAACTATGCAGTGTCGGGACTGGTCGACTGGACTATTGCGGCCCTATTCATCGCTGGAGGCGTGGTCGGCGGTTTCCTGGGCATGAAAGCCGCGGTGAGGCTGTCCACCCGCAAGGGCGTCTTGACCAAAATCTTCGCGGGCGTGCTGTTCGTGGTCGCAGCCTACATGCTGTACCGCAACGCTGGCGCTGTGGGCCTCTTCTAACGCGGCCAACCCGAGGCAGGTACGCCTAGTTCGAGAGCAGCACTGCCTGCACAGCCGCCAAATGAAGACAGCAACACGTGAGCGACTTCAATCCATCAGGTCGCCCGGGCGTCGAAGTGCACCCGGAGACCGCTTCCACTGCCGGGTGCGCCTGTCAGGTTCCGGCAATCAAATTCATCGCGACAGGAGTTTTCATGTCAGTTATCCGAACCAGCCCTTCCCGTGGATCCGGTTCGCCCGAGGTGACGGGCTTCTACGAGGCAGATACCGGCAGCATTCAGTACGTGGTGAGCGATCCCGCCACCAAGGCGGCCGCCATCATTGACGCGGTGTGGAACTTCGATCCGAAGCATGCCCGGACGTCGACGGAATCAGCGAATGAAATCCTCCAACATGTCCAGGAAAAAGAGCTTCGGGTGGAATGGATCCTCGACACCCACCCGCATGCCGACCATCTGATGGCCGCGGCCTATCTCAAAGAAAAGCTCGGGGCGCCACAGGCGATCGGGGAGAAAGTGCGCGACATCGCCGAGTTGTGGCGCGATATCTATCATCTTCCTGACGCCTTCGACGTGGAGCGCAGCTTCGATCGTCTCTTTACAGAGGGCGAGATATTCAAGATCGGTGATTTGGACGTTCGGGTGATGCTTTCCCCGGGTCATACTCTAGGGTCCATCACCTTTCTGGTCGGAGACGATACCGCGTTCGTCCATGACACGTTGATGCAGCCGGATGCCGGGACGGCCCGGGCCGATTTCCCGGGCGGGAATGCCGCCGAGCTTTACCGCTCCATCCAACAGATTCTGTCGCTGCCGGACCACACCCGCATCTTTGTCGGCCATGATTACTGCGCCGGTGGGCGGGAGCCGATGTGGGAAGCCACGGTTGCCCAGCACAAGGCGGAAAACAAGCATCTGAAAGGCGCCATATCGGAGGCGGAGTTCGTCCGCGTGCGCGAGGAGCGGGATGCCAAACTACCGCTTCCTGACCGGATGTTGCATGCCTTGCAGGTGAACCTGCGTGGCGGGCGCTTGCCTGAGCCCGAAGCGGACGGACGCAGCTACTTCAAGATCCCGGCCAACCGATTCTGACGGCGATCTGGTCGCCCCCAGACACGCTGCTGCTTGGGGGCGGCCACTCTCGCTGGGGAGTTCCTCGTGTGCATCCGGTCAGGTGTTCTGCGGGAGCCTAATGTTCGGAGCACTGGCACTCATTTCTATACCGCACGAAAAGAGTCATAAGCTCCGTTTGCGGGCTACGCAGTCGACCAAAGCCGACATGCCATGATGGCCCTGCCCTTCAGACAGGGGAGAGTCATGTTCCTGGAGATGCAGGATATCGAAATCCGCAAAAGCGCTGCGAAGCATGTCCGCAGTGTACATGTTCTCTGCATGAGGTGGACCACCGGTTCCATAGCCCAGCTGCTCCGGACGATAGCCTTGAAGGATAAGTAGGCCACCAGGCGTTAACGTCCGTTTGATCCCTTGGAAGATGGCGGCGCGGAGATCTGGACGGGCGAACTGGATGAACACTGCGACTACGATTTCGAACTGCTCCGGCGCCCAATTCCAGATTTCCATGTCCGCCTGTTGGGTCCGGAGCATGACGTTCCGACTGGCGGCCAAACGGTGCGCCTTCTCCAGCGCCACGGGGGAGAAGTCAATTGACAGAACTTCCAGCCCCTGCTCGGCCAGCCAGACCCCGTTCCGGCCTTCGCCGTCGGCAATGGCGAGAACCCTTTGCCCAGGTCGCAGAAGGTGGCTCTGACTAACAAGAAAGGCGTTCGGCGCGGTGCCGAAAAGATAGTCGTCAGAGGAGAACCGTTCGTTCCATCGCTCGAGCTCTGGGTTGGTCGTCATGGTTCAGCCTTTCCAATGCGGAGGAAATCTTAAGCAACAGGACAGACCGCCACACGGAAGCGCTGCCTCCATTCCCAGACGACCGCCACCGCAGTGACCGCAGCGCCGACCATCGCCAAATGGAGCCGATAGGGCTCGAAATAGGCGAGCAGAAAATCCGCTCCGAAAGTCAGCAACAGGATTTTGTTGCAGGTTGGGCAGGCAACTCCCAGAAATCCGAGCGCGCTGCCGATTCCTGCTCCGCGAACGGAACATCGCGGCCGCCGGATAGCTACATAGACGCCGACCAGAACGGCTTGGATCGCCAACAACCAGACCTCGAAGCCTTGGGTCGGTGTCATCCGCGCGAAGACCGGATTGGGCCAGATTGCCGTTACAGTGCCCAGCAGAAGAAAGGTGGCGGCAGCCGCCCCTAAGCCCCACCATGGACGAAACGGAACTAGACCAGCGTTACCGGCCGCAGAACCGGATTGCTGCCAAGCTGTCACTGCTGCTCCTCCCGGGTCTTCGAGCGTACATCGGCCACGATCTCCTTCAAGGTATCCAGATCCAGGCCCCCGGGAATGAGATAGCTGCCGATTACAAAGCCTGGCGTGCCTTGCAGGCGAAGGAATGCTGCCTGTGCCGATGCTTGGCTCAACGCTTCATCGATTTCGGCGGCCCTCTCGTCGAGGCTGCGTTCAGCCGCCGCCAGGTCGAGACCGGCGCTGGTAGCCGCCTTCCGGATCTTATCCTCGTCGAGGCGCCCCGGAATGCTCATGAAGGCATTGTGGACCTCCTCGTAACGGTCTTGCCAGCGGGCCGCAAGCGCCAGTCTGGATGCGTACACGGAGGCGGCTCCGAACACCGGCCAGTGCTTGTGGATAATACGGATGCCCTCGTTATCCTCGGCAAGTTGCTTGATGGTTGGATGAACCCGGCGGCAGACCGGGCATTGGTAGTCAAAGTACTCTATGACGGTCACATCGCCCTGCGGGTTCCCTAGAACGACTGCGCTCGGACCGTGGGTCAATGCCTCCGGTCCCAATTCGGCCGTCGTATCAGCTACAGCTTCGGTAGCTGGGGCTAGGGCTGGTGCCTGAAACCACCAAGCTCCCACTATTACGATCGTCACAAGCAAACCGGCTCCGAGTGCATGCACATAGCGAGAGTCCATGGTCAAGTTTCCACTTCCCTTGATAAATCGTCTTTTGATGATGCTGTCTCTTTTGCAGCCGATTTCTTTAAAGCTGCGACCGATGGCGTTCCTCTCGGCGGCAACCCGGAACCGTCATAGGCGCGGAGCCACGGGCAAGACGCGCGGAGTTCAGAAGCACGCTGAGTGAACTCGCAAGCATCGCTGCGGCAGCGACGGCAGGGGGGATCGCCCCCGTCACGGCGAAACCGAGGCCGAGAGCATTGTAGGCGGCAGACAGGGTAAGATTCTGGCGCATCACCTTCATGCTGCGGCAGGCCAGTTCCCGAGCCTCCACGATTGTGGAAACCCCTCCGCCCACGATGGCGATACCGGCCGCGGCTGTGGCCGTGGCAGTCGCCCCGGTCATGGCAATGCCAACGTCTGCCCGGCAGAGAGCCAGGGCGTCGTTGATTCCGTCGCCGATGAAGACCACGGGCCCTTCCGCCGCCGCGACGAGTTCCGCCTTGTCCTCGGGGGTGCAGGCAGCATGCACAGCGCTCTGAGGCAACCCGAGATCGGCCGCCACTGCATGCGCAGACCCAGCCGCATCACCCGTAGCGAGCCCTAAGCAGATTCCGGCACTGCGCAAGCTGTGAATGGCTGCCCGCGCATCCGGCCGAGCCTCATCCGCCATGAGAATGGCGCCAATCCAAAGACCGCGGAAAAGTACCTCCACGCGGGTCATACCCGACGCGGCGGCCGCCGCCCAGGGTGTCTCAAAACCAGGAATGCTCCCGACGAAGATCGCGACCTGCCCATTCTCGTCCCGAATCTCGGCCCCACGAGCAAGACGGGTTCCACCGTCGGCAGGAGATATTCCAGTCTCCATGTCCTCTGGCGCTGCGGCAATGATGGCGTGAGCAAGCGGATGATCAATTCCGCGCTCCGCCAGAGCAGCCAGCCGCAGAACCTCTTCTCGGGAGTGCCCTACGGCGGGCCTCACCTCGATGACCTGCGGCTGCCCTTGGGTCAGCGTGCCGGTCTTGTCGAAAAGCATCGTTTTGGCCCCGGCCAAGGCCTCCCAAGCAGCGGCGTCCCGAACCAGGATGCCCCGCTTGGCGGCAGCGCCAGTCACCGCAACGTAGGCCATCGGAACAGCCAAGCCGATCGCGCAGGGACAGGCGACCACGAGGACGGAAACGGCCCGCAGGAGCGCTTCTTCGACTGGCAGACCGGCGAGTGATCCCGCGAATAGGGTTACAGCGGAGACAGCCAGAACCGCGGGAACGAGCAGCCGGGCCACTCGGTCCGCAAGCCGCTGAATTTCGCCCTTCCCGCCAAGAACCTCAGCGATACGCCCGCCCATCAGGTCCAGCGTCCGCTGGCCGACTGGCCGTTCGACCAATATGATGATCTGGCGCAGCATATTGATGGAACCGGCCTCGACCACGCTGCCCACACCGACCGCCGCTGGTGATGCTTCCCCTGTCAGCACCGATCGGTCGACGGCGCTGCTTCCGGACATCACCATGCCGTCCACAGGTATCCGACCACCGGCCATGACACGGATCTGATCGCCAGGAACCAAGACGGCGGCATCCACCTCCGCCTCTTGCCCGTCGCGCCCCAATCTGTGCGCACGGTCGGGCATAACGGCCCGCAGGGCTGTCATCGCGGAGACCGCCCGTTTCCGCGCATTCAACTCGATCAGGCGCCCCACGAGCAGCAGGCTGATGAGCATTGTCGCGGTATCGAAGTAGACATCAGCTGAGCCACTGGCCAGTCGCCAGGCCGAAAGCCCTAGGGATGCCAGCACGCCGACCGAGATCAGAGCGTCCATACCCGGCGCGCCGACGATAGTCGTCCGCCATCCTGCCCGGTAGAAGGGCAACCCCGCGTAAAGGACCACCGGTAATGAAAGCAACCCTGCCGCCGCCGCCATCCACCAGCCTGCGTTGCTCGTCGCAAGGCCACGATCGAAGTAGAGCGGTACGGACACCGCCATCGCCCACATGCCGAAAAAGATCGCCGCTGCGAGACGGATGCCGACAGAGCGAGCCTCATCGGCCAGTTTCCGCTCCGCCTCGTCGGCCGCGAATGGCGGACGGAGAGCATAGCCCAGTCGCCGGACGCGGTCGGCGACTATCGCTATGTCACCCTGGTCGGGATGCCACTGGACCAAGGCGGAGGCGGTGGCGAAATTGACCTTGGCGGACACCACGCCGGGCGTACGGACGATGATCCGTTCAAGGGCGGCGGCACAACTCGCACACCACATCCCGTCGATGCTGAACAACATGCGACCCGCCTGCTGGATGGCGTCGTAGTCCAGTGCCGCCGGATCGTGAGACATGGTGATCTTAGTTCCCTAGAGCGTCCGACGTCATCTTACCCGGGAGGGCGGTGCCCTGCCCCAGCAGGTGGCCGTCGATCATATCGCCGTAATGGTCCGCTTCACCTGCGTGGAACTCGGCGTCAGCCTCCTCGAGGGTGCCCTTCTGGCGGGGGTCCTTAGGTCGCTCATGGCTATTGATGAAGGACGCCACATCCCAGGCTTCCTGATCCGTTAAGCTATTGGGCTTGCCCAACGGCATGTTGGCCTTGATGAACCCGGCGGCCGTGTCGATGCGGTGCATACCGGCCCCCCAATTGTAGGAATCCGGGCCCCAGAGCGCGGGGAAGATGTATCGACCGTTGAGGTCCTTGCGTCCTTCGCCTTGCTCGCCGTGGCAGAGGGCGCAGTTCGCGGCATAGACGGCTGCGCCACGGCCTCGATCATAGCCGTGCTCGGGTTTCGCCAGTTCGGGATAACCACGCCCTGGCATCTTCTCGCCGACCGGCGCGCCATTCGCCATCCAGTAGAAGTAGGATTCCAGGTCCTTGTAGATCTGATGACCCGGCGGCGGTGGCGCACCGGCCGCGGACGCTTGGGCGTTCATCGAGTAGGTGAAACAACCCTGCACCCGATCAGCCATGGTGCTGACGTCCTTGGTCTTGCTCCGATAAGCCGGGTAGGACACGAATGCCGCCCACATCGGAGCAGAATTCTCCCGCCGCCCCTGATCGAGGTGGCAGTTGGAGCAGGAAAGCCCGTTGCCCACGAAATCCGCGGCGTTCGCTCCCGTATTCATAAAGATCTGACGGCCGCGCTCGACCGCTTGGCCGAACGGCGTGTCCGGAATGCTCTCAGGCGACGGCGGTACGAAGTATCCGTCGAAGCCCACAGGCTGGCGCGGGGCCGGGGCCGAGAGGTCCTTCTGTCGCCGTTGCCGTTCAAGGGCCATCTCGGAACGCGGGTCAGTGGCTCCTGCTAGGGCGGGTCTGTCCGCCGGGCCCACGCCGAACCAGTCTGCCACCGCCTGCATGGCCCCGGACTGGTGGACCATCAGGCCCGATGCAAAGAGAAGGAAGCCGCCGCCGACGCCCCAGATAAGGCGCCGCACCGCCGTTCCCTTGCGTTGATCGGAACGGGGCTCAATGCCGATCGCGGACATTTGGTTCGAAGAGTTGTCTTGCATGTGATGGTCCATATTGCCCCGTCACTGCTCGGTTGATGAGGTGACCGGCGCCGGGGCGAGTGTGGCCAGGTAATCCGCCACAGCCTTCATGTCCGCGGGGGACATGCGGTTGGCGATGGCTTCCATGAGGTCGAGGGAGGAGTTGCTGCGCCGCCCCTGCACCCAGGCCGCCAGCTGAGCGTAGGTGTAGTCGGCGGGCTGGGCTGCCAGACCCGGGAAATGCGGCGCCACCCCGAAAGCCGACGATCCGTGACAGGAGAAGCAGGGTGGGATGTCCTGCTTCCAATCCCCGTACATCGCCAGTTCGCGCCCACGCTCCACGTCTCCGCCAAGGGTCGCGGCAGCGTTGGACGGGCTGGCAAGACGCGAATATTGGGCTGCTAATGAAGCAATTTCGGCGTCGGAAAGGTGTTTCGCTACGAACTGCATGTTCTCGTTCGTTCTGAGCCCGTCCCGGTAGTCACGCAGTTGCCTCGCCAGATAGGCCTCCGGCAATCCGGCCAGACGCGGAACGGAGGCACTGCCCGCACCGTCCGCACCGTGGCAGGAGGAGCAGGCCCACACGCCTTCCCGTCCCTCGTTGATCAGAGACAGGACGTCTGCCGAAGCTGTGTTGGCAGCGCTCTGCGGCGAAGTGTCCGCAGCCGGTGCCTGCGCCATCAGAGACGCCGGAACAGTCGCTATAGCTGCCGCCAGGACAGCGCTCGCAGAAAGGGCAAAAAATGGGGTGCGGATCATGGTTGCTCTTCCTGCTGTCCGGCAGGAGCAGCATCTGCAGGGCGCTCTATCAGCAGCCGGAGTTCCTCTTTGCCGCTCCAGGGTTGACGGCGCGCCGCGGTGGCCTGCCGTTGCGCTTGCACGAACACGGGCTTGACGGGCGTCGCGTTGTTCGACCAAGCGCTCCGCACGTAGCTGGCGATGCTGGCGATCTCCGCGTCGGCGAGGCTTGCGCCGAATGCAGGCATGTGGCCGTCGTAGCTGCGACCAGCCACGTTGATCGGTCCGGTGATCCCATGCAGCAGGATCCGGACGATGACTTCAGGCTGTGCCAGGACATAATCAGATCCGTCCAAAGGCGGCACCGCTCCGCGGACGCCCACTCCATTGGTCTGATGGCATGTCGCACAATGCGCTGCGAACAGTTGCCGACCTTGCGCCTCGGCCCGGCTCTCGATTGCTTCGACAGCCTGCTCGACCTTGTGGGTGTCGATCGCTTTTTCATTGACCAGTAGCGCGGTCGTGCCCCAAGTCGCCAGTGCGACGGCAACTGCAAGGACGGGGATCGGAATCGGCCGATCCATCTCATAAGGCTCGAAAGCCTCATCGACCTCTGGACCAGTTGGACGTTCGGCCCTCTTGCGCCAGAAGGTCATCGGCCACCTCCGACGTTGGTGTAGCCTTGATCTCGCAGGTCCTCCGCGTCCGGGGTGCTGGGGTAGGTGCGGTCAAGGCTCAGCAGATACTGGGTGAGTTCAAGCGCCGCAGGCCGAGCAACCACGACCCCGTGCTCGGGCCGATAGCGCGGCGGAAGATCGACCACGACGTCGCCCGGCTCCGCCTTGTCCTTGGCATCAAAGAGGAAGGGGTATGAAGGCATGATGCTCCAGTCGAAGATGGCACGCGGCTGGTAGAGGTGCGTCAGGTGCCAAGCCACGCTGGGCAGGCGAGCCCCGACGTTCAGCAGATCTGGCCCGGTACGCATGGTCCCGAGCAGGTGCGGCCGGTCGAAAACATAATCCGCCGGAGTAGATGGGCGGCCCCAGCCCCGCGCTTGGTCTGGAGCCTGATCGGGTGAGCGCGGTTGCTGGCTGTGGCAATAGACGCAGCCGAGATTCACGTAGTGGTCTCTTCCCCGTTGCTCGGCCACGCTGTATGGGCGCAACCCCTCGGGAACCGCGGTGCCACGAACCTGCAGGAAGGGCATCACCACCAGGAACAAGGTGGCGAAAGCCAGAATGCCGAAGGCCAGGATGAAAAGTGGAATGACGCGGTTCATTTCTCAGGCTCCTGCGAACCGCTCGGTTTCGGTCGAAGTTAGGCCTCGTGGTGAGGAGGCCCCGGCGCGCATCCGACCGAGAGCCAGGAACAGGTGAGCAGCGAAGACAAGGTGGCCGACGCTCATCAGGGCGCCGCCGAGCGAACGACCTTGCAGATAGGGAATCGTGAGCGTGACGCTATCGGCGAATGGGCGCGCTACATCGAGCATAGCCAGCCCTTGGAGCAGTCCGCCTGCCGTGAGGGCGACGAAGTAGAGAGCGAAGCCGACGATCACGAGCCAATAGTGCAGCGACAGCAGGCTTGGGAACGGCCAATCCCGCCCCGTGAGTCGGGGAACCATGTGGTAGATTGCGCCAAACATCACCAGCGAGGTGAAGGCATAAGCCCCTAGATGAGCATGTCCCACGGTGTAATGGGTGAAGTGGGTCACCGTATTGACAGACCGGATCGCTTCGATTGACCCCTGGAAGGAAGCGAGTGTGTACATCACCGCACCGGTGGCCACGAACCGGAGCGCAAGCGATTGGCGGAAAGCCCACATGTTGCGGCCGACAGTGACATGCTGGTTGATTGCCACGGCCAGGACGGGAACGAACATCATCACGCTATGCACGACGGAAAGCGTGACCAGCCAAGTGGGAACCGGCCCACCGATCAAGTGGTGAATGCCGACTTGGCTGTAGAACAGGGCCAGCGCCCAGAAGCCGACGAGCGACAATGTATAGGAGTAAATCGGCTTACCGATGATCTTCGGAATGAAATAGTAGGCGGCTCCCACTCCAAGAGGCGTTAGCCAGAGCCCGAGCACATTATGGGCGTACCACCAGTTCACCGTAGCTTGCGGCACGCCACTGTGCATCGCGGGTAGGTTGGCGATCAGAAAGAGGATCGGGAACCAGACCAGGGCGGCGAGGTAGTACCAGCCCGTGACGTAAATGTGATCGACCTCCCGTTTCAGGGCAGTCACCACGAGCGGAACGGCAAAGAATGCACCCGCCACGCCCAATACGACGTCGATGCGCCAGGGGATTTCGAGCCACTCGAGCCCGTCGGTGCTGCCCGTAGAGACTGCGAAAAGACCTGCGATCAGGGCTGCATTCCAGAGCAGAACACCTACGACCGGCAGTTTCGACAGCCGAAGGGGCGTGTGGAAGACCCGAGGCAAAGTCCAGAGGGCAACTGCTATCCCGGCCATTGAGAGCCAGCCGTATGCCACCGCGTTCAGGTGCAGCGTGCGCACGCGGCCGAACGTCAGCAGTTCGCTGGCATTCAGCCAGTCCGGCAGATGGAGCTTCAGAGACGCGATCATTCCGAAAACTGATCCGACGACCAGCCAGACAGCGGCAGCGACCAGCAGAAGCAGGACAGGTATCCGGGAAGGCTTGTCGATCCCCAGCCGTTCGACATCGAACCGATGCCCGTTGCTGTGGACGTGTCCATTTCCGAAAGCTGTCGGATCATCCGGTTCGCCCGCTTCGCCCGGATCGAAGACTGTCAGCGCGTCCTGCTGGCCAATACGAAGTTGCTGATTGGCGACGGCCCAGATCAGGAACGCCAACGCCACAAGCGAGATCAGAAAGCTCGATGTCAGTACTAGGCCAATTGACCCCAACATGATGACCGCCCATTTGCATGGGAACCCGGTCTGACTGAATGCCCGGCCGGGTCCAAGGATTTTTCCTCCGGACTCCGGGCTGGATAATCGATGGCCCACCGTCCAAAGGCTACTCAGGCGGGTTCGTCGCCCGCTCACCTTAAGGCAGCCTTAAGGTGGTCGCCCTGATCTCGGGCGAGAGAGGATCAGCTGGAAGCCAAGCCGCCGGTCATCGTTGGTGACGGCGGTGCCATCCGTGACGTGGTGGGATTCCCAGGATCGAGGTTGTAATGCGCATACTTGTGGTCGAGGATGATCCGATTCTGTCGGACGGCCTCAGGGTAGGTCTGGGGCTCTGCGGCTTCACTGTAGACACGGTCTCAACCTGCGACGAAGCGCGAGCCGCCTTTCTCACCGGGGACTTCGATGCCGTTGTGTTGGACGTGATGTTGCCGGACGGATCAGGCCTAGAGCTCCTCCAGGAGAGCCGCTCACGGGAAGACCAAACGCCAATCCTGGTACTGACAGCACGCGATGCACCAGCAGACCGCGTCCACGGACTTGATACAGGAGCCGATGACTACCTGGGCAAACCCTTCGACCTGGACGAGCTTGCTGCGCGGCTGCGTGCGCTTCTACGCCGCTCCAGTGGACGGGCGGAGCCGCTGCTCAGATGGAAGGATGTGTCATTGGACCCTGCGCGCCAGGTCGTGCACCAGGGTGGCAAGCCGGTGGCATTGTCGCGGAGAGAGCTCACCATCCTCCAAACACTGATGGAGCGTCCCGGCGTCGTCTTCTCCAAGTCTCAACTGGAAGAACGGCTTTATGGCTGGCAAGAGGACGTGGAAAGCAATGTGGTCGAAGTTCATATTCACAAGCTGCGCGCCAAGCTCGGTGGTGGATTGATCGAAACGGTTCGGGGGCTGGGATACCGATTGGCTGCTATGTGAGGTACCGAGGACCATGGATTCCATCCGCGGACGCCTGTTCGCCATCCTGCTGCTCTCCACCGGCATGGTCTGGCTGTCAGCTGTCGGCTGGATTTATTGGGGAACACATTCGAAAGTAGAGCGGGTACTTGACCGCAGGCTCATGGAAGCGGCTCGGATGGTCGACTCTCTGATAACCAGCAGAGAGGTCGCGCTTGACGTTGCTGCCGCGACCGCACCTCGTGCCGCTGCTGCACTGGACATCACTGAGCATACCCCTATCGACCGCCAGCTGGCCTGCCAGATCTGGTCTTTCCGCGGCGCTCTCCTGGCAAACTCTGACAGTGCGCCAGTGGCTCGCCTTGGAAATCATGCCAGCGGCTTTGGAGAAGAAACCATCGATGGGCAGGTTTGGCGGGTCTACGCCGTCGAGAATAAGGCCCTTGGTGTCCGCGTGTTGGTAGGAGACAATCTTGCTGTTCGGGACCGCTTGGTAAGCGATGTTGTGACAGGCCTTCTGCTGCCCGCGGCGGCCATCATCCCTATTCTCGCAGCACTGATCTGGTACTGCGTCGGTCGGGGTATGCAGCCCATCCGTGAAGTAGCTCAAGCGCTCGGCAATCGCAACGCCGATGATCTGAGCCCCCTGCCTGATGCCCCTTCCGCCCTTGAGATCCGCCCCATGATCGAGGCCTTGAACGGGCTGTTCAGGCGAGTCGCCGGTGTCCGGGAGCGTGAGCGGAACTTCACCTCGTTTGCGGCACATGAACTCCGCACTCCGCTCGCGGGCCTCAAAACCCAAGTGCAGGTCGCTCTTTCCGCCTCTGACCCCGCCTTGCAGAAGGCCGCCTTGCAACAGATTATGAACGGAGTCGATCGAACTTCAAGACTTATCAGCCAGCTTCTTGACATGGCTCGGGTAGAGTCGCCGAACAGTTATAGCGCTCTGCAGTGGATAAACGCGGGGGAGCTCTTTTCGGCTATGACGCGCGATCTGTCTCTTCTTGCCAAGGGACATAATGTGACGGTCGCCTGTGAACCAAGCCTGAATTGTCTTGAGATCCTATCTGACAGACATCTTCTTTCCGTTACTCTTAGTTCTACTGTGTCATAAAAGAACGAGTGATGTTATGGTTGGAGCTCATGCACTTGGGAGGGTGGCATGGGTTTCGACTGGCTGGACGGGAGCGAAGCCCGCTTCGGGAGGTATATCGGGCGGCTTGCCCAGGCTCTGGGGCATGCAGACCGGCTTTCGCCATTCCAGGCCTACTGCATCGGGCTGCTGCTGCCGGGAGAGCGCAAGAGTGTTGAGCCGATGGCGGCACGGGTGGAGCCTGGCCGTGTGCAGGCCGCACATCAATCCCTGCATCACTTCGTGGCCAAGGCGCCCTGGAATGATGCTGCTGTTCTGCAGGCAGTCCGGGAAACGGTGCTGCCAACCTTGCAGGCGCATGGCTCGCTGAGGGCCTGGATCATCGACGATACCGGCCTGCCGAAGAAGGGAACGCATTCGGTCGGTGTTGCCCGGCAGTATTGCGGCCAGCTCGGCAAGCAGGACAACTGCCAAGTCGCGGTTTCACTCTCGATTTCCACCGATCACGGCAGCCTGCCACTGGCTTGGCAGCTGTATCTGCCGGAAGCCTGGGCCGGCGATCACGAGCGTCGTGCCAAGGCGGGGGTGCCTGAGGAGATCTCGTTCCAGACCAAGCCGCAGATCGCGCTGGCCCAGATCAGAACTGCCGTGCAATCCGGCGTGCCACTTGCTCCTGTGTTGATGGATGCAGGTTATGGCACCGACACGGATCTGCGCACCGGCATCACCGAACTCGGTCTAGCCTATGTTGCCGGGGTTCAGTCCTCCCTGACCGTCTGGCCACCAGGAACCGGACCGTTGCCGGCCAAACCATGGAGTGGGAAAGGCCGCCCGCCAAAGCTCGTCCGCCGCGATCCGAACCACAAGCCTGTAGACGTGAAAACCCTGGCTCAGAGTTTAGCGTCAGGGGCATGGCAGACAGTGACATGGCGGGAGGGCAGCAACGCCCCCCTGACATCCCGGTTTGCTGCGCTGCGGGTCCGCCCGGCTCACCGCGACTATTGGCGCGCGGAACCCTGGCCTGAAGAATGGCTGCTGATCGAATGGCCGGAGGATGAGAAAGAGCCCGCCAAGTACTGGCTTTCCACCCTGCCGGCCGACATCAGCCTGGCCGATCTGGTTGATACCGCAAAGCTGCGCTGGCGCATTGAGCGGGATTATCTGGAGCTCAAGCAGGAGATCGGGCTGGGGCACTATGAGGGGCGGGGATGGCGGGGCTTCCATCACCACGCCACCCTTTGCATTGCTGCTTATGGGTTCCTGGTCCAGGAGCGGGCCGCCATTCCCCCCTCAGCTCCATCCAGCTCCAAACCCATCCAAGCGCTTGGCCTACCCAAAACCTACAAGCCCAGGGGATCTCCCGCTCCGGCCTGAACGCCACGTTCCAGATTCCATCGCCACCGTGCGCATTGCCACGGCAAGAGCCCTGCTCACAACACTTGCCCGATGCCCTTGTTGTCGGCAACAAATACGCTGTTTGTGACACAGTAGAATTAGGAATCTGTTGGAAAACGCCATCTTGTATTCACCCAACGGCGGGATTGTAGCCTGCGGTCAGCACGTCGTAGCGGAATGCGTTGTCCTGACGGTTTCCGATGAGGGACCTGGCATTGCCGAAGACGAGGTCTCCAGAGTCACGGAGCGCTTTTACCGTGGGCGGCACAGATCAACTGTCGGCAGCGGCCTTGGGCTATCCATCGTCGAAGCGGCACTCAGCCATAGTGGTGGTGCGCTGAAGCTGAAGAACAAGCACCCTCATGGCTTGGTAGCTGAAATCTCACTCTCTGCTCAGTACCGTACTTCCTCGACGAATAGCTGTGCCATGCCCCCAGCCGGGCAATCGCCTGGCCGGGTTCCGCCTTTACATCAGCGATAAGCCGTTCCCAGACCGAGCAGTAGGTTACTGGTGGTCAAGTGATTGATCGCCACGGTAAGCGTCTCGATGAACCCTGACAGCTGTCCGGCGCGTCGGTCGTAGGCGGCAATGATCTAGGAAACCGCGTCACTCTGCATTCGGAAATACCCACGCCTCAAACCAGCAGGTGGTCCACTGGCGCCGAAATGCGGCCGAGCAACGGAGGGGCGTCGGCTACAATCGGAAGCTCCGTTGCAGGCCAGCAACTGCTCTCGACTTGACGCCACCGCCCCTATACAAAATCGTATACGAAAAGGTCGAAACGCGATCTTCCAAACTTTACCGGGACGAGATCCATGGACCCAGTCACTACCCTCACGGCCAAGATCACCGCGTCGTATCTTGAGAACAACCGTCTTACCCTCACGGATCTGCCGGTTCTCCTGCAGACCGTCCACAAAGCCCTGAGGGACATCGTTGCCCCACCGGCGCCGGAGCCGGAAGCGGCCGTTCCGGCCGTTCCGATCAAGAAGTCGGTCACACCGGATCACATCATCTGCCTGGAGGACGGCAAGAAGCTGAAGATGCTGAAGCGATATCTCAGGACCGCGTATGACATGAGCCCGGAAGAATACCGGGCCAAGTGGGGACTGCCATCTGATTATCCGATGGTGGCACCGAACTACTCCAAGGCCCGCAGCACCATGGCGCGCAGCATCGGTCTTGGAAGTCGCGGTCGCGGGGCCAAAGCACCTGAGCCTGTTTCTGTGGCAGAGACGCCCGAGACCAAAGCAGCACCACGTCGACGCCGGGCGAAGAAGACCTGACTATCACATCATGATCAGGGTCGATCTTCGATGTTGTCGGCCCTGATCATCGTCGACGGATGCTGCCCGGCCATAGGCAGCGGAACCAGCCGTCAGAAAGGCTGGGCTACCTGCGGAAGTGGCACAAGTATCCGCCGTGCTCAGGCGGGAGCCATAAGGATGCTTTCCTGCTGGACCAGATCGCCTGCGTCAACAGCCGCGTCCAGTTCTGCCAGGATTACCTGCTTCAGCTGTGCACTGGTCGCTTTGAACCCAAACAGACGGGAGACGCCGCTGACCGTCTCCTCGACAGTGGCTCCCAGGTTCGTCTTGACGAAGCTGGTTGCGGCTGCTCGGATTTCCGCGGGCGGCAGCATCTCAGGCTTGCGCAGGCCAGGCGAGGTGACCTCCGATCGGTCGCGGATTGCGACCACGGCTCCAGGCACCTGATAGCAATCGGCCTCACCGGTGATGGTGCCTGCCCGGACAGCTGCCTCAATGCCTTTCTCGACGGCAGCCTGGATGCGCGCTCCGGCCCGCTGCAGGCCCCAGAAGCTGCGGATGCGGGCCGTGATCTCGGAGGCGTGAACAGGACCCTCGACAGTCACGACCTGACGGACAATGTCCGCCATCATGCCGGTCGGAAGGGCATGCAGTTCCATGTGCAGCGGCACTGTGACTTGAGCCTCGACGTAGGGCACGGCCAGGGAGGGTACCTGCGCTACCTCAAGGCCAACCTCGGTAACGTCCTCGCGCTCGACCGTCACCACGTCCAGCGGTACGGCCCGGGAGAAGGGCTTCAGCTTCTCGTCGCGCCCAGCCAGTTCCGCCTTGGCGGCCTCGATTGCGGCCAGCACCTTCCTCAACTGCTCCTGCGGGCGGTTGAACCAGTCCGTGCTCCAGATGCGGTGGATGATCCAGCCATGATCCTCCAGGACCGCCTGCCTCAGCCGATCACGATCACGTGCCGACCGTGAGGAGTGGTAGGCGGCGCCATCGCACTCGATGCCGAGGATATACCGTCCGGGCCGGTCATAATCGGCGACCGCGAGGTCGATGAAGAACCCGGCCAAGCCGACCTGCGGGTGGACGTCATAGCCCTCGGCCCGGAGAGCGGCCGCAACCTGCTCCTCGAACACGCTGTCATGCTCGCGGTCGGTCTTCCGTCCGATGCCGAGCTTGCCGGTCCGCGCGAAGTGCAGGAACAGCTTGAAGGCGGCCACACCCCTGCCGCGGCCGCGCTCCAGGTCGATGTCCTCGTCGGTGATGGAGGCGAACACCTCGCAACGGCGCTTGGCGCGACTGATCAGCACGTTAAGCCGCCGTTCGCCGCCCTCGGCGCTGAGTGGCCCGAACCGCATGGCCATATAGCCCTGCGGGTTACGGCCGTAGCCGACGGAGATGAAGATCACGTCGCGCTCGTCGCCCTGCACGTTCTCCAGGTTCTTCACGAAGAACGGCTCGGCCGGGTGCATCGAGGAGAAGAACGCTTCGGTTTCCGGATGTTGGCGGCGCAGGAGCTCGAGTTCATCCACCACCGCCCGGCGCTGCTTGGTGGAGAAGGTCGCCACGCCCAGCGAAAGCTCCGGGTGCTCCTTGGCGTGCCGGATGATTGCCTCGGCTACGGCCTTGGCCTCCACGGCATTGATCGCCGTATTGCCGCTATCGAAGGTGCCGTTGGGCAGATGGTGGAAGCGCAAGCCCATCCCGGCCTGGGCCGTGTAGGGGCTCGGGACGATGTAGAGCTTGTTCTCGTAGAATTCAGAGTTGGAAACCGCAATCAGCGACTGGTGGCGGCTGCGGTAATGCCAGCGCAGCATGCGCTGCGGCAGCCCCTTGGAGACACAAAGGCCCAGGATGCTCTCGACGTCGGAGACACCGGCACTGCCGTCGTCCTCGGCGTCCTCATCCCCGGCCAGAACCTTGCTGAAGAAGCTGGTGGGCGGCAACTGCCGGTCATCGCCGACCACCACCACCTGCTTGCAGCGCGCCATGGCGCCTAGGGCATCCACCGGCTGGATCTGCGACGCTTCGTCGATCACCAGCATGTCGAATTCGACGGCCCCTGGCTCCAGGAATTGGGCGACCGAGAGCGGTGACATCATGAACACCGGCTTCAGCGCCTGGATCGCGGGCCCGGCTTTCTTCATCAGCTGCCGGATCGGCATGTGACCGCGCTTGCGGGCAAGCTCGCCCTTGAGGATGCCGAGCGGCCCGGCTCCACCATTCGGGCTCGGCAGCTTGGCATGGTGGGCAGCCGCCACTTCCAGGCGGGACAGTTCCAGCCGCTTGCGATCCGTCCTGGAGAACTCCTCGACCATGCGGGTGTGGCCGTCCCCGTCGAATTGGGCGAGCTCGGGCTCTTCCTTGGCCATTATCGAGAGCAGGGCTTCGTAGTAGGCCATCTCGAACTCCGGCACGATGGACGCCTCATCCAGGCTGCCGTCCGCGAGCCGGTCGACAAGTCCGCCGAGACCGGCTGTGCGGGCTTGGTCAGCCTTCGCCGTATAGGCCGTCCATTTGGAGAGGTCCTCCGACCGCTCGACCCAGGTGCCGAGGCGGTCCGCCAATTCAGCCACGGGAATGGTGGCTGTCTGTTCAGCATCGAATGCCATGCCGCGGTCGAGGCGGAGATCGGTAAAGAGACTGTCCAGGTCCCGGATCAGGTCCGGAATGGCCCTGGCAAGACGGTCGGCGATCTTACCGGCGCTGTCCCGATCCGCAGCCGATGCCGCAATGCGCCGGATATCCTCGGCCACACTGTCGTCTCCGTTGCCGCGGATCCAATCCACCACCTTGCGCAGCAACGGCCAGTCGGACCTCTCCCGACGCCAGCGCGGGCCGAATGCTTCACGGCCTAGTGCCTCATCGCGGGCGAGATCGGCAGCCGCTTTCTGGGCGGAAATGAGCCTGTCCAGGAGCCGGAGCCGCTCGTCCAGGGACTTAGGCGGCGGGCTGGAGAGGATGGAGCGGAACAGCGCGTCTGCCCGCTTGTAGTCCCCGTTAAGCCACCTGAACCATCCGGCCCCGTACTGGGCGATGTTCTGCCGGGCCAGCTTAACGTCTGTATCCCAGGCGGCCTCGCTGACCGTGCCGGAGAGTTCCTGGCGCGCGGCGGCATGGGCCTCGCCCGCGGCCACGAGGTCCACCAAGTCCGGGGTCCGCACGCCCCAGCAGGATGCGCTGAGCACCTCAGGCTCGACGTTCGGGGCCTCGGCGACCCGCGCGCCCATGCGTGCGAGCCGCTCGATATCTTCGAAGCTGCCCCGAGCTTCAACGCCAAGCGCGGAGGCCAGCGCATCGCGATCGGCCAGGAATGAGGCGAGCCGGTCTCGCAGCCCGCCGATGCGGCTGACCAGGCGCTGGAGATCAGTCGACAGAATTGAGGGCAGCGCAACTCCGCGCCAGGGATGGGCGGATGGGGCACCAATGTCCAGGATGCGCCCGGCAAGCTCCTTCAGCAGGAGTTCGCGCTCTTCCTTGTCATGGCGGCTCCAGGTCTCAGGCGCCTCCAGGGTGACTGTCGAAGGCTCCTGCCCCGCCTGCCGGAGACGGACGAGGTGGCCAATGACCTGATAAGGGCTGAGACCGCAGGGATCGTGGCGCTGGTGCAGGCGTGCCGCATGACTATTCAGCGCGTCCCTGTACTGTCGCAGCTGCCGGATCAGTGCGCCATTCGCGGCACCGTTCGGCTTGCCCAGTTCCCAGGTCCGGCGAAGCTCCTCCAGTACTGCCCGCTTGTTCGCCTTGTTGCTGTGGAGTTCCAGGCAGACGTCGCCGACGCCGTTGGCGTCCAAACGGCGCTTTACAACCTCAAGGGCCGCCATCTTCTCCGCGACGAACAGCACCTTCTTTCCATCCACCACGGCCGAGGCGATCACGTTCGCGATGGTCTGGGACTTGCCCGTACCCGGCGGGCCCTGGATGACAAGGTTGCGGCTCTTGCGGACCTCATGGATGGCGGCCGTCTGGGAACTGTCCGCATCGACGATATGGACGAGGTCCTCTGGCCCGATATGCGGGTCGATCGGCTCGTCATCCCCGAACAGCGGGTCCGATCCCGGGAACCCGTCGCCAAGCAGCCCGGAGATCACCGGATGATCCGAGAGCCTGCTCCCGGCGGGCCAGTTCGCCGGATCCAGATCGCGGTACATCAGGAACTTGGCAAAGCTGAACAGTCCCAGGACCATGGAGTCCCGCATGACCTCCCAGCGGGGTTGCCCGGCCACGGCCAGCGCCACGCGGTCCAGGTAGTCGGAGGGATCGAAAGCCTCCTGGGCGGCCTCGAGGAACTCCGGAAGCACGATGCCGAACTGACGCTTGAGCAGGGCCGCAAGGGAAAGGTTCGGGGATTGCTCTTCCTGAAGCCAACGCAGCTTGAACTTCTCGGCCGCGGTTCCGCGTTCCAGGGAGACCGGCACCAGGATCAGCGGTGCGTAGCGTTCCGTCTCGGAGTTTGGCGCCTCGAACCACTTCAGCATGCCCATGGCAAGGTACAGGATATTGACGCCCTGTTCCTCCTGGAGGGTCTTTGCATCAAGGTACAGGGTCAGCAACCGCTTCTGCAGGCCTTCCGATGTGAGCCGGGTCTGGAGCTTGGTGTCGCTGTGACGTTGCGCGATTCCGCGCTCGTCAACGGCGTCGTCCTCAGGCTGGGCGAGAACGGTGATCTCCTGGCTGTCCTGCTCTTGGCTATCTTCAGGCTTCTCCCCCGGTGCCCGGCGGCCCGCGGAAAAGGTGAATGGCTTCCCCTCGCCGACTAGAAGCCGGAAGACCTCGTCCGTGCGCTCGTCCACGACTTCAATGGTCTTGGTAGTCCTGGATTTCGGCAGGTGGATCAGCCGGTTCCGGGTGGACAGGTCCAGGAGCTCCATGCGCCCGCGTTCCAGCTTCCCCGGTACGGTGTTGGGCTGCTCGGCGGGAAGATCGTCGACTGCTGGATTGAGGACGTCAGACATGGGGCTCGCTTCCGGTATGGCCGATCGCACAGCGACCGAATCAAGGATCCAGAACGCGATCACAACAAATTGGGGTAATTTGTTCAACTGCAACGGTGGCGGTGCTCAGTTTGTCGTTTATGCGACCTCCATGCCGTTCATCACATATCGAACGAGGACCTGTTCCCAGGTTTAGCGATCGCCACATCCTTACTGTCTGTCCGAAGACATGTTGAATCGGATGAATCGGTTGTGATTCAGTGGCCTGTGTTCACCGATGCGGGCCCTTCGAGATGTGGACGAGCGCGAACCGTGGTTTGTACGACCGCAGCCATCTTGGGTATCCGACCGATCTAACGGACGCGGAATGGGCGTTGGTGGCCCTGCTAATCCCTCCGGCGCGACGCGGGGGCGGCAAACGGACGGTGGACATGTGCGCGGTAGTGAATGGGCTTATGTATGTGCTGGGCACGGGCTGCCAGTGGCGCGCCCTGCCGAAGGATCTTCCGGCGCGCAGCACGGTTCACGGCTATTTCCGGGACTGGACCCACGACGGCACCTTGGACCGGCTACACCATGCCGTCTATTTCCAGTGCCGTAACCAGGCGGGCCGCGAGACCGCCCCGACCGCCGCGATCATTGATAGCCAGAGCGTGAAGAGCGCAGAAAAAGGGGGCGGTCGATCGATGCGCACGGGTACGATGCGGGCAAGAAGATCAAGGGCAAGAAGCGCCATCTCCTCGTAGACACCCAGGGCCTGCTGCTGCACGCCATCGTCCATGCGGCCGATATCCAGGATCGGGACGGCAGGGTTCTGGTCATGGCCACCCTGTTCGGGATGTTCCCGTTCCTGCGCAAGCTCTACGCTGACGGGGGCTACCAGGGGCCGCAGTTCCAGGCCGCCCTCCGGCAGATCCTGCGCAAGATCGATGTGGAGATCGTCAAGCGGTCGGACACGGCGTAGGGGTTCACCGTGCTGCCACGCCGGTGGGTGATCGAAAGATTCATCGGCTGACTCAACCGATGCCGCCGATTAGCAAAGGATTGGGAGTGCCTAAACAAAACAGCCTTGGCGTTCCTACGGTGGGCATCAATTCGGATGATGCTGCGGAAGCTCTGCCAGAAAACAAGATGATCTCGGACAGACTCTTAGAACCGGCTAGTTCTCCCATGCCACACATTTACCCAATGATATCGGATACAAACGCGAGATCATCATCTGACATCATATGAGAAAATAGGTGCGTTCGATTGAAAGCAATCGGCTGGAATGGCGGCCAGGTCTAATTTCTTCTCCATCCCAATGGAGAGTAGATATCTCTGATTCTGGCGTACGCTCAGCCCCTAGGATTAGTTGCCACACCGGAGACCGACATCACTGCGGCTGCACGCACCCGCCATCGGAAACAACGGGCTGCAACCACTGCCCGTTGATGATGAGCCCCCGTGCAGAAGCCTCAGGCCCTTGTCCGAGGCAATTCTGGAAAGAAATTGAGGGCTCCGCGCACGCACGACTGCAGCTTCATCGCTCAGCCAGTCGACAAAATCGGCAACTGCGCGCTCTCGACGGCTACCTGGAGCAGAAATCGCAAAGAATGGCTCATCGGCCTCAACAACGAAATCCCAAGGAGCCACAAGAGTTCCACCAGATAGTGCCTCGTCCAGAATTCGAAGGCCGCCTATGGCAACTCCGAACCCGCGAATGGCTGCCTCCGTCGCTGCATGCCCGGAATCGAACGTAAGCACTCGAGCGGGAACCAAGTTCTTCAGGTCGGCCGCGGCCAGCCATTTCGTCCAATTTGCGCCAGGAAAGCTCGTGCTGATATTCGCGGTTCCAGCGTTCCCGAAAGCGGGTCTGATGTCGTTGATGACTGGAAGGCACCGCAGAGAATCAAAACCTTCCGGAATTGCCCCAAGGCAAGGTGCCAGCACGGGAGCCAGAATATCAGTAAAGAGTGGTACTGCCGTGAGCCCTCCAACTCGGCCATCACCTGTGCTGATCACCACGTCGCAGTCCCTTGGCGGTTGTGCGTTTACCCAGTTTTCCGTTGTAACGCACACCTCGACGTCGTCCTTACAATCCAAAAACCGGTGCAGCCGGGGCAGTAGCCATCCATAAGCCATAGACGGCTCGCAGGACACCCTCAAAGCCCGCCGTGACTTACGGCCCAGGAGCCTGTCGGTCCCAAATGCTAACCGATCGAAAGCATCCTGAACAACCGACAGATAATTCCGGCCACGTTCCGAAAGCACAACATCGCGAGCGCCCCGATCGAACAGCCTGACCCCTAGCTGATCCTCAAGTTTGCGAATCTGATGGCTTATTGCACTTGGAGTTAGATGAAGTTCTTCAGACGCCCTGACGAAGCTACCGTGCCGTGCCGCCGCTTCGAATGAGCGCAATGTATTAAGGGGCGGCAACTTACTCCGGATACGCATACGGCTCCGTCCTGGAGAGGGATCTTTATCAAATTGCGTCATGCCACATCCATCTACCAATAGGCGTGCGTATGCACTCTTATGTTTGGATGGCCTCCTGTCAAGCTCTACGATGTGATTGCCCTGCCTTGCAGCACTAGCGGTTGCGCGTTCAAACAGAATTACCCTTGCTTTAGAACTTCCTCATTCAGTGAACCATTCAATGTATTACACGGTCGACCTCCACGGGCGAAGGCGCGATACATCAGCATAGCCCGTGCAAAGCTATACAAGACATTCCCGTTCCAGCAGATGGAGTTCTTGCCGAACTAGGTCACCGACTCATAAAGCGCATCCAGATCCTTGCTGCGGCGAGTTTGATTGCGGCGAGGAAGTTTGTGGCGTGCTTTTCGTATCGGGTAGCAACGGCGCGATCGTGTTTGAGCTTTGAAAAGAAGCGCTCAACGAGGTTGCGCTGGCGATAGAGCCATGGGCTGAAGGCGAGCGTTCGCTTGCGGCCCTTCATCGGCTTAACGTTGGCAAAGGCCCCGCGGTCGCTGAGGCTCTGGCGGAGACGATCGCTGTCGTAGGCCCGGTCGGCGAGCAGGATCTGACCGTCGCCCAGCCCCTCCAGCATATCGGCGGCGCTGACGCCGTCGTGGGCCTAGCCCTCGGTGAGTTTCAGCGCCACCGGCAGTCCGTTGGCGTCGACGAGCGCGTGGATCTTGGTCGTCAGCCCGCCTCGCGAGCGCCCCATGCACTGGGTTCGAGCGTGCTCCCGAGCGGCGGCCGGCGTGGCGTGCGGGCCTCCTTTTTTACGTTCCCACCATGTTGGTGGACCCGGATCGAAGACGAGTCGATCATCTGCAGGTCGCCGTCATAGGCCTTGGACACCGCCTCGAAGATGCGGTCCCACACCCCGATCTTCGCCCAGCGGCGGAAGCGGTTGGCGCAGGTCGTTGCCGGACCATAGCGCTCGGGGATATCGGCCCAGGGCGAGCCAGTCCTGAGCCGCCAATAGATGCCGTTCAGCACCCTCCGGTTGTCGGCCCGCGGCACGCCACGTGGCTTGTTCGGAAGCAAGGGTTCGATGATCGACCATTCGAGGTCGGTCAGTTCAAAGCGGCGCGACAGACTCATCAAGGCTCCTCCCGGACGCCTTGAATCACGCCTCGCCCCACGCCGCTACCCCTTTATGAGTTCGTGACCTAGCCCGGTACACCTTGCTCCTGGGCGGGACCTTCGGCATTCTGACCGTAGCATCCCTCTCAGTATGGTGCCTCGGCGGTCTTCTGCTGGCGAAAGCACTGCGGACGGAGCGACAATGGCGAACGGCATACTCGGCCTCCTTGCGACAGTCCCTATCTGGCTGGGATGAAGATCGCTGCGCCTTGCCGACCTTCAGTGCCAGAGAGCATCCTGTCGATGTGCGAAGTAGTGCATGCACCCGTCGACCGGAATCACTGCGCCGGTGATACTCCCGGGCGGCGGGAGCGCCAGGGAGATGATGCCAGGATCTTAATTTCATGGCGGCGGCGACTTCCTACCGCCGACGCAGCTGACGCACGCGCATGTTCTCAAAAGTCTTCATGGTGATCCGTTCCGCTTTGTCCCGGATGGCCTTCACCGCAGCTTTCTTCATCAGGTTCACAGCTTCTCCGGTCAGCCCATCGGACATGTCCAGCAACCAGTTCGACAGTTTAGGCTGCCAGAGCTCAGATTCTTTGCGAAGTGGCAGCCGGGCCTCGTACAGCGCCAAGAAGCCGTCCCATTCGGGCCCGGGAGCCCAGCGCCGCATCTCGAACGGCTCCTCGAACCGCGTGTCGATCTGATCATCCGCCAGCATGCCGGACAACAGATCCTGCGTCCCGGCCATCACCAAGGACCGGCTCTGCTCATTGCAAAGATACTTCAGCGCTGCCCAGAACTGCCGCCGTTCACGATCGGATCCGATTAGGAAATCATGCCCCTCATCAATCACCAACATCCGCACTCCCGTGGCGCGCAGCAATGCGGAAACGTGGAGCTTCTTGTCTTCCTTGTTTGAGATCCGCAACTTCGAACGGAGGCGGATCATAAGCTGGTTATAGAGTGCGGATTCCCCTCCGCTTCCCCCTCCGCCAGAGATATAGACAATGGGGTTCCGGTCGGCTTCTTGGCTTTCGTCCACAAGGGATTTGTGCTGCGCCATGAATTCGCGCAACAGCGCCGTCTTTCCTGAAGCCCCAGGGCCATGGATCATCACCCATGGCATTCGATGAATGTCGGGCCACTCCATCGTGTCATTGAGTACCTGCATGATGTCCTCGACTGTCGGATGGTCGATCCAGACACTCTCGCGGATGAAATAGATCCTCTGATCATCCGGTGCATTCAGGACGGCACGAGCTTCCTCCGTCAGGACCCGGTCGCCCTGGACCATGCTGGCATCGGCCATCAGCGCCTCCTGAGCTTTGAAAGATCGAGAACAGGACGCTGCTGGGCACGCGTATCCGCAGGCCCGCTTTGCTCGTCCTCTGCCCTGCGTGGCGTCCGCTCATTAGCCCTAGGGCTGTCGCCAGGCGTGCCCCCTTCCGCATCCAGATTTACAGGCTGAGTTTCTGCCGATTTTGGCGGTGGCAGCAGGGGGATGAGGTCCGCAGCTATTACCGGAGGGGATGTTGCTTGGTCAGGTGGAGGCAGCGTCAGAATCTCATTCCGGCGCGTGACGTTGACCACAGCCTCCTTGTTTACGGCGGCTTTCCGGCGGGCCTTCAGCGTCTTCTGCCGCGCCGTCTGCTCCTCCTCATCCATCTGTCGACGGGTCCGCAGAATGCGGTCCGTCGTTGGCTCCCAGCCTTTGGCTTTGCAGTACTCCAGGGCTTCCTCAATCTGCTCCTTGGAGTACGGGCGCTCGATAACGTGCGCAAACGTGCATTCCAGATATTTGTTGCTCAGTGGATCGAGAAACCAAATTCGCGTAACGTCGTCGGGATCTCGCCGCACTTCAAATTTTTGCCCATTAGGGTGCGGCCGATGGCGCCAAGCTTGGAGTGCAATGCTTGTATAGACCATGTAATCCAGCCTGATTCCATACGGCTGAACGGTGACGAAGTACTTTGGCAGCAGTTCGATCATCAGTCTCCTCAGATCCTTGCAGATCCGAGGGGCACCGGCAGCAAATGCCCCTGATTGCGGAAGGAGGCCCTGCGCAAACTTTTCCAGTGGGCTCATGCCAATGCCGCTGTGATACGCATTATGATATTCTCCCCAGAAAAACTTTGCGAGCCAGCGCTTTGCATCAAACAGGGTCATGACCGCCTTGGCCTCGGAGTCGTAGTCATCCCGCTCCGCTGCATTCGAAAACGAAGCTCCCAGCATGGACTTCAGGCGGTCTGCAACCTTGTCCAGGAGGCTTTCAATGTGTCCGCCCCAGTTTGGTTTCAGAATTGGTCGAAGGTGGAATGAGACATCATAGGTGCTGGCAAAACTCGCGATGCTGGAATTGTTGAATTCCCGACCTCCGTCAGCATGCAGCACCCAGAACAGCCCGTGGGGAACCTCCCCAAGCTCCTCAAGGCCGAGTTCACGAAGGAAGCGGTCCTTTGGGCTGATGCAGTTGTAGATGCACTGCCCCGCCGTAGCCGCACCAACGGGTCGGAACGACAGGTGAAATCCCAGAACCACACGCGAGAAGACGCAGATCGCCACTGTCAGATACGCCCGCCCACTCGTGGTTAGCCGGTCCTCCTCATCACGGAGAAAGAGATCGAACCACGTGGAATCAATCTGCACCTCGTGCAACGGGAAATGAGCCCGGTGCTTGCCACGCTCCATTTCCAACAGCTGCCGCGCAGCCCCGGGGCTGTTGCGGGCAGCAATCAAAATCCGCGGATCCTTCGCCATATACCGTCTCCGGATAGTCGCTTTACTGACCTTCATACCGACTTTTGCGAGCCTGCCTTCGACGGCCCGCTGCAAAGTCGAAAGCGAGTTCTTCTGCCGGGTCAGCATCACGTTCGTAATCGCTGCCTCGATCTCCGCCTCGACGGCCTCATTAAGTCTCTTGCTCTTTGGGCCTCGCCGAAGCGGTGCCAAGGACGACGGCATGGGAACGGTTTCATAGCGCTGTAAAAGGCGAAACAGGTAGCTACGGCTCACATTGAGCTTCTCGGCCGCCTCCTGGATCACAGGTGCCGGGCGGTTCTGCCGGTAGGCGAGATCACGCACGACCGCTAACCGTGCCGAGGCAATCTGTTGCTCCTGCGGCGTTAGCTTATCCCAGTGCCGATCAACCAACTCGCCGCCAATTCCATCGGGCACAATGGGCTGAAGCTCACTCAGGTGAACAATCCGCTCGTTGCCCTGAGGCCCGATGACAACCACGCTTGTGACGTTGGAAAACCGGCTCACCGTGACGAACTCGTCACCCAGCCGGTAGGTTTCCCCTGGTACGATGAACAGCACCGGCGAAACCTTGGGCGCATTGTCAATCAATGCCGCTTGCTGGGCCTCGTGCTCCAACTGGCGCCGAAACGCTTGCACCTGTTCATCAATGACCGAGATCGGCTGTCCTGGCAGCCGGAACTGAAATGGTTCCTGCTGGATCGGGACCGGTCCTTGCACTAGTTGATCCAGATCGACGTGGATCCGGAAATCGGCAATCGCCCTCATCACCGTGGCTTGCCAGTGCGACAGTGACACGACGTCCGAGGCAAGAAGCCGCGCAAGTGCCTCTGTGTCCGCGACCTTATAGGTTCGTGCCGTGTCCTCAGCCAGTTGGAGGTCCGCCTCGGAGCACTGGCTCAGCCGACACTTCATCAGGAAATCCGCGTTCTGCGAAAAAGCGGATTCGAGTTCAGCGTCGGTGACGATCCGGTACTCCCAGCCCTGGCTGTTGGCATGCTCCTTGGCAGCTTCAAACTTCGGAAGCAACTTGTCCCAATCGGTGACAAGATCTTTAAACGGCTTCACATCATAGAGGATGTCTCCAGTTTCAAAGCTGGCGAGGATGTCCGGAAATGAGGTCGTGTTACGCCCCTCGGCCGTCGTGTAGCCGACCCTGGCAGGTTGCGTGACTGCTCCCTTGAAACCCGGGATGAACCCGGTCACCGCAATCAGCTTGCGTTCCAAGCCGGATTCGAATGCAACCGAAAGAGAGCCGTGATTGAATATCCCGCTGATGCTGAGTGCATTTCTGCGAACCTCGCGGGCCAAGCCCAGCGCCGGATCCCCAGGTGCACGCTTTGGTACCCGCCCCTTGCTTCCACCAGGGCGCTTTCGCCGGTTTAGTCCATCAGACATGAGCGCCTCCCTTCTTGCAGACAGCACAAAAGAGGTAACCGCATCTGCCAATGCGCGAGGACGAACTGTTTTTAGCCTGGAGTGAGGTTTATTGAGGCTGCAGCCATGCCGCCCAATGCGGGCGTTTGCCTTGTTCGGACAGAAGAACCTCGTAGAGAGTGTCCATTGCTCGGCCGTGAGCACGTGGGCTTAGGCGGCCAGTGCGCTCCAGATGATCGATGCTGCGCACCCAAGACTGCAGTGCAAGGCACTCCGCCCTGGCAAAAGGGCAAGCATCATCTATAAGGCCGCTTTGGTCCGATCCCGTTTGCACGTTAGGCAGCAAGCAATGTCGGACCGCGCCGGGCCGCAACATTGGGGATGCAGCAGACTGCCAGCGTAGTCCCGATCCGGCGTAGCTACACCTTTGCCGAAAAAATTCAAAACTGCCGCGCGCCGCCGCGGGCACCATGATCACCGGCCCTGACATCCTCCAAAGACGATGGGCACAGACGCCCAGCAATTCCTGCTCCTGCGCCTCCGCAGCTTGCCCAGCATAGCGGCTGACCGCGTTGGGAGAGAGATAGGTCTCAACCCGCGAGAAGCTGACCGTCATCGGCCCCCTGCCGAACGTCTCGCCCACCGCAAAGACAACCGCGCCAATCCGGGATGGCTTGGACTGCCGTGAGGTTGGTACGGCCTCTCGGCTCCCGCTTCCCCAGGACAATCCGAGAACCGAGACGGTGACCATCGTCATTCCACCATCCAGCCCACTCATGATCGGTTCCTCCTACATCATGCCTCGACTGATGCGCCCGGAGATGCCCCGTGATCCAGGTAAGCAGTGCAGCCTGGAAGCCCACGCGCCTCCCCTGCCCGGCCTACCGTCACGCGATCGGAGGCGGATACATGGAACTGAACTGAGCAACGATGCTGAACGCGGTACGCTGACCAGATCGTCCTGGATGATCTGCCGCAAAGCGTCAGGCCCATCTGCCAGAAGATCCGCCACACCCCTAAGAAGGCGATGCCGTTCACCAGGACGCAAACTGCTGGGGATTGCTGAGGAAGCGGAACCGCCGCTGCTCGTCGCCCGCAGCAATGCAGGTAGCTCTGCTGCCTTAACCGCCTGCACAGCCCAGTCGGTCTGTCCAGCTGCGTGATGGTCGCGGATGGCAATACCCGACATCAGCCGATGCACAATCTCGAAAGCAGCAGGACCCGGCAGATACTGAGTATCCGACAACGCGATCCAACCTGCCTCGAGCGTCTGCTGCAACCAGGACTGCAGTTGAACCACGGAAGCATCGGCAGGAGTGGTCCCATCATGTCCAAGCTGAGCTCCACACGCCCAACACAGATGGACCCGATGCCCCTTGAGGACAGCATGGAATGGGGCTGCAGGGGCTCCACACCATTTACAGCGATCCTCCAGCAGGACATTGTGTTGCAGGCAACATGAGGAGATCGCCAGTCGCCAATCCCGCTGAAATGTTGGGATGGATTCTGTGATCAAACAGAGCGGGCAAAACGGAGCGCCCGGCGCCCGGTTGCGCTCATAAGTCTTGCCCATTGGAAGAACCCACGCGGCTTTGACGCTCGCAGACATCCGCCAGAACGCACGTCCGACATACCAGGATAACGCGGAGCTACTCGCCTCCCTGCGATCTGTACCTGTCGCAGCACAGAGTTTGTCCAATATAGAGTGCTCGCTGGCTCGGACCGGATCTGGAGCATATAATGGCCGCCGCTGTAGGACTAAACGGCAGAAGGCTTCTGGTCTCAGGCCGAATTCACCGGAGATACGCAGCCACCAGGACGCCAGCCCCTCACCCTTCTGTAGCCTTGGCCTGATTGGCCAACGCCCACCGCCGAATGGATCCTCTTCAGGCATTTCTTCCAGAGCCATGACTGCCTCCTTTGGAAGATCTAGACGACACGTCCTTGTTAGACGGGCCCCAGTTCAGGCCAGCAGGTAGGAAATTGCCGGATTACGCTCGCCCCGCCTTCAAGGACGCCGTGCTCGGGATGACGCCACCTCCGATATAGCTGGCTACCTCCGCGAGCGAGCCGTGCTGTCGCCGATCCCCTAGCGAGTTCCGAAGCTATACAGGCTGTTCAGTGTGCGAGCCGCTGACCGGGACGGCGAGATCACCTCCACCGGCGATGTCACTCGCCAGCGATTGCCTACCTGCCCGACGACATGCAATGTTCGCTCGGTCACCGGTGTGGTGACCACAAGCGTCAGAAGAATCCAGTGCAGGATGATGGCCCGGTTCTCGGAGCCATCTACATAACCTGCCAGTTCAAACTCTACCTCGGGCCCGGCCCACCCAACCGCAAGCAAATGCTGATCCATCGCCACCACTCCCTTCCGGTTATGGGGTGAGCATCGAAAGCAGGAATACACCGGTAATGGTGCTTCCTGCTGTCTTGCCGTGCTGGAGCTCCGATTCGATCTGAAGCACCCGTGCTGCGTGAAGGCTGGGCCGCATAGATGGCCGCGTCAAGATGCAAACGTCTCTTATAAGACGTTTGCTTTCTCATACCGCCTATTTGGGGCAGCAATCCGTCAGGCCCGTGGACAACATGCTTTTCCTCGGCTCTCCTAGCGAAATGCTGCCCTCTGTCGCTCAGGTGCGCGCTGCGCGAGGACTTCTTGGTTGGTCCCGTCAGGAGTTGGCGGAGAAGTCCGGACTGTCCACCAAGTCCCTCCAGAGGCTGGAGGATGGGCTGGCCAGTCCGCGTGCCTCCACGCTGGAGCGCCTGGGCAGAGTGATGTCGGAAGCGGGTGTGCAGTTTCTGGCCGAGACCGTCGAAGGGGGCGAAGGAGTTCGGCGACGGATCAGTACTTAGGCTATCACTGCATGCGAGCATGACGCCCTATCCAGGCTGGCCCATGGGAAGGATCTCTACTGTTCTCGAGTTCGCTCAAACTCCATACTTGGAGGCGTGCATTTTATCCGGAGGACAGGAAAGATTTGGCCATACTATCTGCTTCCGTCTTCTGACTCGTGCATCGCGCCGGAACCTCGGTTAGCTTCGTCCGCAAGCGACTTAGCGAGCCCGTATGACCGAAGCCCCCCGTCTCTCTCGGCCCCTTCGCGCCTTGATCGTTGCCGGTGTGCTGATTCCGCTCGGCTTGTTTTCCCTTTTTGCCTGGGAACAATGGTATGTCGCCTGGGAGGATGCAGAAGAACGGGCCGACCGGCAGGCCCGCACAATGGCCGACCACCTCCGCGCCGTTTTCCAGTTGCATGAAGGCATCGTCACAACCATCGCGGACCGGCTCTCCGCCGGAAGCCCGGACCCCTTACCGATCAGTGCGCTACATGACGTTCTTGCGGACTACTCGACCGACAGCACAGCCCTGACAGCGATCAGCGTGATTGGGCCGAACGGGCGCCCGATCGCCAATAGCGTCAGTCCAGTTCCGCCGGATGACAACTACGCGGATCGTGAGTTCTTCCAATCCCTGAGCAAGGGCGCCGAACAGGTCATCGGCCCCGCTATTGTCGGCCGCTTGACCGGCAAGGCCGCATTCCCAGTAGCTCATCGCATCTCCGGGCCGGGCGAGGAGTTCACAGGCGCCGTGGTCAGCGGCATCCCGCTTGAACCCATTGCCGCCTTCTTTGGCAAGCTCAGCCACGGACCAGGCGAGTCCGTGACCGTCGCACGCGCCGATGGCACGGTTCTCCTCCGCATACCGGCGATCACGACCAACGTCGAGGTCATGAGCCAGGGAAGTGGCTTCATGCAGACGATTGCCGTCAACCCGGGTGGCGGCAGGTACGAGACAGTATCTGAACTCGATAGGGTTGAGCGTCTGCACATGGTCCGGCCGGTGCAGGGACACGGCATCTATGCCAGCTTCGGCATCCGCACCGACACGATCATAAGGGATTGGCTCAGATCGATAGTGCCAATGGCCGCTGTGGCTGTGCTCGGCTCTCTTGCGCTGGCCATCATGGCCGTGGCTGCCCTGCATCGGGCCAGAGGCGAGGCCGCGGCGTTCTCCCGCTGGCGAGGAGAGGTCGAGCGCCGCATGCAAGCGGAAGCAGCGCTTGCCCAGTCTCAGCGGCTGGAGGCCGTCGGCATGCTGACCGGCGGTGTTGCACATGATGTCAATAACCATCTTCAAGTCATCGGGGCCAACCTGCAACTGCTCACGGTCGATGCGCATCTGTCGGCCGAATCCGTACAGCGGATACAGGCCGCACAGGAGGGGGTAGAGCGCGCGGCTTCACTGACATCCAAGCTTCTGACCTTTGCGCGCCAGCAGCCGCTTGAACCCAAATCTGTCCATCTCGGCCGGGTGGCCCAGAACATTCTCGACATGCTGCGCCAGACAATCGGCGGCGGCATCGAACTTGAAACACGCGTCGACAGTGACCTCTGGAACGCCATGGTGGACCCGGTCCAGGTGGAGAACGCAATTCTGAACCTGGCGGTGAACGCGCGTGATGCCCTGCAGGGGCAGGGGAAGGTCACTATCGAAATCGCCAATACCATGCTGGACGGCACCGACACGTCCAATCAGCGGGGAGCTTCAGGCGAGTTCGTGATGCTGAAAGTCAGCGACAATGGCCCGGGAATGTCGCCCGACGTACTCGCCCATGCTTTCGAGCCCTTCTTCACCACGAAGCCGGTCGGCGAGGGCACGGGCCTTGGCCTCGCCACGGTGCACGGCTTCGCCAAGCAGTCGGGCGGCCATGTGGAAATCAGGAGCGAACTCGGGCGCGGCACCGCCGTCACGATTTATCTGCCCCGCTCCCCGGCTCTAGAGGAGGAGATTGTACGGCCAACTGGAAATGCCAGCGGCGGGACGGAAGCCATCCTGGTCGTCGAGGATGAGGAGGCTGTCCGCCAGGCTGTGGCGGCAATGGTCGGATCGCTTGGATACCATGTAAGCACGGCGTCGAACGCGGACGAAGCCCTGAGCCTGCTTGAAGCTGGAGTGCCCGCCGACCTCATCTTTACGGACGTGATCATGCCGGGCTCGATCTCGACGCCGGAGTTCGCGCGCCGTGCCGTTGCGCTCCGACCGGAGGTCCGCGTGCTCTATACGTCTGGCTATACGGCGAACATTATCAGACAGGACGGGCGCCTCTATTCCGGAACGGTGCTCCTCAGCAAGCCCTACACGCGGGATACATTGGCACGGAAGCTTCGCGACGTTCTGGATGGACCGACATCCGGCGCATCCCGATTGTCAGAGCGGATGTCGAGCGGGGAGGTCGCGAGCCGGGCGTGCACGCCCTCCGAAGCCGAGGGACTGTGCGTGTTGCTTGTCGAAGATGAGCCGATGGTTGCCGAGGCGACAGCGACAACTATCCGCTCGATGGGGCATATGGTCGTGCAAGCCGCCTCGGCCGAGGAAGCGCTCACGCTCCTTGCGCATTGGGATGTAGATGTGCTGCTCACCGACTTAGATCTGCCGGGTCATATGGACGGCAGAGGCTTATCTGTGGAAGCCCGCCGCCGGAAGCAGGACATCAAGGTGATCTTCGCCACCGGTCATCGTGGAGACGCACTGGACGGAATCGTGCTCCGTAAGCCGTATTCCGCTAGTTCGCTCCGGGACGCACTTGCTGCAACGTTATAGCCTCCTCGCGCGGTACCAAGTCAAAACGGGGCGAAGATGCCCCGCCGCAATGGCCGTTCCTTACACAATGTCGGAAAGGGAGCGGATCTGACATCTGTCAGACCGAATTTGCTCGGCTACAGCCACGCCCGGAACCGACGATCGAGGTCCGGCCATTTCTTATCAAGAATCTTGAAGCCCACAGTGCCCAGTTGACGTTTTCTATCCAGCTGACCTGCCGAATAATTTCTTCCAGCGTGAAGCCGAACCGCTTTACCGCCCTGGCAGGGCTGTCGTTGAGGAACTTTCGCATGCTCCCTTTCTTACGGGTCTGCGAAACAGAGGAAACGGTGTGTAGCGCCGCACTTCAATCCGCACCCGAATGTTACCGCCTTCCGGACTCGGCCAACCCTGAACACTTGGCCTGATAGAAAGCAGCCCTCCTAGGCCGGGTGGGTTTCTCGGAATGCAGTTCGATGGCCCGGATCATCTTGCATCGCATGTCATGCCTGCGGCGGAGATATGCGCCTTCCTCAATCCAATCATCCGCGATGTTGCGCCTGTATCGTACCGGGCGTCCTCCACGTCTCATCACGTCAAATTGCCCATAGGTCGGATCGCTCCGTAATGTCGGCAGCAAGACCCTATCGATGAAACGCCAATACTGACCCCATTCCGTCACTGCTGCCCCGCTTCTCTCAAGGGCTTCGATCAGCGTGAATCCATGGGCGGCGTGACGGATCTCGCAGGGCTGCCCATATGATGCTACGGAGAGTTTTCCTTGCTTCAGTTTCTCAGCAGTTGGCCTAAAGAAGTTGGCGACCAGGGCTGTCCGCTTCTCCAATTCCGGTTCTGCAGAAAGTGCCTTTTCAAATGCACCTTGGGCACTCACGACGAAAGGCATCGCCTTGGGCGTCTGGTGAGCACTGAGAGGAACCCCGCAGGCGCACATCGGCGAAATCTTCTCCGGATCGACTCTGACGCCGCAGGCTGGACATTTGGAAAGCAGCAAACGCCCATGTTGTGAACAGCAGGTCGTTACAGACATCCGCCAAACGGCCCGAAACCATGGATCTGGTTCCGACAGACAAGCAGGACACCATTGCATCCAGGACTTATCTTTATGAATCGGACTAAAAGCGCCAGCCAGAAGGTAGTGCCATGAAGGCAAAATGGAATATTTGAGGATCGCTGCCTGTCCGCCTACTGCCTGGATTATACGATCAACCAAGTCCTCATCCCAGGTGTCCAGAAGCGGGAGATGGCCCCAAGGCTCAATTCCCAAGTACGCCCTTAGGTTTTTGGATGGGACACCGAGTGCTGCTTTCAGCCGCGCCAGATATCCGGAGATGGCCTCTCCGGGATGCGGTCGCGGGCGAACCGGCAGTAGCGGTATGTCCAGGGAAGAGGCCATTTGGATACGGAATGCTCGTTTCAGGTTGCTGGAGGAGCAGAGAACCTATAGCGAGCGAGCACCGAATCAGCAGGCTGAAATCTATTCAGCCATGCCAGAAATCTGGTTAGGGAAGAACGTACAGGGGAGCCGCTTCAGCCGTTCAGCACTATGCGTGCTGCACGTCTCAATACGCCCAAGTGCAGTCGCATGCCGAACGAGATGGCGCACTTCGACGCCGCGCAGAGAGGGCGGATATCAGGGGCAGCAGTTAGAAATGCACGCCGATGGTGCACTTTTCCAGCGCAAGATCTTGGCAATGCAAGACCGGTGATCCTGACCACGTTTGGGAGCAGTCCCTCCAGCAGATCAAAAGGCCCGAATGCGTGATCCTCGCCGCCTCGGTCCGCGCGAGTCACTGAAATAGTGAACCTACTGCGCGTGAGTCACTGAAACTCCGAACCACCGTCGCCGATTCTGGAATCATGCGACTCTATGCTGCGTCGCCAGGGGCCGAATGAGCACTTGGAAGGCGTAAATAAGCGGAATGGGTCTCCGAAATTCTGAAGCTGGCTCTCCGAAATATGAATGGAGTCGCAGAAATTGTGATGGTTGGCAGGTTGGCACCAGGATGCCACTCCGAATGTCCATGCGTCGGAGCCCGCGCAATTGCATCGGGTCAATGCGAATAATTTGCAGTTGCGTGCCGCCTCCTCCTTGCCTATGAGAATGCAAGCCATTCGCAAAATTGCACAGAAGGGGTAAGACATGCGGCGGGGGAAGATCGGGGGGTTGCTGTCGGGCACTGCGCTGTTCGTACTGGCGTTGACAGGAGCGCAGGCCGCCTGGGGGCAGGAGACTACCGCCGCTGCCAACCGGAATCAGGCCCGACTCAAGGGCCAGCAGGATATCGAGGAAATCGTCGTTACTGCCTCCGGTTTCCAGCAGAACATTGTCGAAGCCCCGGCCAGCATCACCGTGGTGCCGCGTATCGAGCTTGAGCAGCAGCGCACCAACAGTCTGGCGGAAGCGCTTTCCACCGTTCAGGGCATCGATGTCGGCGGCGAAGTCGGCAAGACCGGCGGCGTGAATATCAGCATCCGCGGCATGCCCAGCGATTATACCCTGATCCTGGTGGACGGCCGCCGGCAGAACCCGGCCGGCAATGTCACGCCGAATGGTTTCGGCGAAACCGCATCCAGCTTCATTCCCCCCGTCTCCGCCATTGAGCGGATCGAGGTGGTGCGTGGGCCGATGTCCACCCTTTATGGTTCCGATGCCATGGGCGGCGTCGTGAACATCATTACCCGTACGCCGCGTGATCGCTGGGGCGGCGACGTCTCCATCGACGGCACCTTCCAGGAAGACACCGATTTCGGCAATTCCTACAGCGCATCCGCCTATCTTGATGGGCCGCTGGTGCAGGATCGGCTGGCCCTGGCCGTGCGCGGCCGGGTCCTCAAGCGCGAGAAGTCCGAACTGGTCTTCACCGATGCGAATGGCGAGCAGTTGGAAGTGGACCCCCGCGGACCCAGCCCGGTGGAAGCCGACATCTGGTCCGCCGGTGGCCGGCTGACCTTCATGCCCAACGAGAATCACCGTTTCTGGCTGGACGCCGACATTGCCCGGCAGACCTACGACAACTCGGAAGGACAGCTCGGCACGCTGGGCGTTCGCGGCTATGGGCCGGAACTGGAGTTCAACCGCGACCAGTTCGTCCTGGCCCATACCTGGAATCTTCTGGGCGGCGTGCTGGACTCCGACATCACCCTGAACCAGACCGAAACGGTTGGCCGAGTCATCCCTTCCGACGTGCCGGGTACCGACCGTGAAGCCGGCGACCCGCGTGAGCTGGAAGCCACCAACACCATCTTCAACACGAAGTATTTCCGCACCATCGGCTCCCACACGCTGACCGTCGGCGGCCAGTACTGGGACGCGGAGATGGTGGACGGGGTGGCGCCTGAGAAGTTCACCCACGAACAGTGGGCCCTCTATGCCGAGGATGAGTGGCGGCTACTCGACCCGCTCGCCCTGACGGTGGGCGTGCGCTATGACGATCACAATGTGTTCGGCGGCCATGTCAGCCCGCGCGCCTATCTGGTCTGGAATGCGACCGATGCCTTCACCGTGAAGGGCGGTGTCAGCCGCGGCTTCAAGACTCCCCGCCTGGACCAGATCGCGGAAGGCATCGTCGGCTTCACCGGCCAGGGCACCATCCCGCTGCTGGGCAGCCCGAACCTGCAGCCTGAGACCAGCACCAGCTACGAGACTGGCGTCTACTTCGACAATGGCGGTCCGTTCACCGCCAACGCGACGGTGTTCTACAACGAGTTCGACGACAAGATCACGACGGGCGCTCCCATCGTGAATTGCAGCTTCGGCCTGACGCCAGAGGAGTACGGCACAGTCTCCGGCCCGCCGGGCTGCCTGGATGCCGGCTACTGGCCGAATGTCGCGACCTTCAGCCAGAGCGTGAATGTGGACAAGGCAGAGACCAGGGGCTTCGAGGCGGCCGCGCGTCTGGCTGTGACCAGTGCGGTCTCCGTCTCCGCCAACTACACCTACACGGACAGCGAGCAGAAGAGCGGTCCCAATGAAGGGCTGCCGCTCGTCGCGACGCCGAAGCACGCCGTCAACGCCCGGATCGACTGGGATGTGGCCGATGCGGTGAATCTCTGGCTGCGTGGCGAATATCGGAGCGAGCGTTACCGCGGCGCCGGGGAGGAGCAGGACCAGCTCGGCAACTTCAAGGCCTACAGCCTCTTCCATCTCGGCGGCGCTTACCGCGTGACCGAGAACATCACGATCAACGCCACGATCTACAACCTGTTCGACAAGAACTTTGTGGATTACATTCCCTATACGTCGGGCAACGCTGTCGCCTACGCCAACGAGTACGCCATCAACCAGGAGCCGCGGCGGCTCTGGGTCTCTGTGAATGCCACCTTCTGATTGTCTTGGGAGCCCGGATGTCCGGGCTCCTTGGACAGCAATGTGTTGCGACTGATTATCAGTCCAGGCTATCACTCAGGACCTTGGGCGCGCGGAACCATGTAGATGGGACGTGCGCCCGTCCCCCAGGAGTTCTGGAACCCCGTCCGGATGCGCGAAGCAGAGCACAGCAGGGATATTCTTCGCCAGGGCCGCCGGGCCTTCTGGCTGAAGCATCTCCATCAATGGCATTGGATCAGTTCCGCCATCTGCCTGCTGGGCATGATCCTGTTCGCCGCCACCGGCATCACCCTGAATCATGCTGGCGCGATCGAGGCGAAGCCTGTCGTGACCGAGCGGCAGGCAACCCTGCCGGAGGAACTCCGGGCTCTGTTGGCGGCACAGGTGGAATCCGGGGAGGGCGCCCTGCCCGGCCCTGTCGCCGACTGGCTCGAGCGCGAGTTGCAGGTCAGCGTGCAAGGGCGGGAACCGGAATGGTCGGCGGGAGAGGTATATGTGGCCCTGCCCCGGCCGGGCGGCGACGCCTGGATCAGCCTGGAAACAGAGGGCGGCGAGGTGATCCATGAGCAGACCAGCCGCGGCTGGATTTCATACCTGAACGATCTGCACAAGGGCCGCAACACCGGCTCGGCCTGGAGCTGGTTCATCGACATTTTCGCCGGCGCGTGCCTGGTATTCTGCATCACCGGGCTTTTCCTGCTGCAGTTCCACGCCGGCAACCGGCCGGCGACCTGGCCCCTGGTCGGGCTGGGGCTGGTGGTGCCGCTGCTGATCGCCATCCTGTCCATCCACTGAAGAGCCACCGAAGAGACGCCGATGCGAGCACTGCTTACACTCACCCTGACCGGCCTCGCGGCGACGCCGGCCCTGGCCGCGGACATGGCCGTCACCATCGAGATCCCGCGCCTGCAGGTGGCCGAGTATCACCGCCCCTATGTCGGCGTCTGGGTCGAGGGACCGGACCAGAGCGTCGCCGCCAATCTGGCCGTCCTCTACGACGTGAAGAAGGCGGATCGGGAAGGCGAGAAGTGGCTGAAGGACATGCGGCAGTGGTGGCGGCGCGTGGGCCGTGACCTGACCCTGCCGGCTGACGGGATCAGCGGCCCCACCAAGGCCCCCGGCGAACACCGGCTGGAATATACCGTCGGCAAGGATCCGCTGGGCGAGCTTGCCCCCGGCGAGTACACGCTGGTGGTTGAGGCGGCCCGAGAGGTTGGCGGGCGCGAACTGATGCGCATCCCCTTCACCTGGCCGGCCAAGGCCCCCGCCACACTGACGGCCGAGGGCTCCGAAGAGCTTGGCCGCATTGCCCTTGATCTCACCCCCTGAAGCCCGAAGGAGCGGATTCGCCATGATTTCACGCAACTGGGCGGCTCTTGCCGTCGCTGCCGCCATCTGCATTCCCTTCCAGGCACAGGCGCACCGGACCTGGATGCTGCCCTCCGCCACGGTGCTGTCGGGAGAGGACCCCTGGGTCACGGTGGATGCGGCCGTGTCCAACGACCTGTTCTATTTCGAGCATGTGCCGCTGCGCATCGACGGGCTGAGCATCACCGCGCCCGACGGGTCGGCTGCCAAGGCGGAGAATGCCAGCACCGGCAAGTACCGCACCACCTTCGACCTCCACCTCACCCAGCCCGGCACCTACAAGCTGGCCATGCCTGGAAAGATGGTGGTCGGGACCTATGAGCTGAACGGGGAGCGGAAGCGCTGGCGCGGGCCCGCCGAGGCCGCAGCCAAGGAGATTCCGGCCGATGCCAAGAACGTGGTGCTGACCGAGATGCACCGGCGGCTGGAGACGTTCGTCACGGCCGGCAAGCCCACCACCGACGCGCTGAAGATCACCGGCCAGGGTCTGGAGCTGGAGCCGATCACCCATCCGAACGACCTGTTCGAGGGCGAGCCCGCAAAGTTCCGCCTGCTGCTGGACGGGAAGCCAGCCGCGGGCACCGAGGTCGAGGTGGTTCCGGGCGGTGTCCGTTACCGCAGCAAGCCGGACGACACGAAAGTCACCAGCGATCAGGACGGCGTCATCACGGTGACCTGGCCGACGCCCGGCATGTACTGGATCAGCGCCGAGGTGGAGGACGACAAGACCACCGTGAAGGGTGCGGCCAAGCGCATGGCGGTCTATACCGCAACGCTGGAAGTGCTGCCCCAGTGACCGCCCAGGCCCCGGCCTGTGTCGAGCCGACCCGTTTTAAGGATTTAAGATGCGGGACGCACGGCGCGTCATCATTCCCCTGAACCTCGCACCCGCCGGGCTGGAACGGCCGGCCCCGGGTGCGACGGTACAGATGGTGGGCGGCCGGACCATGGGAACCAGCTGGTCGGTCCGCGCCGTCATGCCGGCCGGCACTTCATTGGAGAGCCACAGGCCCGGAATCGAAGGCGAGCTGGATCTTGTGATCCGGCAGATGAGCACCTGGGAACCCGGATCGGCCCTCAGCCGCTTCAATCAGGCTCCGGCAGGAAGCTGGCGCCCGCTGCCGCGGGAACTGATGCAGGTCCTGGACTGCGGGATGGGTCTGGCCGCGGAAACCAAAGGCGCGTTCGACCCGGCTGCCGGGGCGCTGGTCAATCTCTGGGGCTTCGGACCTGAGCCCGCCCGGCAGCTTCCGCCGACGGAACCGGCCATCACTGAGGCAGTGGCGGTAAGCAGCTGGCAGCGGGTCCGGCTGGACCCGGCCGGTTGCCGCGCATTGCAGCCCGGCGGCGTCTATCTTGACCTGTCCGGCATCGCCAAGGGACATGCCGTCGACCGCGTCGCGGCCTGTCTGGAGGCTGACGGCATCGCCAGCTACCTGGTGGAGATCGGGGGGGAGCTGCGTGGACGCGGCGTCAAGCCCGATATGACCCCCTGGTGGGTGGGGCTGGAGGCGCAGGTCCCGACCGTGGGCGACAGCGCACCGGTCCTGATCGCCCTGCACGGCCTGTCCGTCGCCAGCTCCGGCGATCATCAGCGCGTTTTCGAGGCGGCGGGCCGGCGTTATTCCCATACCATCGACCCACGGACCGGCTATCCGGTGGACGAAAAGCTGTCGTCCGTTACGGTCCTGGATGAAAGCTGCATGCGGGCGGATGCCCTGGCCACGGCCATTCTGGTGCTGGGTGAGGAAGCCGGTCAGGCCTATGCCGCCGCCCGCGGCATTCCCAGCCTGTTCGGATTTCGCGGTCTGCCGGCCAGCCAGTGGCCGATGAGCCCGGCTCTGGCGGCGATGGTGGAGTGATGGGCGCATCCTCCGCCATCAGGGGTTCGGAACTGACCGCCCTGCTTGCCGCCCTGGCCGGCAGTGCGGCGGCCTGGATCGCCCTGGACAGCCCCCTGCTGGATCATGGTGCGCGGCAGGCTGTAGCCGCCGCTTCCGTCCTGCTGGGCTATGGTGGTTTCACCGCTTCCATCCTGCGCGGCCATCGGCTCCGGTCTTCGGCCCACGCGGCGCCCCCGCCAGAGTTGGCAGGCGAAGGAACGCTGGTAATCCATGCCAGCCAGACGGGATTTGCGGAGCAACTGGCGGAGCGAACCGCAGACATGCTTGCGGCTGGCGGTGGTCCGGTGCGGCTGCTCCCCCTCTCCGCCATGACCGTTCCGGTTCTGGAGGAGGCCCGGCAGGTCTTGTTCCTGGTCAGTACAACCGGCGAGGGCGACGCCCCCGACAGCGCCGCCGGCTTCCTGCGCCGGAGTGCCGGGGCCGAGCCCGACCTGACCGGGCTCCGCTACGGGCTGCTTGCCCTGGGCGACCGCAGCTATGCGCAGTTCTGCGCTTTCGGGCATCGTCTGGACGGTTGGCTGCGCCGCCAGGGGGCGACGCCGCTGTTCGATCTGGTCGAGGTCGATAACGGCGACCCTGGCGCCATCCGGCACTGGCAGCACCATCTGGGCCAGCTCTCCGGCAATGCGGAGTTGGCCGACTGGGCGCCCGCCCGGTACGAGCCATGGACGCTGGCGGAGCGGACGCACCTCAATCCCGGCAGCCCCGGCGCGCCGGTCGTCCTCATCCGCCTGACGCCTCAAGCCGGCAGTCCCACTTGGCAGGCTGGCGACATCGCCGAGATCGGTCCGCGCCATCCGGCGGAGGAGATCGCCGCCGCCCTGGACCGGCTGGAGCTGGACGGGGCCGCCACGGTCGAGGCGGACGGGTGGAGCGGTTCCCTGGCGGAGCGGCTGGCCGTCTGCCATCTGCCGGATACGCCGGACGAATGGACAGAGTGGCAGGGTCTGGGACCGCAACAGATCGCGGACAGGGCCACGCCCCTTCCCCACCGTGAATATTCCATCGCCTCCATTCCCGCCGATGGCAGGCTGGAACTGGTAGTGCGGCAGGCGCGGCGTGCCGACGGCAGGCTGGGGCTCGGCTCCGGCTGGTTGACCGCCCATGCGCCCCTGGGCGGCACCGTCGACCTCCGCCTGCGGGAGAACCGGTCCTTCCACGCGCCGGAGGGCGACCGCCCCATGATCCTGATCGGCAACGGCACCGGGATCGCCGGGCTGCGGGCGCATCTGAAAGCCCGTGCCGTCCAGGGCCGTCGGCGCAACTGGCTGCTGTTCGGGGAGCGGACGGCAGCCCACGACTTCCACTTCAAGGCGGAGATCCGGGGTTGGCACGCGGCCGGCCACCTGGGGCGACTGGACCTGGCCTTCTCCCGCGATCAGGCTGAGCGTGTCTATGTCCAGCACAGGCTGGCTGCCGCTGCGGACGATGTGGCGCGATGGGTGGATGAGGGCGCTGTGATCCTGGTCTGCGGCAGCCTGGGTGGGATGGCGGCCGAGGTCTCCGCCACGCTGGCCTCCATCCTGGGGCAGGATCGGCTGGAGGAGATGGCGGACGCCGGTCTCTACCGGCGCGACGTCTACTGACCGGACGGCCCCACGGTTGGCTGTGCGGAAATCCAGCCCCCCATCCTTTATGTCGTGCGGATTTCCAGACAGGCCCCAATGCCGCGGATTTCCGTCTCTTACACAAATGTTAACAGCTGAAAGGATTTAGCAGATTCCAGTCCTTCCGCTCGCCCTTTGGCACGCCCTGTGCAGTCGAAGCGTCCCGGTCCCGCACAGGGACGCCGGGAAAGCCGCCGCCCGGGACCGCATCTCCGAATGCGGGACAAGCCAGAGCGGTTCGGAACAGGAGGATACCCCGAGATGAACGGCGCAACCGTTAATGCCGGGCCGTCGGCCAAGCGGAAGGGCGGGCTTTTCAGCCATCTTTATGTCCAGGTGCTGATCGCCATCGCCATTGGCGTCCTGCTGGGACATTTCTATCCCAGCCTGGGCGAGTCCATGAAGCCCCTGGGCGACGCCTTCATCAAGGCGATCAAGATGCTGATCGCCCCTATCATCTTCTTCACCGTGGTGCATGGCATCGCCAGCATGGGCGACATGCGCAAGGTCGGCCGGGTCGGCGTCAAGGCGCTGATCTACTTCGAGATACTGACGACCGTCGCCCTGGCTCTGGGGCTGATCGTCGTCAATCTGTGGCAACCAGGGTCCGGCATGAACGTGGATGTCGCCCACCTGGATACCAAGTCCATCGAGACCTACGTCTCCAAGGCAGGCGAGCAGAGCACGCTCGACTTCCTGCTGCACATCATTCCCTCTACCGTGGTGGGCGCCTTCGCCGAGGGTGAAATCCTCCAGGTCTTGTTCATCTCCATCCTTTTCGCCTTCGGCCTGCATGCCCTTGGTGAGCGCGGAAAGCCGGTGCTGAATCTGATCGAGCAGACCAGCCAGGTGTTCTTCGGCATTGTCGGCATCGTCATGAAGGCCGCCCCCATCGGCGCCTTCGGCGCTATGGCCTTCACCATCGGCAAGTACGGCGTCGGCACGCTGGTGTCGCTGGGCGAGTTGATGGCCTGCTTCTATGTGACCTGCCTGCTGTTCATCTTCGGCGTACTGGGAGCGGTTGCGCGGGCCACCGGCTTCAGCATCGTTAGCTTCATCCGCTACATCAAGGAGGAGCTGCTGATCGTGCTCGGCACCTCCTCCTCCGAATCCGTGCTTCCGCGCATGATCCGCAAGATGGAAAAGCTGGGCTGCGAGGAGTCCGTGGTCGGGCTGGTGATCCCCACCGGTTATTCCTTCAACCTCGACGGCACCTGCATCTATCTGACCATGGCGGCCGTCTTCCTGGCGCAGGCCACTAATACGGATCTGACCCTGGCGCAGGAGCTGGGCCTTCTGGCGGTGCTCCTGCTGACCTCGAAGGGCGCGGCCGGCGTGACCGGCAGCGGGTTCATCGTGCTGGCGGCCACCCTGGCCTCGGTTGGCAGTATTCCCGTCGCCAGCATCGCCCTGATCCTGGGCGTCGACCGCTTCATGTCGGAAGCCCGTGCGCTGACCAACCTGATCGGCAACGGCGTCGCCACCATCGTCGTCGCCAAGTGGGAGGGTGCCTTGGACACCCGCCAGATGCAGGCCGCGCTGGAGGGTAGGACGGAGAAGCCCGCCCCCATCCTCGCCGGGCAACCCGCGGAGTAACGCACCGGGCCCTTCCGACTGGAGGGGCCCCTTTCCTCCCGCATCCCCGGCCCCTTGCCCCCGGCCGGATCGCCACCCATGCTGGGAGTGGATACCGGCGGAACAGAAGCACCATGCCAGCGGCGAAGCGACATTTTCTGCAACGGTTCGGCGTCGCGCTGCTGGCGATCCTGGCCGCGGCCCTGGCTGTCTGGCTTGCCGGCGCGGGGGCCGCAAAGGTCGCCGTGTCGCGGCTGGAGGCACAGGCCGGCCCCCGCCTCGACCTCTATGCGCTGGGCCTGGAGAGCGAGCTTGGAAAGTATGATCCGGTGCCGGCCGTTCTGGGCCAGGACCCGCGGCTGCTGGCCCTGCTCGCCGACCCGGCCGATGCAGACCTCCGGGATGCAGCCAACCAATTCCTGGAGCAGGCCAATGCTTTCCTCGGCACTTCCGCCGTGTATGTCGTGGATGTGACCGGGACAACCCTGGCGGCCAGCAATTGGCGGGAACCACTGAGCTTCGTGGGCCGCAATTTCTCCTATCGCCCCTACGTGCGCGATGCTCTCGCGTCGGATATCGGGCGCTTCTATGGCATCGGCACCACCAGCCGGGCACCTGGTTACTATGTCGCCCGCGCCATCCGCCGGGGCGATGCCGTCATCGGCGGGGCGGTGGTCAAGGTCAGCCTGGACAGGCTGGAACGCACCTGGGCCACGACCTCCGAGAAGGTGCTGGTCAAGGATGCCAACGGGGTGGTGATCCTGGCATCCGAACCGGCCTGGAAGTTCAAGACCCTGACGGATCTTCCGCCGGAAACCCTCGACCGTCTGCGCAAGACCCGCCACTATGATCAGGTCCGCCTGGAGCCTCTGGACTGGCAGGTCCGGGAGGTGAATGGCGCCCGGATCGTCAGCGCCGAAAGCCGCCGCTACCTGGCCCTGAGCCATACGCTTGACGACGCCGGCTGGGAGGTCACGGTGCTGCACGATCTGAGGCCGGTGGCGGAAGCGAAGTGGGCCGGAGCGCTGTCGGCGGCCGCCCTGTCCGGCATCCTGGCCCTGCTGCCCCTCTATGTCCGCCAGCGCCGCCGCACCCGGTCGGCGGAGCGGCGGGCACGGAATGCACTGGCCCGCGCCAATTCGGACCTGGAGCGCAAGGTGGGGGAGCGGACGTCCGCCTTGACGCAGGCGAATGCAGAGCTGCGCACGGAAATCGCCGAACGGCAACGGGCGGAACAGGAGTTGCGCCGTGCCCAGGAAGGGCTGGTTCAGGCCGCGAAACTGGCCGCCCTCGGCCAGCTTTCCGCAGGTGTGGCGCATGAGATAAACCAGCCGCTGGCCGCCCTGCGCACCCTGTCCGACAATGCGGCGGTCTTCCTGGAACGTCGGCAGGACCGTCAGGTCGCCGGGAACCTCGCCATGATCGCGCGCCTGACGGAGCGTATCGCCAGCATCACCGGGCAGCTCCGCAACTTCGCCCGCAAGTCGGGTAATGAGAGTTCTGCCGTGTCGCTCCGCGCCAGCATCGACGCCGTTCTCACCTTGTTGCGGGAGCGGCTGCGGCGGGAAGGCGTGGAGGTGGCTGTCGATCTGCGTCCGCCCGGTCTCGCCGTCTGGTGCGACGCGACACGGTTGGAGCAGATTCTGGTGAACCTGCTGGCCAACGCCATCGACGCCACGCAGGGGTCTGCGGACCGGCATCTCCAGGTCACCGGACGCATGGTCGATGGCCGGGTCCGGATTGAGGTGGCGGACACCGGGCTGGGCCTGCCGCCGGACGTCATGGCCCGCCTGTTCGAACCGTTCTTCACCACCAAGGCTTCCGGCGCGGGGCTGGGTCTCGGATTGGCAATCTCTGCCGGAATCGCCCAGGATTTCGGCGGCGCGCTGACCGCTGCGAACCGACCGGAAGGCGGGGCCGTGTTCACCCTGGAACTGCCCACGGTGGACGCGCCCGTGACAGAGATGGAGGCCACCAATGACCGCTGAAGCGGATGTGCTCCTGGTGGAGGATGACGAAGCAGTCCGCCTCGGCGTCGGACAGGCGTTGGAACTGGCCGGGATCGATCACGCCGCGGCTGGGTCCGCGGAAGAGGCGCTCGGCAGTCTGCGTGGCCAGGGCCCAGCCGTCATGATCACCGATGTGCGGCTTCCGGGGCAGGACGGACTTGCCCTCATGAAGGCCGCCCTGGCGCTGGACCCGGCCCTGCCCGTCGTCCTGATCACCGGGCATGGCGATGTCGGCATGGCGGTGGCCGCTATGCGGTCCGGGGCCTACGATTTCATCGAGAAGCCCTTCGCCTCCGAGCGGCTTGTGGCCACAGTTCAGCGGGCGCTCGAAAAAAGGCGGCTGAGTCGTGAGGTCGCCACCCTGCGCAAGGAAATCCGGGATCGCGATGGGATCGACGCCGTAATGCTGGGCCAGTCGCCCGCCATGGAATCGGTGAAGCGGATCCTGGCCCAGGTGGCGGACACATCTGCCGACGTGCTGGTGCTGGGGGAGACGGGCACCGGCAAAGAGGTGGTGGCCCGTTGCCTGCACCAGTTCTCCGCCCGCCGGTCCAAGCCTTTCGTCGCCATCAACTGCGCCGCCCTGCCGGAAACCGTGTTCGAGAGCGAAGTCTTCGGGCATGAGAGCGGCGCCTTCACCGGGGCCGTGAAGCCTCGGATCGGCAAGCTGGAGCATGCCAGCGGCGGCACCCTGTTCCTGGATGAGGTGGAGTCCATGCCGCTGCACCTGCAGGCCAAGCTGCTACGGGCCTTGCAGGAGCGCAGCCTGGAGCGGCTGGGGTCCAACCGGTTAGTGCCGGTGGACCTGCGGGTCGTGGCCGCCACGAAGGAGGATCTCGGCGAATTGGTGCGCCAGGGCCGGTTCCGGGAGGATTTCTACTACCGGCTCAACGTCGTGCTGGTGCAGCTTCCGCCCCTACGCGACCGGCGAGAGGATATCCCGCTTCTGTTCGAGCATTTCCTGGTCCAGGCCGCGGCCCGGCACGGGCGGCCCCTGCCCGTACTCTCCTCGGAGCAGCGGGGCCGGCTTCAGGCCTATGGCTGGCCCGGCAATGTGCGTGAGCTGAAGAACTTTGCCGAGCGCTTCGTGCTCGGCGTTCCCGGCGGCGGGCCCGATCTCAACGACGGGGCCGCCATATCGCCGCCGTCCGCTCCGGATGATGCAAGCCTCGCCGATCAGGTGGAGGGCTTTGAGCGCTCCCTGATCATTGCCCAGCTCCGCGCCCAGAAGGGCAACGTCCCCGCAGCGGCGGAGGCGCTGAGCCTTCCGAAGAAAACGCTTTATGACAAGCTGAGCCGCCTCGGCATTCAGCCGGGCAATTTCCGGTAGGCGCGTTCCCTCTGGCGAAGGATAAAAGCTGTTCCGCTGCTGCACGCGGCAGGTCCGAAAGCCGCCGCCAGCGTGTTGAACCGGGGCAGGTACGGCAGAAACGGATCACAGTATGGCTCCGGTTCCCATTGAGCAGGCCCTTGCCGCGGCAGGCACCGGCCCTTTCCAGAGGCGGCTGCTCGGCATCTTCGGCCTGGTCTGGGCCGCGGAGGCGATGCAGGTGCTTTCGGTCGGATTCACGGCCCCCGGCATCGCCGCCAGCTTCGGCCTGACAATCCCGCAGGCCTTGCAGACGGGAACGGCCTTCTTCCTTGGCATGCTGGTCGGCGCATCGCTGTTCGGGCGGCTGGCGGACCGGTTCGGACGCCGCACGGTGCTGATCGCGACCGTGCTGATGGACGCGCTTTTCGGCCTGCTCTCCGCCTTTGCGCCAAACTTCGCCGTGCTGCTGGTGCTGCGCGGGTTGACCGGCTTGGCGGTGGGGGGCACCCTGCCGGTCGATTACGCCATGATGGCTGAATTCCTGCCAGCGCAACGGCGGGGACGTTGGCTTGTGGCGCTGGAGGGCTTCTGGGCCGTAGGCACCGTTGCGGTAGCAGTCGCCGCCTGGGCGGTCGCCCGCGCCGGGGTGGAGGATGGCTGGCGGTATCTGTTCGCCCTCATCGCTGCACCGGCCCTTATAGGTTTTGTTCTGCGTCTCTGGGTTCCGGAGTCGCCGCAGTTCCTGTTGCGATCGGGCCGGCCGGAGATGGCGGGCGCGGTGCTGGACAAGATCGCGCGGACGAACCGGCGGCTTCTGCCGCCCGTGACCCTGACGGCGCCGCCGGTCGTAAAAGTCCCGGCCTCCGCCATCCTGTCCGGCAGCCTCCGCCGTCGCAGCCTGTTGATCCTCACGGTCTGGCTTCTGGTCTCGGCCGCTTATTACGGCGTCTTCGTCTGGCTGCCCAGTCGGCTGGCGCTGGAGGGGCACGGATTCCTGCGGGGCTACGGCTTCCTGGTGCTTGTGGCGCTGGCCCAGGTGCCGGGATATGTGCTGGCCGCGATCGGGGTGGAGCGTTGGGGCCGCCGACCGACCCTGATCGGCTTCCTGATCGCCAGCGCCGCCGGTTGCCTGCTCTATGTCGTCAGCACATCGCCGATCCCAATCGCAGGCGCGACCCTGGTGATGAGCTTCGCCCTGCTGGGAACCTGGGGCGCGCTTTACGCCTTCACGCCGGAGCTTTACCCCACATCGCTGCGGGCCACGGGCATGGGCGCGGCCGGGGCGATGGCTCGGCTTGGCGGACTGCTTGCGCCTTCCGCCATAGGGTTGGTCGTTGCATTCAGCTTCACGGCGGCCATCGGGCTGTTCGCCATGCTGCTCCTGCTGGCAGCACTGGCCGCCCAGGCCATCGATGTGGAAACCCGCGACGTTCCGCTGGGATAATGTGGATCACTCCGCCTCCACGATCAGCTCCGCGTCCCGTGCCAACTCCGCGGCGGCATTCAGTTCCGTGAAGGACAGGCCGGTGTGTTCGGCCATGTCCAGCAGGGAGCGGGTGCCGTCGGCGAGGTTGAGGAGCCAGAGCAACGCTTCCTGGCCAGTCGCATGCTTTTCAGCACTGATCCGGCGGAACAGGCCCCGGCGACCAAGCTGGGGTTCCCCGCGGCCGTCCACGCGGCGGTAAACCAGGTTCGCTTCCAGCAGGTCCATAACCGCGGCCAGCACCTCATAGCTCTGCTGCAGGGCTTCGGGACGGACGAGGTCCGGATTGTCGGCGGAGGTATGATATTCGGGAAATTCCCCGTTAGGCGTGCGCATGAAGCAGCCCACCGGCAGGTCGAAGCCGGGTGAGCAATATTGCCGCTCGTCATACCCCATGGGCCTGAATGGCCGGACAGCGATGCCCAGACCGCGATCGCGGCACACCTGGACCACCGCCCGATCAATCTCCGTGTCGCCCCGCCGGCTCCGTTTGTAATGGAAGGTGCCAGGGTCGCCGACGCAGCTCAGCACCAGCCCATGGCGGATGCGGTCCAGGGTCGCTTCATTGCGGGCGAGCCAGCTAATGGCCCCGATAGTCGCCGGAACAAAGACGAACCGGTAGCTGAGTCTATTCGGGCGGGCGAGCACCCGGCGGGCCAGCCATGTCGCCACCACGATGCCGGAGAGATTGTCGTTGGCCAAGCTGGGATGGCAGCAATGGGCGTGGATCAGCACCTCTTCACGGCTGCGGCCGGGCACCAGCAGGTCGCCATAGGTCAGGCTGCCGGGCGCTACCGTGCTGTCCACCACGACCCGGTAGGCCGGGTCCGTCATGGATTGCCACTGCGCATGGCTGAGGCAGAAGCCCCAACTGTCTGCAAAGAAGCCGGTGTGGTAGGGTACGAGGTCCGGCTGGTCCGGAAGCGTGTGAACGTGCCTGGCCAGTTCCTCACGCGTCAGCACGGCGTCCACGGGACGGCTGTAGCCGACCACATGCAGATTGCAGACATCGAAATCCACCAGACGCCGCCCGTCCAGCTTTTCGATCCACGCGCCGCGTATGGTCCATTCGTCCGGCACCGTCCAGTCGAGAACGGGTGTTCCGGACGGCACCTCGTGCACGTTCAGCGGGATGCGTCGGCCGATGCGCCGGATCGTCTCCCGCAGGCCGGGGCCGGTGATGCTGCGGCAGAGCGGGAACAGTTCCCGCACTATGTTGTGCATGGCCGCCCCCTCGGCAAAGCTATCGGAGGCCGGGATGGAAACTTCGGACATCTGTTCCAATCCATGGTTTGAAGCCGCGAACCGCAACAGCCCTGCCCCGCAGGGGTCAACTGGGCAACTGGCGTAATCCCTGCCCTGGAGCGCTCCAAGGTGGCGGGATTAATCCGACTGCCTGTCCTGCGGATCGCATCAAGCCAGAAGCAACGGCGTTATACAGCACCCGTCGGGCGGCTTCCGCCCGGCGCTGTTCGGCGTGGCTGAAGGAAAGAATGATGAAGGTCCTTGTCACCGGTGCGGAAGGCTATATCGGGTCGGTGCTTACACCCTTTCTGATGGACCGCGGCTATTCGGTCACGGGCCTGGATACCGGCTACTATACGGCAGGCCTGCTCTATCACGTGTCCAAGTCCCGCCCACCCCTGCTGGTCCGCGACATCCGTGATGTGGATGCGGAGGATCTGCGCGGTTTCGACGCCGTGGTGCATCTGGCGGAACTGTCGAACGACGCGCTGGGGGAACACGACCGTAAAACCACCATGGATGTGAACTGGCGCGGGTCCTGCTCGATTGCCGATGCCGCTCGCAAGGCCGGGGTCCGCCGCTTCGTCTATGCCTCCTCATGCAGCGTCTACGGTGTCGGCGCCGACGACATCAAGGATGAGACCTCCGCCCCCGATCCCCGCACCGCTTATGCCGAATGCAAGGTCCTGTGCGAGCAACATCTGACGTCCATCACCGACCCCGCCAACTTCGTCACCACCTGCCTGCGCAACGCCACCGCTTTCGGCGCATCCCCGCGGATGCGGTTCGATATTGTGCTGAACAATCTGGCCGGCCTGGCCCGGACGACGGGCCGCATCGCCATGTCCAGCGACGGCACGCCCTGGCGGCCGCTGGTGCATATACTGGACATTTGCCAGGCCATCGAGCTGACCCTGGCGGCCCCCGCCGACCGGGTAGCAGGGCAGATCTTCAATGTCGGCGCGGATGATCAGACCTACCGTGTGCGTGATATCGCCAACATCGTGGGCGAGGTGTTCACCGGATGCGAGGTCACCTTCGGCGACCCCAGCCCGGACAACCGAAGCTATCAGGTCAGCTTTGCCAAAATCCGGGAGCATCTGCCGGAGTTCCGCTGCGACTGGTCGGCGCAGGCCGGCGCGCGGCAGCTTCACAGGCTGTTCCAGGCAATCGACCTGTCCGCGGCGGATTTCAGCCGCCCGCCCTATACGCGGCTGAAGGAGCTGCGCCGGCTGCTGGACCTGGGCCGTCTGGACGGGCGGTTCCGTTGGACCAGCCTGGATATCGACAGCCCGATGGCGGAACCCGCGGCGATGCAGGCGGCATCCGCCGGCTGAGCTTGGGCCGGACGCGCGGAACCGTCACCTGCTCCGTCCACCCTCGGCGTCAAGCCCGCTGGGTACGGAAGCGGTTGAGGACGAATTCGCCCCACTCGATCCGGCCGGCCACGATGCCGGCGCAACGGAGCCGTTGCACCGGCGCCAAGCCCGGCACCGTCGCGACAGCGCGCAAAATCTGCAGATACTGCTGACGCCGCGGCGGCAACCGGCTAGACCGCCCGCTGGTGTCGATCCACAGTCGCTGCTGCTCCGGCGAGAGGGTCAGCGATGTACCCACATGGTCCCGCTTCAGGAACAGGGTTTCCGGCACTTCGTGATAGCGGCCATGCAGGGCGATTTCCACCAGCAACGCCTTGTCGGAGCTGTAGTAGGACCGATGGAGGGGGGTCCGGCGCAGCATGTCGGCCCGCATCAGGCCGAACCCGTCAGTGCAGCGGACGGTGCGCAGGAAGATGTCCGCGAACCGCTTTACCGGATCGCAGGAGGTGGCGCGGCCCGGCGGCGGCGGCCCGATCCGCCCATTGCCGGCCCGGTCAAGGTACTCGCCGCGCACCGGATCGAACGGAAGTTCCGCCCCATCCTCGTCGATCAGTCGGGTCTGCGTGTGGCAGAGCACCACGCCGGGGTCCTGCTCCAGCACATCCACGGTCCGCTCCAGGAACTCCGGCTCGTGCAGGTCGTCATGGGCGACCCACTTGAAGTAGCGCCCGGTAGACAGTTCGAAGACCCGGTTCCAGTTCGGCGCCGCCCCGATATTCACCGGGTTGCGGTGGACCTTGATCCGCCGATCCTCCCGCGAGAGGCGGGCGAGTATGTCGGCCGTGCCGTCGGTGGAGGCGTTGTCGCAGACCACCAGCTCGAAATCTGTAAAGGTCTGCTCCAGGATCGCCCGGACCGCTCCCTCCAGGTAGCGCTCCCCGTTGAATACTGGAAGGCCGATGGAAACCAAAGGCATGCTGGTCCTCTAAGCTCTACAGCGATAACTCGGACGTCCTATCAATAGGAGCTACTACATATATTCACGCGCGAATGGTTGTCCGGAGCACATCCATATGCGAGAATTCGCACGTTGACTGGAAAAGCGCGGCAAGGGTGCCGGGAACGGCCCACCTGCATGCAGGGCTCGGCCTGGGCACACTGATCGACAAGGCGTCTGCCCCGCAGAACGCCTGTGCGCGCTTTTGTGTTCCGGCGTTACCCCGGATTCATCTATCAGCCCCACCCCCCTACCCGGCTGGCAGGCGGAATCGCCGTTTGCGAGCTTGAGCGGCCCCGTATGCTGCCCGAACTTGGGTCGCACTGAATTGCTTGGGGTTTCGAAGTATGGATGGTCTTGTTGCCCCGCACGGGGCCGGTGCAGGCGCGGTCAACGCCCGGCGGGGCCATTCCGTCTGCCGGGCCTGCGGGCATGAAGGTCTGCTCCCCTTCGTGAATCTGGGACTGTCGCCCCTCTGCGAGAGTTTCATTCCGCCCGAGGCGGCGAACCAGGGCGAGGCCTTCTATCCCCTGGATGTCCGGGTCTGCCCCGCATGCTGGCTGGCCCAACTTGGCGAGTATGTTCCGGTTCAGGACATCTTCACTGAATATGCCTACTTCTCCAGCTACTCCAAATCGTGGCTGCAGCATGCCGCCGATTATGTGGAGGCGATGGCCGGCCGCCTTGGGCTGGGGCCGCAGAGCTTTGTCGTGGAGGTGGCGTCGAATGACGGCTATCTGCTGCGCAACGTCGTGGCGCGCGGCATCCCTTGTCTAGGCATCGAGCCAGCGGCCAACGTGGCTCAAGCGGCCGAGGCAGCCGGCGTCCCTACCTGGGTACGCTTCTTCGGGCGCGGCGTCGCGGCGGAGCTGGCGGCGCAGGACCGCCGGGCCGATCTGGTGGCTGCCAACAATGTACTGGCCCAGGTTCCGGACCTAGATGATTTCGTGGGCGGCCTTGCCCTGCTGCTGAAGCCGGAGGGCGTGCTGACGCTGGAGTTCCCGCATCTTCTGCGGCTTCTGGCCGGCAATCAGTTCGACACCATCTATCATGAGCACTTCGGATATTTCTCCCTTGGCACCGTGCAGAGGCTGCTGGCGCGCCACGGCCTGCGGGTCTTCGATGTAGAAGAGCTGTGGACCCATGGCGGCTCTCTCCGCGTACTCGCCTGCCGCGCGGAAGCTGCGTGGGCGGAGACGCCGGCGGTTGCCCGCGTTCTCGGCGACGAGGCGGACGCCGGGCTCGACCGGGCGGAAACCTACGCGGCCTTCGGGGCGCGGGTGGAAGAGACCCGCTACCGCCTGCTGGAGCTTCTGATCGGGCTTAAGCGGGCCGGCAAGCGCGTAGCGGGCTATGGGGCGCCAGGGAAGGGCAACACGCTGCTGAACTATTGCGGCATCCGCACCGACCTGCTCGCCTTCACTGTCGACCGCAATCCGTACAAGCATGGTCGGTTACTTCCAGGAACGCGCATTCAGATCCATCCGCCTGACAAGATCCGTGAGGAGCGTCCCGACGCCATTCTGATCCTGCCCTGGAATCTCAAGGAGGAGATCATGGCGCAGCTCGACTATGTGCGGGAATGGGGCTGCCGCTTCATCATCCCCATTCCCCGCCCCGAGATCGTCGATCCGGACGCGGCGCAGGCAGGAGCGTGACATGAAGGTTGTTCTGTTCTGCGGCGGCCTGGGCCTCCGGATGCGCGACTATTCGGAAAGCATCCCGAAGCCGCTGGTCCCGCTGGGGAACCGCCCCATCCTGTGGCATGTCATGCGCTATTACGCCCATTACGGGCACAAGGATTTCATCCTGTGCCTGGGCCACAAGGGCCACGCCATCAAGGAGTTCTTCCTGAACTACGATGAGTGCGCTTCCAACGACTTCGTGCTGTCCGGCGGGGGGCGCAGGGTAGACCTGCTGGCGCGCGATATCGACGACTGGCGCATCACCTTCCTGGACACCGGCATCAACAGCAACATCGGGGAGCGGCTGCTGGCTGCGCGGCCATTCCTGGAGGGTGAGGAGATGTTCCTTGCCAACTACAGCGACGGGCTGACCGATTTCCACCTGCCGGACGTGATCAGCCAGTTGGACCGGCCCGGCGTCGTCGGCGCCTTCATGGCCGCCCGTCCGGGCACCAGCTTCCACTTCGTGCGCCAGGATGTGGAAGGCTTCGTCGAGCGGGTCGAGGATGTGACCAAGGCCGATCTTTGGGTCAATGCCGGTTACTTCGCCTTCCGCCAACAGATCTTCGACGCGATCCGCCCCGGCGAGGAGCTGGTGGAGGAGCCGTTCGCTCGCCTGATGCAGGAGCGCCGCCTGGTGGCCCGGCGTCATGACGGGTTCTGGCGCGGCTGCGATACCTTCAAGGATTTGCAGACCCTGGAATCCCTGCAGGCCAAGGGCCCCGCCCCCTGGGAAGTCTGGCGCCAGCAGCCGCAGCCGGTCGTGACCCATCTGGCAGCGGAGTGACCGGCATGTTGTCCCTTCTGCCGGCGCCCCGGTCCGGGCGTCCGTTGCGCGTGCTCTGCCTGGGCGCGCATTCGGACGATATCGAGATCGGCTGCGGGGCCACGGTGCTGCACCTGCTGGACCAGTTGCCAGAGGTGGAGGTGTACTGGGCCGTCTTCGCTGCCGCCGGGCAGCGGCGCGAAGAGGCGGAGGCCGGGGCGGCCGCCTTCCTGGGCCGTGCCGCCGCCGCCCACACCCGCTTCCATGATTTCCGCGACGGCTATTTCCCCGCCGAGTTCACGCGGCTGAAGGACGCATTCGAGGCGCTGAAAGGCTGGGTGGAGCCGGATCTGGTGCTGACCCATCAGCGGGCCGACCGCCACCAGGACCACCGCACGCTGTCCGACCTCACCTGGAACACTTTCCGGAACCACCTGGTGCTCGGTTACGAAATTCCGAAGTATGAGGGCGATCTGGGCAATCCGAACCTGTTCGTGCCGGTTTCGCCGGAGCGCGCCCAGGCCAAGATCACCGCCCTGATGGAGGGTTTCGCAAGCCAGCGCAGCAAGGGCTGGTTCACGCCCGACACCTTCCACGGGTTGATGCGGCTGCGCGGCATCCAGGCTGCCTCGCCCACCGGGCTGGCGGAAGCGTTCTATGCCGAGAAAATTACTTTCCTCCAACCGGGATGACCGCCATGCCTGCCGCGATCGCTGTTGCGAAGCGCGTTCTGAAACCCTTCGTGCCCCGGTCCTGGATCATGGATCGCCAGATGCGCCGTGCCATGGAGGGCGCGGAACTTGAGCTGCCGCTGGCGCCGCTGATGTGCGAGCGCGACGCGCTGGCGGTCGATGTCGGAGCCAACAACGGCCTCTACACCTGGCAGATGGACCGGGCATCGCGTGCGGTTCTGGCGTTCGAGCCCTATCCGGCCCTGGCTGATCGCCTGCGTGCCGAATTCGGACCGAAGGTGAAGGTGGAAGCGGTCGCCCTGTCCGACAGCGAGGGGCAGGCGGAACTGGCTGTACCGCAGCATGGCGGCGGGGACCTACCCAGCCGCAACACGCTGGAACGTGAGGTGAATACGGAGTTCAACCGCCGCACGCTGACCGTACCTGTGCGGCGGTTGGACAGTTACGGCCTGGAGAATGTCGCCTTCCTGAAGGTTCATGTCGAAGGCCATGAGTATCCAGCCCTCGTGGGGGCTGAGCGGACGCTCGCCACGAGCCGGCCCACCATCCTGGTGGGAAGCGAGGAGCGGCATGTGCCCGGCGCCAGGGAGCGCATCCGCGCTTTTCTGGAAGGGATGGGCTATGCCGGCTGGTTCATCGACCATGGCCGGCTGCGCCCCATCGCGGACTTCCAGCCGGAGGTCCACCAACGCCGGGAGCTTGCCAAACCCCCCGGCGCCGGCAGCTTCACCCCCGACTACATCCACAACTTCATTTTCGTCCATCCGCAGCGGGCTGCGGTGATGGACCGTCTGCGGGCGAAGCTCGGCTGACGCCCGCAGACGGCCCTTGTCCCGCTCAGTAGCCGTCGTACTGCGAAGAGCCGATGAGCTCCACCGCGACGCTGTCGGCCAGACGCGTTGCGATCGTACCGTACGAGGAATTGTTGAAGTGGATGTCGTCATGGGCGGCCAGACCAGCCGTCTTCGCGCCCAGGAAGACATCGTCCATGTCGGCGATCATCTTCGTCTGCGCCTCCCGGATCTTGTCCAGCGCCCCGACAGGGCCGTCCAGCCAGGCATTGTCCTGCTTGAAGGTGCCAAGTTCCTGGATGAAGATCGGGATGTCATCCCCGAACTGGTCCTGCAGGTACGCGAAGATCTTCTTGGTGGCCGTGGTGAAGTTGTTCACCACCGTGGACAGGTTGCTCCAGTCGTCCTTGACGGCCTTCGCATCCGTTTCACCCTGCGCCCAGATGATCCCGTCCAGGTCCTTGCCGCTGGCCAGACCGGCCTTGATCTGGGACACGGCATTGAGCAGCGCCGGGCCGGGCTTGTTCTGGCCGAGGTCCCACCAGTAGTTCGAACCGTCCACCTTCTCGTTCGATGCGCTGCCCGAAGTGGCGGCGTTGATGGCCGTGACCTTGCCGCCGAGTTCGCTGCCCAGCTCCTTCTCGAACACGTCGTTGCCGAGCGAGCCGCCGGTGCCATCGCCGGACCGCTTGTAGAAGTGGCCGGCCGCGTTGGATTGTCCGGCAAAGGCGAAGTAGTCGAAGTCGGACGCACTCAGCCCGACCGGTTCGGGCGTGGAGGGCGTGCTGGGGGCCGTGGGCGTGCTGGTTCCGCTGGCCTTCTCGAGCTTTACCCAGTCGAAGCGGGCCTGCTCCCAGTTCTGCTGCACGCCGGACAGGGTGATCTTGTCGCCCTGCTTCAGCTCCACGGTGAAGCTGCGGGTCTCCGCGCCATTGTCGCCGCCGGTGCCGACCCAGGAATTGACGGTCTGCCCGTTGACCTTCACGGCAAAGCTGGCCGCACCATCATTTTCGTTGAGCCAGCCAACGGACATCTTGTAGGTGCCCGACGTACCGTCGAAGGTTCCCTCGGCGGTGCCGGAGCCGTTGACCTTGATGTTGGCGCCGTTGGAAGAGGCCGAGCGGCTCTCGACGACATAGCCGCCGGACAGTTTCAGCGTCTCGGCCTCGGTGGTGCCGATCTTGAAGGTCGGGCCGCTGACAGGCACCGGTTCCGGCTGCGGCTGGGGGGCGGACGGGATCGGGGTGGGGGTCGGGGCTGGTGTCGACGTGCCTGCCGCCTCCAGCTTCAGCCAGTCGACACGGGCATGCTCCCAATCCCCCTGGGTGCCGGCGACGGTGATCTTGTCGCCCTGCTTCAGGCTCAGCGTGAAGCTGCGGGTTTCCGTCACATCCGTGCTGTTGCTGCCGCCGCCGGTCCAGGAATTCACGGTCTGGCCATTGACCTTGATGGCAAAGTTCGCGGCACCGTCAAATTCGTTGAGGTAGCGGACGCTCATCTTGTAGGTGCCGTCGGCACCGGTGAAGGTGCCGGACGCTTCGCCGCTGCCCATCACCTTGATCTGGGCCCCGCTGGAGGCCGAACCGGTCTTCTCCACCGCATAGCCGCCGCTGAGGCTGAGCTTTTCCGCCTCCGTGGTGCCGACCGTAATGGCGGGCCCGCTGGAAGACCCGGTAGAGGGGGCGGGGGCGGGTGCCGGCGCGGGCGTCGGAGTGGAAACGGTCGCCTTCTCCAGCTTCAGCCAATCGACGCGGGCATGCTCCCACCCGCCCTGGACGCCGGAGACGGAGATCTGATCGCCGGGCTTCAGGGCAATGTCGAAGCTGCGGGTCTCGAGCTTGTCGCCGCCGGAGGTGCTGACGCCGGTCCAGGAGTTCACGACGACGCCGTTTACCTTGATCGAGTACTTGGCCGCGCCATCGAACTCATCGACGTAGCGGACGCTCATCTTGTAGGTGCCTGCCTCGCCGGTGAAAGTGCCGGACGCCTCGCCAGTGCCGGTCGACTTGATCTGCGCACCGCCGGAAGCCGATCCGGTCTTCTCCACAGCGTAAGCGCCGGACAGCTTCAGCGTTTCCGCCTCGGTGGTGCCGACCTTGATGGACGGGCTGTCGGTAGGGGTCGGAAGCGGCGTCGTGGGCGGAGGGGTGGTGGGCGCCGGGGTGGTGGGAGTCGGTGTCGGGGCGCTGACCGTCTCAACCTTCAGCCAGTCGACGCGGGCGTACTCGCCGCCATTGTGGGTGGCGGCGACAGTCACGACATCGCCCTGCTGCAACGCGACCTGGAAGCTGCGCGCCTCCAGGGTGCCGCTGCTGGTTCCGCCGGTGGCTGTCCAGGAGCCCACGGCCTTGCCATTGACCTTCAGCGTGTAGGAGGAAGCGCCGTCATCCTCGTTGATGTAGCCGACGCTGATCTTGTACGTGCCCGAAGTACCGGAGAAGACGCCTTCCGCCGTGCCGGAGCCGTTCGCCTTGATGCTTGAGCCGCCGGAGGAGGCGGAGCGGCTCTCCACGCTATAGCCGCCGCCGAGCTTCAGGGTTTCCGCCTCAGTCGTGCCGACACCGATCTTGGCCGTAGTCCCGCTGCCGCCAGTGCTGCCGCTACCGCCCGTGCTGGGCGCCGGTTCCGCGTTGCCGCTGGCCGGGGCCTTTGCACGGTCCAGGCGGGCGGCGAAGTCGTTCAGATAGGCGCTGCGGTGCTCATAGACCGTCTTCGCGCCATTGTACGACCCCAGCCTGTCGGCGCTGGCGCTGCTGTCCGTCCAGTAGTTCGACGCCTTGCCGGTCTTGACGAAGCTGCCGCCCCAGCTGTTGGCACCGGGATTGTTGTTGTCAGCATTGTCCAGGAGGTAGAGCAGCGAGGGGGTGTCTCCCATCTTCAGCCCATCGACAGAGCCGGCCCCATACAGGTCCGTGGTCATCTTGTCGAAGTAAGCACCGAGCGCGCCGTGGCCCTTGGCGTTGGCGTGGATCCAGCCATTGTGGATCGAAGGGTCGTTCGCCCCCGAAGAACTCACATACATGCCGCGGAAGGTGGAGTTGTCTTCGATCCACCAGAGGTTCTCGAACACCTCCCCCTTGTCCATGTTGTTGTAGATGTAGTTGCGGGCGTTCTTGTCGAAGGTCGTATTGGTGGACCCGATCGAGAGCAAGCGGATCTTGTTCACGATGTCCGGCGCATCATGCAGCGCCTGGGCGACATCGGTCATGGCACCCCAGGTCAGGATGTAGAGCGGATCGGACGCCGAGCCTTCGCGGGCGGCCTCGACGATGGCGCGGGAGCCGGCGGTGGAGCTGGAATAGCCGGCCGAGGGCTGGGCGCTGGTCGAACCCTGATAGGTCACCGAGCGCAGATAATCCGCCGTCGGATAATCCGACGAGTAGGACTTTAGATTGGCGTAATCCTTGGCGTAGGCATCGATCACCTCGTGGATGTCCTTGGCCCGACCGCCATGGGGCGCGGGCGAAGAGACCAGCCCCTCGATCTTCAGCTTGTCGGCATAGAGGAATGCATGGACAAGAGATTGATCGTCATCCTTATCGCTGCCGCCAATGTCGGTAGAGATGAAAACGCGGGGCTTCGCCATGTTTCGGTTCCTACGTCAAGGTGCATGTGGGTTCCACATGCCGATGTCTGGATGACCTCTCACCATGTCGGTGTGAAGCGCGGAATGCCCTTGACGCTGGCCGGGAAAGTTAACCGATTACTTAACGATTCTGGCGACCGCCCGCTGAACGCCGGATGTGTCACAGCGGCAGCGCCGATGGCGCCGCCATCCGCTATCCAGCTAACATGCTGATTTCGCATGGAAAATCTGACGGGTAGGTCAGCCACTTCCGAGTTAGCAATAAAGCGCCTGAACCCATTCCGATCACAGCTTTACCACAATCGGAATCGCGTGATTTCCCTCTTGGCGCTTGGCCGTAGCTGCCAGACCACAGGGATTTGCGATCCGCGTTGCCCGCTGGCCCAGCGCTGGAGATCCTACCGGATACCTGACGCCGGGCAGACATAAGTATGCCGCCGTCGGCAGGGCCGGCGGCGGCGGTTCGTCCTACTGGTAAGGATTAGGAAAAATTCAGAAATCGGATGCGATCACCCCAGCCCGTCCCATCCGGGCGTTCCGGCGGCGCCCACGAGCCCGACATTGGGGGGAGCGATCTCTTCGATCTTCAGCCAGTCGACGCGGGCATGTTCCCACCCCTCCTGGGTGCCTGCGATGGTCACGACGTCGCCGGGGTTCAGCGCGGCCTGCACGCTCCGTACGTCCAGCGCATCGCTCCCGCCGGTTCCCACCCAGGACTGGACCGTCTCCCCGTTGATCCGGAGATCCAGACCGGAAGCGCCGTCAGCCTCGTTCAGGAAGCCGATGCTCAGCGTGTAGGTGCCTGCCGGGCCGGAGAATGCGCCTTCGGCCTCCCCGCTGCCCGTCACCTTGATATTGCCGCCGCCTGAGGACTGGCTCCGGCTCTCGGCGGCGTAACCTCCTGCAAGCGCCAGAATTTCCGCCTCCGTGGTGCCGAGGGAAATCCCAGGCAGGGCGGGAACAGGCGTTTGCGGTCCGTCCGCCATCACAGGGCCGCCTATCGGCCCTTCGACCGGGTCGGTGAATACGAACATCTCCGGCGTCAGCTCGGCGATGGTCGTGTCCTTCATGAGCAGCGCCTGATCCTCATCCAGGCGCAGCACGACATCCGTCCCCGCCTGGTTGAGCCAGGCCTGGACCTCCTCGAAATGACGGAAGTGGAAACCTTCCAGCCGGATCTTGTCAGTGTTCCCGACACTGTTCGAAAGGTCGAGGATGGTGTCGCTGCCGTCGCCGTCGCGGATGATGAACATGTCCGCGCCAAGCCCCCCGTACAGCGTGTCATGACCGCCGCCGCCAAGGATTTCGTTATAAGGCGCATCCGACCCGGCGAGATAATTGGCCTGGTCGTTGCCGGTGAGAAAGCGGGTCTTCTCACCAGACAGGATCGCCGCGGTCTCGGTAGGCGCCAAACTATAGTCCCAAGTGGCCGCGACCGTAGCGCCCTCGCCAGACACGGGTGCAAAGACATTCATGTCGACAGGCGTCCAGTCCAACGGCACGCCTTCCACGGGCTGATCGAGCGGCTTGTGGTAGGCGCGGATGTAGTCGATCTGCATGTCCGCCGGGAACTTCGTGTTCGCATCCGGCCGCCCCGGCCAGAAACCGCCGACCGTCAGGTTCGCGATCATGTACATGGGCTGGTTGAAGACCTGATTGTCGGTCTCCCCGATCTTCACCCCGTCGAAGTACCAGACGACCTTGTCCTCCTGCCAGTCCACGCCATAGGTGTGGAAGCCATCGGAACTGTCGAACTGCCCCTTGCTGACGGCGGCGTACTCGGTGACGCGCTTCCCCTCTTCATCGATGTAGTGGTAGGTGCCGCGAAGCTTGTCCGGCTCATGGCCCAGCACTTCGACCACGTCCATTTCCGGCGGCCATTCCCCGTCCAACCCCATCATCCAGAAGCAGGACCAGAGGCCCTTTCCTTCCGGCAGCTGGGCCCGCATCTCGAAATAGCCGTACTGCATCGAGAAGGCCTGCTCGGACGAGATCAGGCCCGATGTGTAGTCCTTGTTCTCGATCAGCGGCTTCAGGTCGCGCGGAGCCTTTTCCGCCCGGATCGTCAGAACCCCATCATCGGTGCGGAATGGGTTCAGCCCCAGGTTCTTGTAGCCGGGATCGACATAGAGCTGGCGTTCGCCATTCCCATCCAAGGAGCGGCTGCCCCAATATTCCGTCGTTTTCCAGAGGCCGCCGTCGGTGCCGAGAAGCCGGAGACTGTCGAACTCCTCGTTGAAGACGAGCTTGTAGTTCGACAGGTCGATCTGGTCGCTCATTGCACGCTTCCTGCTTCGTTGCTGTTGCCGTGAAACACGGGCGGACGGCAGGCGGGAATCCGCCCATTCGTCACGCCAACAGGCGTGAGGCGTTCCATGTCACTTCCGACCTAATCTTTATCCCGGCTTTCTGCATGGTCCCGGACCGGCCGGCAGAACCGCGGCTGCGAATCCGGCAGCCCGCCCCTTGACCTTCCAGCGACTGGAACCCCCATCTTCCCGCCGATGCCGTTCGCCGCGCAGGCGGGCGACGCCTTAGTCGAGGAGAGGATATGATGAAGCTTCAGGTATCCGGAATGACCTGCGGGGGCTGCGCACGGTCCGTTACACGCGCCATCGAAGCCCTGCCTCTGGTCGAGCGTGCGCTGGTCGACCTGAAGACCGGCGAAGTTATCGTGGAAGGAACCGCGGACAAACAAGCGGTCCGGCAAGCGGTCGAGGAGGCGGGATTCGAGGTCCGGGGCACTGCCTGACGGGTTCCGGATCGAGGCGGGAGGCGGCTTCCCCGCCCTGCGAAGGGTAGGGGAGCCGCCTCCCTCGACCACCCTCCCGAAATGGGAGAAGAGCACGCTGCTGCGCTCCACAGGAGTATTTCCTGGAAAAGTCGCTATAGCCCTTTCATGGCCCATTTCCGCGGCCGAAAACTCATGTATTTCTCTGAGTAGCGGGGCATGAAAAGTTAATAGCAGCGCCATGCTGCCAGGGCGAAATCGAGCGCCTTCATAATCCTCGAGCGGGAGGCGACGTACCATGACTTTAACAGGTTCATGTACAGAGCAACCCGATGCCGGGCCGGTTTGGAAACCAGCCAAGTCTAATACTGTGAACGCGAATGATTTTCCGGAGGAAGCGAGTAGTGAAGTGGGACGACGCCATCCCGCTTCCTGGCTGCCGGATTCTGCGGGCTTGAAGCTTTTTGAAAGAAACTTGGGCAGCCGCGTGTTCCGGATCACCGCAAAAATCGCGGCTGGACGGTCGTACCTGCCGGGCGGGCTGATCAACTCCGTGAAATGGATTCGCAGTATCATTCGGACCGGCGGACCGCAGGCAGGCAACCAAGCCGGTCACAATGAGATGGCTTCCGGGATGGGGTGTGAAGACGGCATCTCGACCGATCCCCAGGTCGGCGCGCTCCGCAAGGCAATGGCGGACCTGCCGCCGGAACTTCGAGAGGCGCTGATCCTGGTGACGGTGGACAGGTTGAGCTATCGCAATGCGGCGGATTACCAGGGCGTCTCAGTCGCCTGTCTGAACGGGCGCGTCGCGCGCGCAAGGGCCATCCTGGCGGAAGATTTATGCCTGCTTGCCCAGGGAACCGCCAGACTGCGCTAGAGGCGCTTCCGCCGCGGGGCGACAACGGGCAGCATCCGCCCGGCATTCCGGCCTCTTCCGTGCTGCATCATTGTCGACCGCAGCAAACCCCGTTACAAGGGCGCGCGGCTCCGCGCCTTGCGCGCGCCGCTGATGGCGAAGACAGCGAGCGGCGAAAGCGGACGCTCTCCTTGGGGTAGGTCGGCGTTGGTGTCCAGGAACGGAGCTTTACATCCAGCGCACGACAGGATCGCGCGCCTTGTTCTCGACAGCGCGACAGATGTCGCGATCATCACCACGGACCTGCGCGGGATCATCACCAGCTGGAATGTCGGCGCGGCAGCTATCATGGGATGGCAGGAAGCCGAAGCGGCCGGAAACCACATAGAAATCATCTTCACGCCTGAGGACCGAGCCCAGGCCGCCTGCGCCAGCGAGATGGAAACCGTCCGCTCACAGGGCCGGGCAGAGGATGAGCGCTGGCACATGCGGCGGGACGGAACTCGCTTCTACGGATCGGGCCAGATGATGCGGCTCGAAGACGAGACCTCAGGCGAGCAGATCGGATTCCTGAAAATCCTGCGCGACCGCACCGCGGAGCAACGCCATCGCGCCACCGCCCGGATGAGCGAGAGCCGACAGGCATTCCTGCTGGAGCTTACCGATCTTCTGCGCGGGCAGGAGGACACGCCCGAAATCCTGCGGAAGGTCAGCGCCATGCTTGGCGCCCACTTCCAGGTCGACCGGGTCGGCTACGGTCACGTCGACGAAGCGGCGGATCTGATTGAATACGACATCTGTTGGACCGACGGCACCGTCCCTCCGCTGCTCGGCACCTTCGCCGCGAGCGCCTTCGGATACCGCGTCATCGACCGCCTGCGCGCCGGGCAGACAGTGGTCATGGACGATGTGCGCTCGCATCCGCTGACCGACGATCAACCCGCCCTGCGGACCTCGGCCGAGGTGGACACCCGTGCCGTGCTGGTCGTGCCGTTGGTCAAGGCCGGTCGGCTGCGCACCATTGTCTATCTCAACCAGCGTCCGCCGCGGACCTGGACGCCGGACGAAGTGCTGCTGATGGAGGAGGTCGCGGAACGTACCCGCGAACTGATCGAGCGCGGACGTGCGGAACAGGCGCTACGCGCCAGCGAGGCACGCTGGCGCGGCCTGTTCGAACGCATGCACGAAGGCTTTTTCGTCGGCGAGGCGATCCGGGACGATCAGGGCAGGATGCGGGATTTCCGCTTCCTGGAGGCGAATCCCGCCTTCGAAATGCTGACAGGCGTGCCGATCCAGCAAGCGGTGGGGCGACCGGTCCGGGAGGTGATCCCCGGTATCCAGGATCAATTGATCGAAGATTATGCCCGCGTCGTCGATACAGGCTGCCCGGCCCAGTTCGAGGTGCATGTTCCCGCCCTGCAGGACCGCTGGTACGAGGCCAGGGCACGGCAGACCGGCCCCGACCAGTTCGCCGTGCTGTTCCTGGAGATCACGGCCCGCAAAGCGGCCGAGGCCGCGCTGGAGCAGAGCCAGGAACTGCTGAAGCGCAGCGAGACCAGATTCCGTCAACTGACCGAACTGGCACCGGCGATCATCTGGTTCGGCAATCCCGACGGCTCGCTGAGCTACCTAAATCCCTACTGGTACGAATATACAGGACAGACGCCGGAGACGGCGCTGCCCATGGGCTGGGCCGATGTCATCCATCCCGATGATGCGGACCGACTGGCGGCGATCTGGGAGAGTTCACGCGCCCGCGGCGTGCTGTACGAACTGGAGGCGCGGCTGCGCCGCCTTGACGGCGCCTACCGCTGGTTCGTCATTCGTGCGCAGCCATTGCGCGACGAAACCGGGCGAGTGACAGGCTGGCTCGGTAACAACAGCGACATCGACGACCGTAAGGCTGCCGAGGATGCGCTCACCCGCCTGAACGAAACATTGGAGCAACGCGTCGCCGAGGCGCTGGCGGAACGCCGGATCTGGGCGGAAATCTTCGAAACCAGCGACGCGCTGATCGGCGTAGTGGATAGGGAGTTCCGGTTCCTGGCGCTCAACAGGGCCTATGCAGACGAGTTCGAACGGATTTACGGCGTCCGCCCCTATCCAGGCGCAGACCTGCGCGCCCTCCTGGCGGAGCAGCCGCGGCACCGGGCAGCCGTGCAAGCCATATGGGCGCGGGCATTGCACGGGGAGACTTTTACGGTCGTTGAGGAGTTCGGGGAGGAGGCGCGCGCCCGCCCCTGCTACGAGCTCCGCTTCAATACGTTGCGCGACAGCCGGGGCGCAATCGTCGGCGCCTTCCAATATGCGGTCGACGTCACCGAGCGGCTACGCGACCAGGCCCGCCTGATGCAGGCGGAGACGGCACTGCGCCAGTCGCAGAAGATGGAGGCGGTCGGCCAGCTCACCGGCGGCATCGCGCACGACTTCAACAATCTCCTGCAGGTGGTCAGCGGGAATCTGGAGCTGCTGGCGCGGGATGTCGCCGGCAATGCGCGGGCCGAGATGCGGGTCCGGAACGCGCTTGCCGGCGTTGCCCGCGGGTCGAAGCTGGCCTCCCAACTCCTCGCCTTCGGTCGGCGGCAGGCGCTGGAGCCGAAGGTGGTGAATATCGGCCGGTTCGTGAAGGACATGGACGACATGCTCCGGCGCGCGCTGGGCGCGGCGGTGGAGATCGAGACGATCATCGAAGGCGGCCTGTGGAACACGCTGATCGATCCCGGCCAAGTCGAGAACGCGATCCTGAACCTGGCCATCAACGCTCGCGACGCGATGGATGGGCACGGTCGGCTGACCATTGAGGCCAGCAACGCCGTGCTGGATGCGGAGTATGCGCGCCTGCAGAAGGATGTGAAGGCAGGCCAGTACGTCATGCTGGCCGTGACCGACACTGGAACCGGCATCCCGCCCGACGTGCTGGAGCGGGTCTTCGAGCCCTTCTTCACCACCAAGGCGGAGGGCAAGGGCTCCGGCCTCGGCCTCTCGATGGTGTATGGCTTCGTCAAGCAGTCCGGCGGACACATCAGCATCTACAGCGAGGTAGGGGAGGGAACTACCGTTAAGCTGTATCTTCCGCGCGTCCTGGAAGCAGAGGATGTGCTGGTCGAAACGGCTGCCGTTCCGATCCGCGGCGGAGCCGAAACCATCCTGGTGGTGGAAGATGACGAGGATGTGCGGGAAACCGCCGTCGCCTTGCTGACGGAACTTGGCTACCGGGTCCTGCGGGCCAAGGATGCGGCGAGCGCCCTGGGCGTCATTGAAAGCGGCCTCCCCATCGACCTGCTGTTTACCGACGTGGTCATGCCGGGCCCGCTGCGCAGCCCGGATCTGGCCCGCAAGGCCCGCCAACGCCTGCCCAACATCGCCGTGCTCTTCACCTCCGGCTATACGGAAAACGCCATCGTCCATGGGGGGCGGTTGGACCCGGGCGTGGAACTACTGGCCAAGCCCTACTCGCGGGAGGGCTTGGCGCGGAAAGTCCGTCACGTTCTGGCAAACCAGGAGCAACGGAACCAAGCCGGGGCAAAGGCTCTAACGGCTCCCCGCCCAAACCCGACAAAGGTAATCTCGCCGCGGCCGCTCAAGGTTCTGCTGGTCGAGGATGACGATCTGATCCGGGCCAGCACCTGCGAGCTGCTTGCCGATCTTGGGCATGAGGTGGCGGACGCCCCGTCGGCCGAAACAGCCATTCCCTTGCTGCAAGCCGGCCGGTTCGATCTGCTGGTCGTCGACATGGGCCTGCCCGGCATGTCCGGTACGGATTTGGCGCGGAAGGTCCGGGAAACCGATCCGGGCATCGCCGTGATCTTCGCCACCGGCGACAGCACCGCCCCCGCAATCGGCGGCGCTCCCGCCATCCTGCTGCGCAAGCCCTACAATGGGGCGGACCTCGCTGCGGCTCTTGGTGAACTGCCGGATCGCAAGGCCGGCTGACAATGAACCGCCCCAGCCCGGCTTCAAGCCGCCGGGCGCGCGGGCGGGGCGACGAGCCCCATCCGCTCAGCCCGGTCCAGCAGAGCCTTGACCGAGGAGGCCGACCAGCGCGTGCCCTGCCGCGGCGTGCGGATGCGCATCTCCTCCAGCCGGGCGGCGATGGCCCGCAGGCTGATCTTCGGGTCGGCTCCCCTGATCCCCGCCACGACAAGCAGCACATCGTCCTTGGGCGGCTTGCGCGGAGCCGGCCCGACCAGCGCCGGGTCGGCCAGCCCCTCCGCAACCAGCCGGCGGACGGCCCTGGACAGCCGGTCGGCCGTCCAGGGCTGGCCCGGCGATCCCAGCGTGCCCAGCGCCTTCGCCACCTTGTCCCAGGAATTGGCCGGGCGCAGCGCCCGCACCTTCGGCATCCAGATATCCATGCCGGCCAGAAGCCCATCCATGTACTGCCGGTCACGGATGGCGGCCAGTTCGCGAAGCGCTTCCGGATCGCGCCGAAGGAGTGCGGGATTTCCCCCTACTCTGCCCCGGGCCCGCGCCGCCCTCAGGCCCGCCAGGGTGCGCTCCCGGATGAGGGCCCGCTCCAACTCGGCCGCGGCGCCAAGGACCTGAAGGGCGAATTTGCCCTGCGGCGTGGAGGTGTCGATCGGGTCCCGCAGCGATTTGAAGTGCGCGCCCGCCGCCTCCAGCCGCTCGATCACCTCCAGCAGGTGCGACAGCGACCGGGCCAGACGGTCGATGCGGGCCACCACCAGGATGTCGCCGCGCCTGATGCGCGCCATGGCCCGCGCCAGCTCCGGACGCGCCCTGTTCCCGCCCGAGGCCCTTTCCTCGAAAATCTCGTCACAGCCCGCTGCCTTCAACTCATCCAACTGGCTGAGAGTCGCCTGATCCTCCGTCGATACCCGCGCATACCCGACCAGTGCCATCCATTCGTCCCTGTACTACGTGCAAGCGCCTTCTCTATAGCGTTGCCGCGACGGTTCGGGCGGTGGCATTTGGCCGCCTAGGGATGGCCCCGCCCGACCAGGGGAGCATGGATGTCGAGCACCGTCCGGGCGATCTGGCTCCATGAGTTCCGCGCCCGCGCCTTGTCGTGGCCTGCGGCTCCCAGCCGGGCGGCTAACTCCCGGTCGTCGAGAAGGCGGGCGATGGCAGCAGACAAGGCGGCGGTGTCGCCCGCGGGAACGCCGAGCCCGGTGACTCCGTCCTCCAGATCCTCCGCAAGGCCGCCGACCTGCGTGGCGACGATCGGCCGGGAGAAGGCGTAGGCGAGATACAGCACGCCGCTCTGCGTGGCGTTCCGGTACGGAAACGCCACGACATCGCCGAGGCTGATGAGGGACCCGATCTCCTCATTCGGCAGATATCGCAGATCCAGTACCACCTCCCCGCCGAGGCCGAGCCGCTCGATCCGCCGGCGCAGCTCGTCCGTGTCCATGTGCTTGTTTGGATATCCCGCGATCAGGAGTCTGGTCCGTGTCCGATCGGGCAGCATGGCAAAGGCTTCGATCAGCTCGGGAACGCCCTTGCTCGGACGCAGAGTGCCGAAGAACAGCACGACACGGTCGGCTTTTCCGATGCCATAGCTCTGCCGCAGGCGGTCGATGCAGTCCGGGTCGGCGCTGAACAGATCCTGGGTTCCATGCGGCATCACGGGGGTTGAAACCCGGACTTCCGGATATTGGGCCAGGAAGGCCGATCTCGTATCCTGGGACAGGAACATGATGGCAGAGAAGTTGCCATAGACGCGGCGGAACATTCGCACCCTGAGCCAGTCTGCCGGCACGGAGCGCCGGCTGTCCCGCGCCTCGAACTCATGGCAGATTTGGGTCATGCGGATGCCGGCACGGCGGAGCTGATCCAGATAAATCCATTGGAACGGGAAATGGATGATGCTGAACATTGCCACGTCAGGCTCCAGCGCGCGGATGCGGGCGACCAGCTCCTGCCAGACCCGGGCGAACCGCAGCGCGCGCCGGACCCGGCGTATCCGGCGCAACGCCTTCCCGAGGAGACCGGCGGTCGGCGGCCGATCCTCATGAATGGACCAGAGCCGCATGCAGGGCTCCAGCTGGAAATTCCGCGGCGCTTGCGCTAGTTCATAATTGCAGGAGGTGATCAGCACCACATCTGCGCCGGCCGCCGCCAGCGCCGTACAGAGCTGGTGCGCGAAGTGCGCCAGACCGCCGGTGCCGTTGGGCTCCACCAGGACGATCCTCATGGCGCCGGCTCCCGGATAGGATCAGGGCGCGGCGTCCTCTGCCAAGCGGACAGAATGGTCTGGATGATGTGCCGGGCCTCGTGCCGGTCGACCAGCCAGATCGACAGGATATAGGCCACCGCCCCCACTGTGACCGAACCGGCCAGGACCACGGGAACCGGCAGCGACCCGGCCATATGCTGCCAGCCCAACACGCAGACGGCCATAAAGCCGGCCGCCAGCGCCGTGCCCTGGAAGGCCACCCATACCTGCCGGACCTTGATATCCAGGGTACTGCAGGCAACCGCGATCCGGAGCACGGCCGTAACGGCAGAGCAGGCCAGGACAACTGCTGCCGTCGCGGTCACATCCTGGAAGAGATATGTGACCGACCATATGGCCGGCACCATGTAGCACGCTTCCACAATTAAGAGCAGCGTGGCCAGCCCTGGCCGCCCCACAGCCTTGAACGCGTCCCCAAAGGCCCAGGGAATTGTGTCCAACGTCAACGCCAGGGCAAGGATCTGCATAACCGGGATGGCCGGCCCCCATTTGTCTCCGAAGGCCAAGGGAAGCACGATCGGCGCCACCAGGGCCAGCCCTACCCCGATAGGGGCGGAGGCCATGACCATCCGCCTTGCGGTCGCCAGCAGATGGTCCTTGAACTCGTTCCCATCCTCCCGGATGCGGACGAACACAGGGAACATGATGCGGCTGACTACGACGCCAAGGCTGCCCAGGATCACATCTGGCAGGCGCAGGGCCACCACATAGACGGCGAGCATCGCTTCCCCCGGGAAGCTCAGGATCGATAGCTGGTCCATTCGAAACAGGATCGGCGCGATCAGGGACGCTGCCCAGACATGCAAGCCGAAGCGCATCAAAAGCCTGGCGTCATCTGCATCGAAGCGCCAGGACGGCCGCCAGGGCAGCACCGCCCAGCGTCCCGCTGCCCGTACCACCGCACTGGTGAGCATGCCAGCCGGGAAGCTCCAGATACCGAAGTCCGCCAGCACACAGAGAATCACCACCCCGGTCCGCACGGTCGCAGCCATGAAGTCCACGCTGTAGCAGACGCGGAATTTGAGCTGACGATGCAGTAGCGCATCATGGGTACTGGCCATGCTGTTGATCAGGAAGATGGGCGCCATCACCATGATCAGGTCGGAAAGCCGCGGGTCGTCGGAGAAGGTTTGTGCAAACGGCGCCAACAGCAGTGCCGCCACCATCTGCGAGAGGCCAATGGCCGCTGACAGGATGAAGGCCGTATCCGCAAGGCTGGCCTTTTCATCCCCCTTGTAGGTCAGCGCATCTTTGATGCCGACGTCGCGCAGGGCGTCGACAAAGCCGATGAAAAGAGTCCCGGCGGCGATGATGCCGAAATCCTCCGGCACCAGCACCCGAGCAAGCACGGCGATGGTGACAAGCGACAGGGCCTTGTCGCCGCCATAGGCGAAATAGGCCCAGGTCAGCCCCATCACCGTTCTGGAACCAATCGTGCTCACCCTGCCAATCCCTTAGCTCCGGTCAGTATCGCCCGCAGCCGGATCGGAAGCTGGGCCATGCCGCTGACTTTCGCGGCGAACCTGGCCAGCGTATCGGATTGGGCGACGTTGATCCGGCGGATGCGGAAGCGAGACCGGAATGCCTCCTTCCTCCAGGCCGGACCTTCCACGGTGGTGAAGGCCATCTCGAACCCGGCCTCCGCCACCATGCGTTCATGCTCATCCCCGAAGTCGCGGGCGGAGCCGTTCGGATAGGCGAAGCCACGGACGGGAGACCCCAGCCGACGTTCAAGAATGGTACGGCTGCGCCGTATTTCGTTGCGCGCGCGGTCCGGCGGCACCTGGGAGAGGATGGGATGCGTGATCGTATGCGCCCCGATCTCGAACCCGTACTCCTGCATGCGGGCAATCTGGGACCATGTGACATGGCTGTCCGCAAAGGCATCCGGCGGAACGGCGACGCCAAGGGCGTCCGGCAACCGGGCCAGGGCTGCGCGCTTGTCCGATTCCGGCAAGCGTTTCGCGGCATGCACCCAGTCGTGCAGGGCGCGTTCGCGGTCGGTTCCGCCCAGACTGCGCTCCCCCAGGATCGGAAGGTCGGCCACGGACCGGGTGCTATGCGCGAAGCAGTAGCCCGCGAGATCCCAGAAGAAGGGCCGGTTGGAGCCGACGCAGCCTGCCGCCACGCACAGCAGGGCCGGCGCCCCATGGCGGCGCAGGATCGGCATGGCGATGTCGTGATTGTCGCGATACCCGTCGTCGAAGGTGATCAGCGCTGCACGCGGCGGCAGTTCCGCCCTGCCGGCCATGGCATCGGCAAGATGCGAAGCGGTGATCAGGTTGAAATGCGTCTTCAGATACCGGACCTGCTCATCGAACCGCTCCGGCGTGGCGCTGACATTCTCCGCAAAACCGTTGCGGGCTACCGCCTCCGGATCAGCGATCCGATGGTAGAGAAGCACCGTGAGACGGTCGGGCTGTGCCCGGATCAGCCTGTCGAACAGGCCCAGGCGCCAGAGTTGCCGGTACAGCCTGCCGGCCCTTGTTTCCCGGTGCCCGGCGGGCATCGGCTCCATGAGCGGGGCCGCACGGGTGAGCAATCCGCTCTCTTCCGCGCTCATCGGCGGCCCTCCAGAGTGCGTTCATAGACGGCGCGCGTGTGGCGTGCCTGCTGGTCAAGGGAGAAGACGGCTTCGATCCGTTGGCGGGCGGCCTCCCCCATCGCTCTGGCAAGGTCCTGTTCCGTCACGAGCCTGCCGGCGTAGCTTGCCAGTGCCGCCGCGTCGCCCGGCTCGATAAGGAAGCCGGTACGACCATGTTCCAGGATTTCCCCGATGCCCCCGACCCGGGTGGCAATGGAGGGCAGTCCCGCCGCCCCCGCTTCCAGCAGCACGTTGGGCAGCGCCTCGCTCCAGGAGGGCAGCACCAGAATGTCGCTGGCGGCCAGGATGTCCGGCACGTCGCTCCTGGTTCCCAGGAACCGGATACGGTCGCCGAGCGGTGCTGCCAAGGCGCGCAACGCCGGCGCATCCGGACCGTCGCCGACCAGCAGGACCTTGAGGTCCGGGACCTGGGGCGAGAGGCGGGCCGCGGCGTCGAACAGCACTTCATGTCCCTTGCCGCCGCGCATCACGGCCACCATCACCAGCACCTTGTCGGTGGCGGCAAGGCCCAGCTTCCTGCGCATCTCGGCCCGGACCGCACCGGATGCGAAACCCGCCACATCGATCCCGTTGAATACGGTGTCGATCCGGTCGAGAGAGACCCTGGCGATCTCGGCAAAACGCTGGCGCACGCATTCGGACACCGCGATGACCCGGCTGAACAGGTGCCGGACGCTGGCATGGAGAAGCTGCCGGCGGGCGGCGGCCGCAACGGTTCCGGCCGGTTCGTCCAGGACGTGGCGCGTCATGACGATGCGCACCTGCCGGACGGCGCCGACGGCACCCGCCATCATGGCGCTGTAGGGGTCCTGGGCGTGGACCAGATCGAACCGCTCATCCCGCAGAAACCGGCCCAACCGGCCCAGCGCCTGAACATCGGTCAGGCTACGGGCCCCGAGATCGTGGCGGGGAATGCCCATCAAGCCCAGCGCATCCGCCAGCGGCCCATCCCGCCGCCCGTTGAGCGTGCACAGGCGGAGGTCGACGTCCAGGGCGGACAGGCGCGGCAACAGGCTCAGCATGTTGCGCTCCGCACCGCCCGTGGGCAGACCGTGGATCATCATCAGAACCTTCATCCGCCTTCCCCCTTGGGCATGCCGACCGGCAGCAGCGATCCGGACCGGCCGGACCTACTTTCTGGACAACCGGGTCTTCGACGGCTCCTCAATGTCCGTTATCCGGCCTGGAGCGTCGAGACGGTCCCCCGCCTGCGTGCGCGCCTCCAGCGGTTCCGCGGCATGGGGGCGGGCCGCATAGGCCACCCCCATGCTTTGCCCGCCACCGGAACGCCGGTCCAGGAAGGCGGCCAGGACGATGGAGAAGAGCATAGCGGCGAAGCCCGCGATGCCGACGCGCATCCCGGTCGACATATCCACGCGCTTCAGCGGCGTGCTCGGCTGCTCCAGAATGCGCACGCTCATCAGCCGGCGCTCATTCAATGCGCCTTCCAGGCTGACTTCGCTGGTCTTCTGCGCGAAGGTCTCCAGGTTCCTGGCGCTCTGGTCGACGGTCAAGCGCAGCCTGGCGAGGACGCCGGCATGCGCGTTCAGCACCAGCAACTGCTCCTGGATTTCCTTCTGCGACTGCTGCAGCGCGCCGATATGGGTTTTCTTGGCGCGCAGTTCCGCACCAACCCGGGCGAGTTCGGCCTGCCGTTGAGTTTCCAGGAAGTCCCGCACCGCCGCCATGGATTGCTGCACCCGAACCAGTTGGGGATTGCGCGGGCCGACGGACGCGAGCAACTCCTGCTCCTGGAGCTGCAATTGCAGCATCTGCACCGAAGCGGCGCGGAGCGCTTCTGGATCGACGAGCGGAGAATTCGCAAGCCCGCCATCGAGCGACTTGCCGGGGTTTCTCAAGGACGCGGCGCGTTCCTGCAGAACGTCGATTTCGGTCTTCAGCATCTGGATGGCGGTTGATATTTCACTCTCCCGGCGGACTCCGTTCTGGACCTGCGCGTCGAGATCGCTGATCCCGTTCGCGGCCTTGTAGCGCTCCAACTCGTCCCGCGCCTGATCCAGGGCCTGCTGATGGCGCGCAGCCTCCGCCTTGATCACCTCCCCCCGGCTATCCTTGAAAAGGCTGAGCCGCTGGTTGAAATAGGCGTCGATCAGATTGGCGATGACGGCCGCCGCGATGACGGGGTCCGGGTGCCGGAAAGCGATATGAATGACGTTGGAGTCCTTCGGGCTCCTGATCCGCAGATCCTTCATCATCTCGCGCACGGCCGTATCCCGCACCACCTGCGCCCGGCTGATCCCAGATATGGACGGGTCCTTCTCCTCCCTCAGCAGCCCTTTCAGGGACTTCACAACTCCGCCCACGACTGCGGAGAACCCGGTCGCGGTTCCCGGCTCTTCGGGGGCAAGGTCAGGGTAGATGGTGTGCGCCCCCATCTTGGCCACGACCTCTTCCTTCAACGACCGGCCATTGAGGATTTCCAGTTCGGAATTCAGCAGCTCGGCGGACCGGAAGGGCGCCCAGGATTGCTGGCCGAATTCCGCGCGGTACACATATTCGCGCCCGAACCCGGCGAAGAGGCTGCCATTCGCCTCATAGGTCGGGGTTATGGAGAGCGACACGATCCCTGTCAGGCCCATGGTCACGATCACGAGCGTGATAATCGTGAAAGCCCGCTTCCGCAGCACACGGGCGAGATCGCGTACCAGCGAGGCGGAGTCCGTGATCTGCATCAAGGATTGTCCGGCAGGCATCGCCATGGCACGGCTGCCGTCCCGTGCAACTGGAAACATGTCCGTCATTGCCTCATCCTTCCTGCTGAACGCCTGTCTGCCCAGTCCGCGCCATGCCGGCTTCCGTCCGCGCAACGATGGGGAGCGCCCACGCAAGCCCCGCGAGCAGCCAGAAATATTCCGGCCATGCGCTGTGCAGCCAAACCGCGGCAATGCCATAGCCCATCAATCCAAATCCGAGAGCCCGGCCCAGATTGGCGGTATCTCTGCATCCGGCCCCGTCGAGCGTGCGGACACCGGTGTAGATCGATACTGCGAGGCTGAGCAGGAGGGCGCAGAAGACGACGAACCCCACGACGCCCAACTCTGCCAGCACTTCTAGGTAAAGGCTGTGCGCCTCCCGCTCCTCGCGGCGGTTCTCGACCTGAAGAAGATTTGTGTATTGCTCGAAGTTGACCGGGTAGTTGCCGGCCCCTACGCCAGTAATGGGATGGTTGCCGACCATCGCCAGACCGACCTGGAACTGGGCCATGCGCCCCTGGATGGAGCCGTCACTGCCACGGCTGTCGCTGTCCAGCGTCGTTTCCACGGCGGCGATGCGGTCGTAATAGCTGGCCGGCACGAAGGGCAGCATCATGCAACCCACTGCAGCCGCGGCCAGGATGTGGCGCGGCTTCGGACGCCAGACCAGCGCCATTGCCGCCGCTACGCAGAGAAGCGCCAGCAAAGCCCCGCGCGAATAGCTGAAGACGATCGCCGTCACCAGGACGCCGGCCACGAGGGCAGCCAGGAACTTGAGCATCGGCGTCCGCTCGCCGGCGATGCGGTTGACGGCGACCGGCACCAACGCCACTAGTGTCTGCGCATAGAAGTTCGGATCGGTCAGCGGGCCGGTGATGCGGTAGCTGTCCAGTTCCCCGACGATCTGATGCAGGCCCGCCTTGGCGAGACCGCCGAATTCCATATCGTAGTTACCGGTGACCACCTGATAGGTGCTGAGCGCCGCCACCAGCCCGCCGCCGGCGAGGGCCGCCCACAGCACTCCCCGGAATGCGGCGGCATCGACGACCAGCGTGGCGAAGAGAAGGCCGATCATCGCCTCCTTGAAATAGGCCATGCCGTCCTCGAGCGCGGCCCCGCTGTCCATGGCGTACAGGGAGGAGACGATGCGCAGGACGCCATAGATCAGGACAAGAAGGATCGCCAGTACCGGCAAATGCAGCTTCTGATGTCCCAAGGACCAGCGCAGGATCACGGCTGCGATCACGACCCCGAACAACAGCTTGGTCACGGACGGAATGCCGTAGCGGGCAAGCAGGACATCCGCGAGGTTCGTGTAGATCACAAAGGCGAGAACGGCCAGGCACCATTCGATCCGCTGCAAGAGAAGCAGCGTCGCCGCGCAGACAAACGGAAGACCCAGCACCAGCGCAGGCGGAAGATCCGTCCCCAGTGCCACGATGCAGAATACTCCGATGCCGCTGAAAAGAGCCGTCTCGGCCAGACGTCCCGCACCTGCCATGAAACCTCACCAATCCTGAACCGCCGCCCCGCTTGCAGAATGACTCTGCAAGCGGGTAGTCAATCAGCATATATTTATGGGTATGCGTACTCCGGTTCAGCAATTGAACCGGCCACTCAAAAGGCACCAGAAGGTTCTTCCTACCAGCATAACATCGCCGAACAAAGACATATTGCGTATATACTCCACATCCATTTGCGCTCGCTCCTCGAAGTAGGTCGTTTCGGTCTGCGCCAACTGCCATGGACCAGTAATCCCTGGAGGCACCGAAAGACGGATCTTCTGGAGGTCGTTGAGCTGGTCGGGCTGCCAGGACGACGGCCTGGGGCCGACCAGCGACATCTCACCCCGGATTACGTTCCAGATCTGCGGAAGCTCATCTAGATGTAGAGGGCGAAGTATTTTCCCAATGCGCGTGACCCTCGGATCATTGGGTATCTTCACCTCAGGCCATTTGCGCACATTCAAATGCGCGTACTGTTCATACTTGCGGCCGGCATCCTGGACCATAGTGCGGAACTTTAACATTCTGAACCGCTTGCCATGCCGCCCTGTTCTCTCCTGTAAAAAGAATACGGGTTCGCGGGGCGAGTCCAATTTGATCAGCAAAGCTATGACCGCCATTGCGATCAGCCAGCCCGGAAGTATGAGGAAAATAATGAGAAGCTCTGTGGGTCGTTTCATCAGACGGTAATTCGAATGACCGGACTCACGGCTATCCTTCGAGTCCGCCAGAACGGCGGCATCCTGTATTTCGCTCATTTCATTGGCCTCCCAGGATGGAGCATCCCGACCATGGGCGACTGTCGGCTCTCCGGTCGATCAGGCGAGAATCTTCTCGTCTTCGGACGCGCGGCCGCATCCGAAGATCATGTTTCATTTTTATTTTACGGGTACTGCCTAGAGACGATGCATATTTATACGGTTTTCTTCACCGGCGGACACCTAGACGGAAGGAGGATGACATTCCTGATCAGGGCGGAGGTCGCGCATTTCGGATGAGCCGCGCAATGTCACATCCAAATAATTTCGGGTATTATCTTTATTTGAGATAGTTCCTGCATACAATGTGTAGAGGAGCGCCACATCTGAACGCATATCAAAGGCTGCCCAAGCCGCAAAATCCCATTCTGGCTTTTTATTTCTGCTTAGATCGCCCAACCGGATTAGGTTCCTTCTGCGACTGCGGCACGGAAGGAGGATTTCGCGGTTGTCCCCGCGGGTTATCTTCGGTAGTTATCTATCCTCTTTTGCTTTTGACTTGCCAGCCGCTGCTGCATATTCAGTATCGATTGCGCAGTGCCGAAACAATGTCTCGGCGAGAAACAGTTGGAGCTCCCGCAATCTGCTCAGTGGGCAAGTCGTGCGGACTTGGAGGCGGCCTCGTGGAACTGGACGGTTACGCCGATCAGGCCCTCAGGGCGCTGCGCGCCATGGCCTGCGCATATCCGGAGCGGATTTCCCGCATCATCTTATCGACCCCGAAGTCCCTGGCGACCATGCAGCGCGCGGCCTGCGCCTGCTGATCAAGCTCCTGCCGATGAACGGCGCACCAGTGCAGTTCGCGGGCAAGGCCTTCCGGATCGCGTGCATCGACCAGCCGTGCAGTCACCCCATGCTGGAAATGATCGGGAATTCCGCCGACACTGGTCAGCAGTAGCGGGGTCCCCACCGATGCCGCTTCCAGGGCTGCATAAGGCAGTCCCTCGAGCACGGAGGGGAGACACATCAGGTCGGCCCCCCGGATCAACTCCACCGCATCCTCCCGGAAGCCCAGGAACATTACCTGCTCCTCTAGACCGGCCTCCCGGACCATCCGTTCCAGAGAGGGACGTTCGGCGCCATCGCCGGCCAACAGGCACCTGATCGGACGCCCGCTGGCCCTCGCCATCCGTAGAGCGTCCAGCAGATATCGATGCCCCTTCTGCGGTTCCAGCCGTGCCGGAACCACGACCAAGAAGTCGTCTGCGGCGAATCCGAATGCCTGGCGCAGGTCGGTCCCCTGCCCCACCGGAACCTCGAGGGCGTTTGTCGTGACGGTGATCCGGGAGCGGGGAATTCCAATCTGCTCCAGATAGTCGGCCCCGTCATTGGAGACGGTCAGAAAATCGGCCCCGAGGCGGCTGGAAAAGCGCACCAACGCATCCAGCCCGGCAGCTTTCAGCCGGCCCGACGCGAAGGTCCGGAAATTCAGGTGAATGGTGCAGAGGCGGCCGGGAATGCGGGCGAGAGCGGCGGCGGTCATTCCCATGAAATAGGATTGAGGATTGTGCGCGTCCATGACGCCCGCTCCCATGCTGCGGGCCAGATCGGCAAGCCAGCGGATGTTCCGCATGTCCCGCGGGGCATAGGGCGAAGCTGCGACCGGCAGGCCAGCCTTGGTGAGCGCCGCACACAGGGGCGCGCCCGCTGTCGCGGCCACGCAGCACCGTCGTCCAGCCTGCGTGAAGGCACGGGCCATCGCGGTCACACGCGTGTCTATACCGCCATAGCGCTTGGCCAGCGCGACGATAAGGACAGGGGCTTCCGCGCTGGCCTGAGCGCCGGTTCCGGCCGCCATCTCCCATCTCCTGTTCTGGTCAGACGCGCTGGGCGGGCGCGGCTGTCTCCATGCCTTGGTCCGCCCGCGGCTTCAGCCTGCGCCGCGCCGCCCGCACGAGATTCACCGCCTTGGCGAAGTGCGGCCCGCTGTACAGGGTGACATCGCTGAGGAAGGTGATCGGGGTTCCGAGCAGCTGTTTGTAGCCAGCGTCGCCGGCCAGGAAGTCGTACAGGCGCGCGTCCGTGCCAAGAGCATCCTGGATGGCCAGGGCATGGGCCGTGTGTCCAGGCTTCAGCCGTCCATCCTGTTCATAGTCGAAGCCGCCCTGGTAATAGCTGATCACCCCCCGCCAGATGAAAGCGTAGAGATATCCGATCACATGCGATCCGGCCCTGAAGCGGGTCAAGCGCACCTGCCTGGCCGGAACCCCGCTGGCGACCAGACGGCGATGGAAGTCGCCGATCCTTTCCCCCGCAAAGGCGCCGGGCTCTCCACGTGCCGTCCAGCGCCGGTCATGGAGCGACTGCAACTCCGCCAGATAGGCCAGCCCCTCTTCGGCCGACCCGGCATGCTCAACCGTCAGCGCCCCCCGACCCTCGTAGAGCCGCAGGGAGCGGCGAAGCGCGGCGCGGGTGCTGCTGCCAAGGCTTCCTGGATAGTCCTGACCGCGCTGCCGCAAGCCGGACAGATCGACACCGTAACAGCAACTGGAAGCGGATACCTGCACCAACCGCCCGGACTGCGCCTGGAGCGGGCGGAGCGCCTCGACCACCCCCGGTTCCGCCATGCGGATTCTGACCTCGCCGAGCGGCCCGAGTTCCCTGAGCAGGCGGTCCACGCAGGCCTGTAGCAGAGATGCCCCGTAGGTTCGGTCCAGCAGAAGGCCGTTGTACTCGATGGTGAGGCGGTCATAATCGGGATCGCCGGTCTCGTGCAGCCAGACCCGGCCGGGAAACGCCCAGCGCCGCCGCAAGGTGGGAACTACCACGGCCAAGGCAACTGTCCGCCCCTGCGCGCTGGCGCGCAACAGACGAGGCCGGGCCTGACCCGGCAGGCACTCCAGCCATGTTCCGATCCAGAGCCATGACAGGAAGAAGTGCCCGTCGGCGCGCTCCTCCAGATCCCGCCATTCCCGGCCGAGCGCAGCCAGATCTTCGATGGGATCGTAGGAGATTCCGTCCAGGCACGCGGAACCGGGTTCCCCGCCGACCTGCACGCGATGCCAGTCCATCAGGCCGCCCCTCCCCGAACAGTGCCCCGGACGCCCTGGATTCAGGAGGGCTCCCTTCCCGCCACCGACCCGGGTTCAGCGCGCCCCGGATTTCCCAGGCAGAACCGCATAGATGCGGTCGGCCGAAAGCAGCCCGTCCAACAGGTCCGTCGGATAGGATTTCCACTCCACATCGATCAGGCCGAGCCCGAGCGCATCCCATTGCGAGCCGGCACTGGCACGGTCCTCGAACTGGAAATGGGCTCCGCCGGAGGAGTCCGTGATGAACCAGCCGTAATCGCGCAGGGCCTCCGCAATGATCCGGGCGGAGTTCCGTGTCTGTTCCGGCAGTTCGGGCGGCAGCGACGCGAGCCACTCGTCAATTTCGGCATCCGTCACATCCAGCGCGAAACGGGTGCCGGTCGGAATGCCGGGCGGACGACCGGGGTGTTCCAGCTTGGTGGCCGGCGGGACGAAACGGCTGCCGTCGGTGTTCCGGATCGGCATGGACAAGGCATGCCTGATCCTTCCCTGCGCGATCTCCTCGGGCCGGACAAGCATAGCGAGATACTGGATGCCGGACCCGCGGGAGGGTTGGTTTCCGCCCTCATAGGTGCGGTAGTCCCCCTCGATAAGCGACCCGTTCCGGGCCTGTACGGTTTCCCCATCGAAGGAAACCTGCCAGAGGTTCCATTCGCGCCCGGACTCCGGATCGAGGACGATAGCCTGGCTGTCAGTGCCGCTGGCCGCCTTCCATTCGTCGTTCCAGGGAATTTTCGTTCCGTCGATGTTGGAATTCCAGTCGGTCTTAACCGGATACCATCCGGTGGCCTCAGCCGCCTCATAGACCGGGTAGGTGTATTCTTCGAAGGAGAGATTGAAGTTGCCGGGCCGCGCCGCCGGGGCGCCGTTCCACAGCATCTCAGCGAGAGCTTTGGACTCCGGATGACGCTCCAGCCGGGCAACCGGAACGTTCCAGGGTGCTCCGGCCCCATAGGGGCGTTCATAGGCAGCCACGTTCTCAGGCGCCAACCGCTCCGCCGACTTCATCCACGAGAGATGCTGGGGACTTGCGAACGCGATGGCTAACCCGGCCAGGGTTCCGCCGGCAAGGCTGCCGCCGGCGATGAACTTGGCCCTTGTTCCTATTGCCGTCACTGCTCCTCTCCGAGAGTGATCCACAGAACGTCGCCTTTCACTTATTGGATCAAATCTCCCGGACCGCCAGGGTCCAGTGGTAGTAAACCCGCTGTATCGGCTGATCCTGCGGCTTAGAGCGGTCATAAAGAAAAGGGGAGGCAGCGCAGCCGCGGGGATTGCCGCCGGCGGCGAAGCAGGCGCATGCCGAGCTTAGCGCAACAGCAGGGGCTGCGGGTGATGTTCATCCTTATCGCCTCCATCGTGGTCGTCGCCCTTGGGCTTCAGGCCTTCCACTACATCCTTTATCCCGCCCTGCTCTGGTGCCTGGCGCGCTGGTTCCGGCGGCCGGTCCGCACCGCCTCCGACCGGCTCCGGGTCACGGTGATCACGGCTGCGCACAATGAGGCGGCGATCATCGCCGAGAAGATCGAGAACCTGCAGCGGTTGCGCTATCCGGACCTGCAGATCCTGGTGGTCTGCGACGGCTGCACGGATGAAACGGAGGCCATTGCCCGGCGCTATTCGGCATGGGGGGTCGAAGTGCTGGCCGTGCCACAACGCCAGGGCAAGGCCAACGCCCTGAACTTGGCCGTGCAGCATGCGAGCGGCGACGTCATCGTCATCTCCGACGCGAACACCATCTGTGAGCCCGATGCCATTGGGCATCTGGTCCGGAATTTCCATGACCCAGAGGTGGGGCTGGCCAGCGGCGACATCACCACATGGATCGAGCGGCACGGCCCGACCTCATCGACGGTGGCACGCTCAGAGGGTCTGTACTGGCGATATGAGGCGGCGATCCGCCGCTGGGAGTCGGCGCTGGGGTCCACCGTTTCCGTAATCGGCGCGCTGCTGGCGATCCGCCGGAATCTGTATCCGGGCATTCCCGCCGACATGATCAATGACGATGTTTTTCTATGCCTGCACGTACTGCGCTCAGGCTGCCGGGTTATCTACGAGCCGCAGGCCAGAAGCATCCGCCGGTCGTCGCGCACCATGGGCGACGATGCCAAGCGGCGCCAGCGCATGGCCGCAGGACGCCATCAGCTTCTCCTGCAGCCAGGCAACTGGCCCTGGGCAAGCCCGCTAGCGGCCTTCTTCCTGTTCTCGCACAAATTTCTGCGGCTGTTCCTGCCGTTCCTCATGGCGGTAGCCTTGATCGGCAACATCGCCCTGTTCGCCGCTGGCCCGGTGCCGCTGGCGTTCCAGCTCACCCTTCTGGGGCAGATCGGCTTCTATGCCTTGGCTGCGCTCGGTCTGGTGGGAGAGCGGCGCAAGCGGAAATGGCGCCTGCCGATGCTTGCCTACTATGTGGTGCGCGGCAATCTGGGCGTGGCCGAGGGGCTGGTACAGCATCTGACAGGGCAGCGGACGGTGCTCTGGCAGAAGGTGGACCGGATTTAGCCGTCCGGTCCGCCGCAAACGAAATCGCTGCCGAACGATGCCCGGCAGCGATCCCTTGGGTCAGAGCACGAAGTCGGAGGCGTCGAGCGAGGAGACGCCGACCAGCTCGATCTGGAGGTTGGCCTTCCCGCTGCCGTCCACGTCGCCCTCGACCATCAGCTTCCCGTCCCGCATCACGGTCCGCAGCTCCCCCGCCTTGCCGGAGAAAGAGTCCGTGCCGATGAAGGTGAAGGCATTGTTGCCGGAGCTCTTGGTGCTGGCGTCGATGCCGGAGAGATCGATCTTGTCCCCTTCGCCGTGACGGAAATCCAGGATGACGTCACGGTTGGTGGAGCCGGGCTTGCTGAAATTGACATGCCCGAACTGGAAGGTGTCCGCTCCGGAGCCGCCCATCAGCATGTCACGGCCGGAGCCGCCATTCAGCACGTCCTTGCCCGCCCCGCCGAACAGGACATCGTTCCCGACGCCGCCATACAGCGTGTCGTTGCCCGCCCCGCCATAGAGCTTGTCGTTCCCCGTCTCGCCGGACAGGTTGTTGTTGGCGGAGTTGCCGGTGATGGTGTTGTCCGACCCGTTGCCGATGCCGGTCGCGGCGCTGCCCTTGAGCGCCAGGTTCATTTCCCCGGTCTTCAGGGTGTAGGAGCCGGACTTTTCGATCGTCTTGCCGGAGAGGCTGGACGTGCCCGGAACGGCGTCGCGGTTGCTGAGGCTGTAACCATAGGCCGACCCGCTGGAGGAACCGGAGCCATTGTCGCTGCCGGAGTCACCGGTGTCCGGTGCCGGATCGGGCTTCGGATCGGGGGTCGGTTCCGGCTTCGGCTCGGGCTTGGGTTCGGGCTTCGGCTCCGGAGCCGGCGGCACCGGAGTCGGCTCCGGCACGGGCTCGCTAGGCGACGAACCGCCGCCGAAGACGTCCGGCGGATACTTGTCGCTGGGAACGACCGAATAGATCCGGTTTTCGGTGAGCAGCCCGTCCAGCAGGTCGGTCACGCTACGGCCCGGCGTGTTGGAGCCGAGACCGAGGGCATCCCATTCCTTACCTGCGGTGGCGCGGTCCTCGAACTGGAAGTGGGCGCCACCGGACGTGTCGGTAATGAACCAGCCATAGTCGCGCAGCGCCTCGGCGATGATCTTGGCCGAGCGGAGCGTCTGCTCGGACAGGTCGGACGGTAGGGACTTCAGCCAGGCATTGATCTCGGCATCAGACACGTTCAGGGCGAAGCGGGTGCCCTCGGGAATGCCGGCGCCGCGTCCCGGATGCTCCAGCTTCGTGGCCGGTGCCACATAGCTGGTTCCGTCCGTGTTGCGGATCGGCAGGGACAGCGCGTGCTCGATCTTGCCCTGAGCGATCTCCTCCGGGCGCACCAGCATGGCCAGATACTGGATGCCGACGCCGCGCGAGGGAACATTGCCGCCCTCATAGGTGCGGTAGTCGCCCGGCACCAGCGAGCCATTGGTCGCGGAAACGGTATTGCCGTCGAACGAAACCTGCCACAGATCCCACTCGCGCCCGGTGGCCGGGTCCAGCACGATCACCTGGGCATCGGACCCGTTGGCCGGCTTCCAGGCGGGATTCCATGGAATCTTCGTGCCGTTGATGTTGGTCGACCACTGGGTCTTGACCGTATACCAGCCCGTAGCGTCGGTGGCTTCGTAGACAGGATAGGTATACCCGTCGAAGGAGAGATTGAAGTTCCCTGCCCGCGCCGAGGGTGCATCGTTCCAAAGGGCGTCGGCAAGAGCCGACGAGTTGGGAGCCCGCTGAAGTCCCGCGACAGGAATGTTCCACGGAGCATCGGGACCGAAGGGCCGCGTATATGTAGTCGCCATGTGCATTGCCTCTATTCGCGTTGCCAGAACGCTGCAGAGGCTGCTTCCCAACAGTAAACAGAATCTTAAAAACACCCTTTGTCACTACTCGGCCACAGTAAGAGTCTATCAAGTGGATATATTTGATCAGGTTATTACCGGGCTATTTAACCTCACATACTGTGACTTTGGCGTGGTATTACGAATCTATATTTTGAAAGCGCCCTGAGAATCCAGGTACTTACGCCCTGTCCTGTCGGAAGCGGCAGACCGGCGTGGAACATCCAGCCCCGGTCCGGTGTTCGCGGCGATTTCCCGTCTCAGGACATGGCATCCAAAGCTGGCAGCAGCCCTGAACGGAAAACCCGGCCACGGTGGAATCCCATGCCGGGCTTCGCCGTAGCCACGCGAAAAGGTCGTGTCGATGGCGTCATCAGGCGGAACGGAACCCTTTCGTCCTGGGGAGAGTGGCCCCATCGTGGCACCGCAGGCGCACCACTTATGCAAGCTTGACCCGACACGCTCTGCTCGTCAAGGTAAAGGCACCTGCACATACGTGCCCAGCCCAGCGCCACGGCTGGGGAACGGCCACATTCGGCTTCCGGCCGCCTCAGCGGGCCATTGACAGATATCATCATGATTACATTGGAGCGGTCGCGATCCGACCAGCCGTTTCCCGATCCTCACATGCAAACCTCGGTGAAGGTCGTTGGAAATATTGCTGCGCTGGAGCCTTTCATTCCCCAGTGGGAAGATCTGGCCGAGCATGCATCCTGGCCGAATGTGTTTTACGCGCCCTGGGTCCTGATGCCGATGCTTCGGCATCTCAATGGTCCAGGACCCTGCCGCTTTGTCCTGGTCTTCGGGCAAGCCAGGGACGACCCGCGCTCTCAGCGCCTCATCGGGTTCTTTCCGCTTCAGAACAGTCTCTTGCATCCCTTCCTACCTGTCGGCCGGCTGCAAATGTGGCACTCGGAACTGACCTTCCGCTGCATGCCGCTGGTCCGGGCAGGTTACGAGGATGCGTGCATTGGCGCCTTCCTCGCCTGGTTCCATAAGGGACCGGGCTGGTACAACGTGCTCGACATGGAACTGCTGCCGACGGGGAACAGGCTGCACGACGCGGTCGTGCGCCATCTGGGCGCCGCATCGGGCCTGGATTGGGTGGAGAAGCGGCAAGAGTCCCATATCTATGAATGTTCGTCGGACTTCGAGACCTATCTTTCCACCAATGTTTCGAAGGAAGGGCGAGCGGCCTTGCGCCGGAAACATCGGAACCTTGCCAAACTCGGACCCGTCGAGATCATAGAGCGGGGGCAGGCCGACGACATGGCAGCCGTAGCGGATCTGTTCCTGCGTCTGGAGGCCAGCGGCTGGAAGGGAAAGGCCGGAACCGCCATGGCGAGCGTTCCGGGGCAGAGTGAGACGTTCCGCAAGCTTCTGACCGGCGGGGGAGAAAAGGGACGGGTATCAGTGACGGAGTTGCGGGTCGGCGGACGGCCTGTCGCGATGCTGGTCACTTTCCTGGCAGCCCCCGGCAGCTTTGCTTTCAAGATTGCTTATGACCAGAACCACCCCGCCGCCAGGCAGTCGCCCGGCGTGCTGCTGGTGATGGAGGCCGTCCGCCAGATGCATGAGGACGGCTCGCTGCTGGGAGCGGGCATTCAATGGTGCGACAGCTGTGCGGCAGAGGATTCCGAACTGGACTTGCGCTACCGGACACGCGCGTTCCCGCTGCGGTGCTACAGAGTGGCCGCGCGGCATGGGTTTGCTGCCCTGCCGATCCTGCTTCAGCGTCTGCGGGCGCTATGGACGCATCCCGCCAAGCTCGTGGAAATCGGGGCGCAATTCGGGGCCGCGATCGGGCAGTCGGTCCTGGTGTGACACCGCGCCTGGTTTTCAGAGTCAGCCCGCCGGCGGCCCGCTCTCGGAGCTGTCCCTGCACGCTTTCCAGTCGGCGTGGGAAGCCTCGATCAGGCGGGCCAGCTCCCGCGACCGGAACGGCTTCGGCAGGAAGCTTATCCGGTCGGCGGGGGGCACCTCGCGAAGCATCTCGGCGGGATCGGCGCCGGTATAGCCGCTGGCGATGATGATCTGGATCCGGTCATCCAGCGCACGGATCGCCTTGGCCGCCTCGATCCCGGTGCTGCCCGGCGGCATATGGTAGTCGAGAAAAGCCAGCGCGAAGGGGCGCCCCTCCGCAAGTCCCCGGCGCACCTGCTCCACCGCCGCCTCGGCCTGGGGAACACACACCACTTCCGTCGGCAGGAATGGCGAGGGATGCGCCTCCCCAAGCCCGAACAGGGCCGCCTCCAGCCGTGACAGGTCACCCGGCGGGGCCGCCACGGCCTGCTCGATCAATATGCGGTAGCCCTCCAGGATCAGCCGCTCATCATCGGCCGCCAGCACGCGGAAGGGCGCATTCATGCTATCCCCACTCCGGTCGACCCGCTACATGGCCGCAATCGCACGGTGACGGTCGCCCCCTGTCCCGGTCCGGGGCTGCTCACGGAGATGGCGCCGCCCATGCTTGCGAGGGTATTGGCGCACCAGTGAAGACCGATGCCGCCCGTCCCGACGCGCTTGGTGCTGAAACCGCGCTCGAAGACGCGGTCGATGTTCTCCATGGCTATTCCCTGTCCGGTGTCGGTGACCTCGATCTCGACGAAACTGCGATCGTCCGTTTCCATCAACCGTCCACACACCGTGATGATCCCCGGCCCGCGTCCGGCCGCCAGGATGGCCTCTTCCGCATTGATCAGCACATTGCCGAACACCTGGGCCAGGATGATGGAATGTCCATACACCCGTGGCAGGTCGTGAAGTCCCTTGCGGATAAGCCTCGCGGTGCCGCCGCTTGCGAGCAGGCGTGCGGCGCTGGAGATTACGCTAGCAACCTCCACGGCCTCCAGCTTCCGGCCCGACCGCGTAAAGGCCTGATGATCGGCCAGGATACGCTCCACCTGTTCGATCTGCCCGGTCATGACTTGGACATCCGCCGCCAGCGCTCCTGCCCGTCCAGCGGCTTCGGCCAAGCCGACCCGAAGGTACTTCGTCGCCATGGCCGCACGCTGGTCGCTTTCCACATCCGGCAGCATTTCCGCCGCGGCCTGCAGGCGGGTCAGCAGCCCGTCTTCCGTCAGGGCCTGCAACCGCCACAGCCGGACCGAGATCGGCGTCAGCGTGTTGCGCAGATTGTGCGTCATGCCCCCAGCGAGTTCTGCCATACCGGTATAGAAACTCTGTTCCGTCAGCCGGTGACGGGTATCCTCCAGCTGGCGGAAGGTGGATTCGAACTCGGCGGCCAGCACCTCAAGCTCATCGCCCCCACCGGCCAGGGCTTCGGGTGTCGCGCCACGCGCCATCTGCACCCGCCCGAGCAGGGCGGCGACGGGGCGGAGAACCTGACGCCGCAGCATCCACAGGGTTAGCCCTCCGGTCGCCAGAAGCATGATCGCGGACAGTGCCAGCCCGTAATTCGCCATGGCCCTGCCGGACCGGCTGATGCTCCGCTCAAGCAGCGCCTCCAGCTCCAGCAGCGGCTCGCCCTGGAAGTCGGGGAGCGTGGTGCGGACCCGCAGATATCCGTCGTCCACAGCCTGAACATGGAAGCGGGAGGCGCCCTCTCCCGCCGGCGCGGGAACCGCAGCCGGCGCCTCGCCCAGTGGCTCCAGGGTGAAGGCCACCTGCACCTGGTTGCCCAACTGCTCCACCAGACTCTCTGTGAGCTCCCGTCCCATAATCAGCGTGCCGGCAGGCGGCCCCGACCCGTCGGCGCGCAGCACTGGAGCCGCCGCGACCATTAGCATGGTGTCGCCAACGCTCAGGAATCCGCTTCGCGCCGGCAGTGGTCCGCACTCGTCCGTCTGGCCGCAGGCTGTATCGATCAATGCCCCGACCAAGGCCGTCGAGGCGGGGCGGCGTTCTTCAGCGGAGAGGTCGTACTGTTCCCCCCAGACCACCCTGCCGGCGGGGCTGATGAAATACATCAGTTCGACGCCGATCCCCTGGAAGCTCTGGAGGACAAGGTTCTCCTTGATGAAGTCTTCACGGTCGATGCCCAGCATGAAGCCATGCGCGCTGTCCCACAGCGCCCAATCCAGCGTGGAGGCTTGTAGCTGGGCCAGATTCCCTGCCACGGCATGCAACGCACGTTGCGCGTTGCGCAGGGCGGCCTGGGTTTCGAGCTGCTGAAATTCCCGGGAGACGATGCCGTGCAACAGAGCTGCATTGCCAACGAAGAGAGCGCCGGTCGTGACAGCCAGGGTCAGCAGGATGCGGTAGGCGAGGTGCATGGGCAGCATTCCTCAGGGAATATCCGGCTCCGCCGCGCCGGGACCCCACGGCGGAGCGGTTCCAGCGGACTGGCGGGCCAGCGCGGCATAGGCCCGCATCAGGCGGCTTTCGAGCGTACTCAGGGCTGCGGCAAGGATGTGCGGGTGCTCCGCCGCGAGATCGGCCATGGCGGCCTGCGGTATCAGCAGCACACGGGCGCCAGCCAGGGCGCGGACCAGAGGAGCGGTCCCGGCGCCGCTATCGGCGAAATAGCGCCCCACTACCTCACCCGCTCCGGCTCTGGCGACCTCATACCCGTTCCATTCCAGGCACACCTCCCCGCCCTGCACCACGATAAGGTCGCCGGAGGGGCCGACAGCGGGCAGCAGGACCTCCCCTTCGGCGGGTACGCAGGGCACAACCTGCCGCACGAGCGCGGCCAGATCCTCATAAGCGAGCGAGGCGAAATCCTTCACCGACTTCAGGAACAGCACGAGGTCGGCCCGTTCGGCGGTGGCGGCATCATAGGGCGGCGGATTGCCGGCCAGCCGGGCCGCCATGTCGATCACGCCGCCGGACAGGGAGTGGATCAGTCCGCCAGCCGACCAGTCCGGAACCAGCAGGGGCGGCAGGTCGACGCCGCTTTCCCCATCCAACAAGCCGATCACCGGTCGGATCAGGCGTCCGGTCGGCAGGCTTGCCAGGGCCTCCACGGCATTGGAGCGCACCCTGGGATTCCGGGATTGTGCAAGGCTGTAGAGCAGATTCACCTCGCGCCGGTCGCCCAGGGCGGCCTTCACCGTCAGCACCCGCCAGATGATCTGCCGGTTCCTTTCCGCCAGCTCCGCCGCGAGCATTCCTACCGTCTCCGGAGTCCCGTAAAGGGAGGAGGCCAGAAGGCCAGACGAGGCATCGACCGCCCGCATCTGAGCCTGGTTAGCCCGCGCCACCCGGTACAGCGGGCGCAGATGGGCGCGCAGGATGCGTCGTGCCAGCCGGCTGCCTGCCAGTCCAAGGACGCGGATCGCTGCACACTCGACCTCCGGTCGGGTAGACCGGAGCAGCCCCTGAACGGCCCGGACCCCGGCATTGCCGTGCCTGGCCAGGGCAGGTGCTGCGGCGTGGCGTACGGCGGCAACCTCATCCTCCAGCAGCACTCCCAAGGCGGACACGCCGGCGGCGCAGCCGGGCGGAGCACTGCCGAGAAGACCAGCGGCCGCAATCCGGATTTCCGCATCCTCGTCCCGGCTGAGAAAAACCGCGTCATCTACCCATGCAGGCAGCGGCGCGGTTTCCGTATCCTCCCTCTCCGCACCATCCGGGGAACCGAAACGTTGGATCAGGGTTTCGCCCAGCGCCCGCACCTCCGGATCGGGATGGTTGCGCAGAGCCTCAAGGTCAGGCAGCGGCGGGCCGGATCGCCTGTCCAGTATGCGGCTGCGCTGGCGGAGCGACCGGATCAGGCTTGGCAGGAATGAGGCGCCTACAGCGGCGGAGGTCAGCGCGAAGGCGCCCAGCACCGCAAAGGCGGCAAGCAGGATACGCCCGGCGGCCCCATCCTCCGGGCTCTGAAGCCAGAGCAGGGCCGCGCCGGCAAAGGCGATGCCCAGCGGATATGCGACTCCTTCGACGAAGATCCTGAGCTGTCCCGCGATGCGCGCCGGCACGGCCGCATAGTTCAGGCTCTTTACCGGTTCGAACAGGGCGTTCGAGACGGCGTTGGCGTTGGCGTGGAGCAGCAGGGCCGCGGGAAGCGCACCGCCTGCAAGCAGCAGCAGGAGCCCTGCGAGCGAAGACGCCGGGAAGAGTATGTTGCGCAGCAGCGGCCTGGCATGGTTCAGGACCAGCGGCGTGACGGTCGCGAGCAGCACCAGTTCCAGCGCCTGCTGCCCGGCAAAGACCAGGGACAGGAAGGGCGTCAGCGTAGCCGCGTCCGGAAAGTGGTCGGCATAGACCCGCATGGCGAGATAGTCCTGCAGGCAGAACAGCGCCGACATGGCGAAGACTGACAGGCCGATCAGGGCAATGATCGGATATCCCTGCGCGGCTACGGCGAGGGTACGCAACGCCGACAGCAGACTTCCGTCCGCACCGTCCTCCTCCTCCCCGTCGCCCAGGACCTGGAGACCACGCTCGATCCGGGAAAGCTGCACCACGCTCAGTCCCAGAAACAGTGCCGCGGCCAGCAGCAGTCCGCCGGACGGTATCCACAGCGAAATCAAGGCGGCGCCTGCCCCGCCCAGAACGCCGCCCAGCCCGAATGACATGGCCAGGAAGGGCGTATGCCGCTTCAGATCACGGGTTGCTAGGAATTCCCCGACGACGATCCAGAACATGGTGTCATAGAGGATTTCCAGCAGATAGCTGGTCAGAAGGAGGTTGAAGGACATAGCCGCCGTCGCCGGCAGAAGCCCGGCCAGGGCAAGCGCTGCCGACGCGACCAGGCCGAGCCACCGGCACACCCGCGTCGGCCGCCAGCGCCCCAGCGCCTCGGACAAAAGATAGGCGACCGGAACCGAGACGCAGGCCAGGGCCATGTAAAGGGCAGGCAGCCCCTCGCTTCCCGCCTTTTCCAGGTAGAGCGCCGCCCCGGAGGTCGTCACGACCACAACCGCCGCCGACGCGAGCGCTCCCAGCACCGCCAGTTCCACGATACTGCGCGGGCGGCGGAGGGACGAGCGCAGCGGGCGCGCTAGATCGACCACCGCCCGGAGCATCTAGCCCACGCGGATCAAAGAGGCGGGAATTGCAGCCGGCACATTGCGGACGAACATTCCGACATGTCCAAGCTCCAGATACCGGGCCTGAAGCTCCGCCGGGAGGGTGGAAAAACTGCGCACCACACCGCGGCAGGAAGCCGCCCCGCACCGGCACTCCATATCCTCGAGCGGATGTTCCTGATGGGTGGAATAGTCGTAGGTCAGCTCCTCATGGGCCGCGATGGGCCGCAGGGCGGTCATCCGGAAGCCGCTGACGCCGACACTCAATCCGCAGTTCGGATCGCAGCTGTGGTTTGTGAAATCGTCCTGGGCGCCATAGGGCGGGATGAACAGGTCCGGGCCGACTTGGAAGATGTCCTCATGCCCGAAACCATTGGCAAGCAGATGAGCGCGGGGAGCCGCATTGACGAAATAGGCCGGATCATCGATGGCCAGGGCCACGTCGCCCGTGCGGAGCGGCCGTGCCGTGAACAGGCCAAGCCCGCAACTTGCCGTAGGCGCCACATAGACGTGGAGATACTGGGCCAACTTTTCTCGCGGCGAGAGTCCCCGTGATCGTGCCGGCAGTAGCGAAATCCCATTGCGCAACATCACCCGCCCTCTTCCAACAAAGAGGTGCAACCCTGACAGGCGACGATTAACAGATGATTGATTATGAGCGCCATAACCCAGAATAGATATGCATTCTCTTTATAAAGAGGTATATTTTGTCTTTTACCTGACAGTAATTCAAAATCTGCAATGTGGCTTTTTCTATGCCGCCGCGCTCCGTGCATGGGACGGCGTTGTAGCCCACAGGCCGTCCGGTCAACCCGTCAGGGATGCTGCCGCACCAATAAAAATCATGGTCCGGCGGACAGTGATGCCGCGCCCCGGCCGTGGTTGCAGGAGCGGCTTGGGCAAAGGGCAGGGAGACGCGCCGTGGATATTCTGTTCCAGGTGGACTGGAAAGCGATGTTCGTTCCGACCAACGGAATTCTGGACATCCTTATCCGCGGTACGGCCATGTACCTGTCCCTGTTCCTGTTCCTCCGCTTTTTCCTGAAACGGCAGACAGGCGTGATCGGGATCGCCGACCTGCTGGTCGTGGTCCTGATCGCCGATGCGGCCCAGAACGCCATGGCTAAGGAATACAAATCCATCACCGAGGGCGTGATCCTGGTCGGCACCATTATTTTTTGGAACATCACCATCGACTGGCTGGGCTACCGCTTTCCGGCCTTGCAGCGGTTCACGCGTCCATCGCCATTATGCCTGGTCAAGGACGGCCGGGTGCTGCGCCGCAACCTGGAGAAGGAATACATGACGGAGGAGGAGTTGATGGCGCAGCTCAGGCAACAAGGCGTCGATGACCCGAAACACGTCAGGGCCGCTTATCTGGAAGGGGACGGCCGTGTCAGCGTGGTGTCGAAAACCAGCCCGTCCTGATGGCCGGACCGGGATGGGGCCGCCGAGCAATCTGCGCGACGGCCCCTGCCGGTTCAGTGCTTGTCGCCGCGAAGGGTGTCCTTGATTCCGCCGATGGCGTTCTGGATTTTGCCCTCCGTCTGATCCTTCCGCCCTTCGCTCTGCATCTTGGAGTCGCCTGTGATGTTGCCGGCCGCTTCCTTGAGGTCGCCCTTCATCTTCTTGGCCGAACCTTCGCTCCGATCCTTGTCCATGATCGTTGTCCTCCTGGGTTGGGTCCCTTCCCTCGGTCGAGGGAGGGCAATCCAACAGTAGCCGGACGCCAAGGTCGCGCTGCGGGGACGGACGTCACCGCCCTGGCATCGACGCGCCTTCTCTAGCGCAGGGAACTCATGACACGGCATGATGAACCCTGTCCGCAGGATGGGGTTTCAGACAGGACCGCCCCGGCAGTTCCCTTTCCGGCGTCTGGAGGAAACGTGTGGTGAGACCTGCGGAAAGCCCGGTTCGGCTGCTGCTGGTTGGCGGCGGGCATGCCCATGTGCATGTGCTGAAGGCCTTCGGCATGCGCCTGCCATCGAACGTCCAGGTTACTCTAGTGACCCGCGACCTGGAGACGCCCTATTCCGGCATGCTGCCGGGCCTGGTCGCCCGGCAGTACCGACGGAACGAGGCGCATATCGATCTGGCAGCGCTTGCCCGCTTCGCCGGAGTCCGGCTGATCCAAGGGGAGGCCGTAGGCCTGGACCGGAACGCCCGCCTGCTGCTTTGCCGCGACCGTCCGCCGTTGCCCTATGATATCCTGTCCCTGGACATCGGCGCCGCGCCGGATATCGGAACTGTGCCGGGCGCTGCCCGCTACACCATCCCGGTAAAGCCGGTTGAGACCTTCCTTGCCAAGCTCGACGCGCTGGAGCAGCGCTTCGCCAAACGGCCGGAGCCGTCGCGACTTGCCGTGGTGGGCGGCGGTGCCGCCGGGGTGGAAATCGCGTTGGCCCTGTGGGCGCGGTTCGGAGGGGTTGGAGCCTGCGGGCCGGACATCACGCTGCTGACCCGCGGCAAGCTGCTGCCGAGCTTTCCGGATACCGCCCGCCGCCGCTTGGCGAAGGAACTGGACCGGCGGGGCATCCGGGTAACGGAGCACGTCGCTGTAACTGAAGTCACGGACGATACCGTCGCCTTGACCGATGGCAGGCGCCTGTCATGCGATGCCGCAATCTGGGCCACGGGCGCAGCGGCGCCCGGTTGGCTGAAAACCACCGGACTGGAACTGGACGAACGCGGCTTCCTGGCGGTGGACAGCCGGCTGCGAAGCCCGACCGATCCCGCCGTCTTTGCCACCGGCGACATCGCCACGGTCCTCCCCTACCCGCGGGAAAAAGCTGGCGTCTTCGCCGTGCGTCAGGGACCGCCGCTGGAGCGCAATCTCCGCCGCGCTCTGGCGGGACAGCCGCCCCTGTCCTTCGTGCCGCAGCGCCGGTTCCTGCGGCTGGTAGGCACCGGTGACGGGCAGGCCGTGGCCGCCCGTGGTTCCCTTGCGGCCGCTGGCGGATGGGTCTGGCGCTGGAAGGACCGGATCGACCGGCGCTGGATGCAGACCTACCAGGACCTGCCGCTGATGCCGCCCCGGCATCGCCGGGAGCAAACAATGCGGGCCGACCAGGCCGCCCCGATGCGTTGCGCCGGCTGCGGCGCGAAGCTGCCCCGCGCCATGCTGGAGCGGGTGATGACCCGATTGGGCATCGACCCCGCCAGTGGCGATGACGCCGCAGTGCTGGACCTGCCGCCCGGCAGCGGAGCCGTGCTTCAGACAGTGGACCTGTTCCGCGCCCCCGTGGATGACCCCTGGCTGTTCGGGCGCATCGCCGCGGTGCATGCGTTGGGCGATATCCATGCCATGGGGGCGAGGCCCTTGGCCGCCCTGGCCATCGCCGCCCTGCCGCACGGCCCGGATTCCTGGCAGGAGGAGGATCTGTTCCAAATGCTCCATGGCGCCCTTCAGGTGCTGGACGCAGCGGGCGCGCGGCTGATCGGCGGACACAGCGCCGAGCTGGGGGAAATAGCCCTGGGCTTTGCGGTGACCGGGGTAGCCGACGGCGCGCCGCTGCTGCGCAAAGGCGGGCTGCGGCCCGGCGACCGGCTGATCCTGACCAAGCCGCTCGGCACCGGGGTGCTGCTGGCCGGGGCGATGCAGGGCAAGGCGGCGGCGCGGCATCTGTCGGGCGCTTTGACCGCCATGCAGCAGGACAACGGCGCTGCCGCCCGCTGCCTGCGGAAGCACGGCGCCGCAGGATGTACGGACGTGACAGGGTTCGGCCTTGCCGGGCATCTGGCGGAGATGCTGCGCGCCTCCTCCTGCCGTGCGGAGCTTGAGCTGGCGGCGCTGCCGGTTCTGAACGGCGCACTGGCGGCGCTGGATGCCGGTGTCGCCTCCACCCTGGCGCCCTCCAACCAGGCGCTCGCCTGCATCGAAGGCACCGTCGCCGATTCGTCCCGACACGCCCTGCTGTTCGATCCGCAGACGGCGGGGGGATTGCTAGCGGGGGTGCCGGAGGAGCAGACGGAAAGCTGCGTCGAACAGTTGCATAGCCTCGGTTATGGCGACGCGGCCGTGATCGGCCGTGTCGTGCGGCAGGGGAATTCCGCGGCTGATATCAGCATCTTCTGATCTGGAAATTCGACGCGCGCGCAAGGAACCGCCCGCCGGATCAGGAGTTGCAAAGGGGAGATGGGTCAGCCGGAACAGGCCATGAGGCACATGCACGGGGTGATATCAGCGGTGCAGGAGGGACGGTTCCACTTGCGGACACCCGAAGGCCGCACCCGCATGTTCGTGCTGTCGCACAAGGCCCCGGTGGAGCCACAGGATCTGCCGGCTTTGTACCGTGCCGGAACGCCTGTGGTGGTCAGCTACGGCCCGGCCGAGGACGTCATTGCCGACGCAGCCTATGACGTGGCCCCGCTCTGATGCCGGGAAGAAGAAGGGAGGTAGAGATGCCGCGTATCCGCCGCCACGGACCCGCACGCCGCCTGCGGAACTTCCTGCGCGAATGGTCGATCCCGCGCCAGCTTGCCGGCGCCGACCAGAAGCATGAAGCCGCGATCAGCAGCATGTCCCGCGAACTGCGCCCCCGGCTGGAGGATGCCGACAAGGTCGGCACCAGCATCTGCCCCTACTGCGCCGTGGGCTGCGCCCAGCTCATCTACGCCAAGGACGGCAAGCCGATCCATGTGGAGGGCGATCCGCGCAGCCCGATCAACCAGGGCACGCTCTGCCCCAAGGGGGCGGCCACGCTGGGCCTTTTCACCTCGCCCCGGCGGCTGGATACGGTGCTGTACCGCGCCCCCTACTCCACCCATTGGGAACGCAAGCCGCTGGACTGGGCCATGGATCGCATCGCCCAGCGCGTGAAGCGGACGCGCGATGAAACCTTCGTGGAAAAGCTTCCCGACGGCACCGCCGTGAACCACACGCTGGGCATGGCGTCGCTGGGCGGGGCCACGCTGGACAATGAAGAGAACTATACGATCAAGAAGCTCTTCTCCGGCGGGCTCGGCATGGTCTGGATCGAAAACCAGGCCAGGGTCTGACACTCATCCTCGGTGCCCAGTCTGGGCGCCACGTTCGGCCGCGGCGCCGCGACAATGCCGCAATGGGACCTCGCCAATGCGGATTGCATTGTCGTGATGGGCTCCAACATGGCCGAAAATCACCCGATCGCCTTCCGTTTCGTCATGGAGGCGAAGAGGAAGGGTGCGGCCGTGATCCATGCCGATCCCCGCTTCACCCGCACCTCGGCCATGGCCGACCTCCATGCGCCGGTGCGGGCCGGCACGGATATCGCCTTCCTGGGCGGCATCATCCGCTACATCCTGGAGAATGACTGCTGGTTCAAGGAGTTCGCCCTTTCCTACACCAACATCTCCACGGTGATCGAGCCGGGGTTCGAAAGTCCGACGGAGGATAGCGGCTACTTCTCCGGCTGGAACCCGGAGCAGCTCACCTACAACCAGGACACTTGGCAGTATGAGGGGCAGACGGTGCCGTCCGCCCTGGCGGAGCACTATCTGGCGACGCTGGAGAACTTCAACGAGAAGGTTCGCAGCTTCAACAACCGGCCGCCGACCAAGGACCCCACGCTCCAGCATCCGCACTGCGTCTACCAGCTCCTGAAGCGGCACTACGCCGCCTACACGCCGGAGATGGTGGAGCGGGTCACCGGCTGCCCCAAGGAAGCATTCCTGAAGGTTTGCGAGGCGCTGACCCGCAATTCGGGGCGGGACCGCACCAGCGCCTTCGCCTATGCCGTGGGCTGGACGCATCACAGCGTGGGCGTACAGATCATCCGCGCTGCCGGGATCATCCAGGGGCTGCTGGGCAATGTCGGACGCCCGGGCGGCGGCATCATCGCGCTGCGCGGCCATACCAGCATCCAGGGCAGCACCGACATCCCGACCCTGTACAATCTCATGTCGGGCTATCTGCCGCAGCCGCATGTCAGCAAGCCGCACAGCGACCTGAAATCCTTCATGGAGGCGGAGACGTCCCCCACCGGCTGGTGGCACAATTTCCCGAAATACTACATCAGCCTGCTGAAGGCCTGGTACGGCAAGGCGGCGGTCGAGCAGAACGATTACTGCTTCGATCTGGTGCCCAAGATCGTCGGCGACCACTCACAGCTTCCCATGACCCTGGCCATGAAGGACGGGATCATCAAGGGCTTGTTCCTGCTGGGCCAGAACCCCGTGGTGGGCGGCAGCAATTCACGGCTGGTGCAGCGGGCCCTGGCCAATCTGGACTGGCTGGTGGTGCGTGATTTCACCGAAACCGAAAGCGCCAGCTTCTGGTACGAAGGCGACGATGTGGTGGAGGGGCGGCTGCGGCCCCAGGACATCAGGACCGAGATTTTCCTGATGCCGGCCTCCATCGCCGGGGAGAAGGCGGGTACCTTCACCAATACCCACCGCCTGGTGCAGTGGCATGACAAGGTGGTGGAAGCGCCGGGCGACAGCCGGTCGGAGCTGTGGTTCATGGTCCATCTCGGTCGCCGCCTGAAGGAGCTTTATGCCGACAGCACGCTCGAACGCGACCGGCCGATCCAGTATCTCGCCTGGGATTATCCGCTGATCGGCCCGAAGCAGGACCCGGACGCCGAAGTTGTGCTGCGCGAAATCAACGGCTTCACCGTTGCGGACAACAAGCAGATCGCCAGCTTCAAGGAGCTGAAGGACGACGGATCGACCGCCTGCGGCTGCTGGCTCTATGCCGGCGCCTTCCCGGATCAGGACCACAACCAGACACGGTCGCGCGTGCCGGACGGGCCGGACGGGCCGGGCACGCATCTGGGATGGGGCTTCGCCTGGCCGGCCAATCGCCGCACCCTCTACAACCGCGCCTCGGCCGACCCGGAGGGCAAGCCCTGGTCGGAGCGGAAGCGGCTTGTCTGGTGGGACGAGGAACAGGGCAAGTGGGTCGGTCCCGACGAGATCGACTTCCAGACGGACAAGCCGCCCGGCTACGAACCGGACTGGGACCAGAACCCGACCGGCATGGACGCGCTGTACGGGCGCGATCCCTTCATCATGCTGCCCGATGGGCAGATCGCCCTGTTCGTGCCCAGCGGGCTGAAGGATGGCCCGCTGCCCAGCCATTACGAGCCCATCGAATCCCCTGTGCGGAACCAGTTCCACCCGGTGGACAGCAATCCGGCTGCGAAGCGCTGGGTCCGCGACGACAATCCCATCCACGCGCCGGGGGACCCGCGCTATCCGCACATGCTAACCACTTACCGGCTGACGGAGCATCATTCCGGCGGCACGCCGACCCGGTCGGTTTCGGTCCTGGCCGAACTGCAGCCGGAGGGGTTCTGCGAAATTTCCACGGAACTGGCGCGCGATCTCGGCATCCGCAATCTGGACTGGGTGGTGCTGTCCACCCCACGGGGCGAGGTGGAGACGCGCGCCCTCGTGACCGACAGGATGCAGCCCTTCCGGATTGATGGCCGCATCATCCACCAGCTCGGCATGCCCTGGCATTTCGGCTGGAAGGGCTATGCCACCGGCGACATCGCCAATGTGCTGACCAGCGTGGTCGCCGACCCGAATTCCAGCATGCATGAGAACAAGGCCTTGAGCTGTGCCCTGCGCAGGGGACGGTTGGAGCGTCGCACCTAGAGGAGGGAGACAGGCCGCATGGGCGTTCATGCGCGGGCACTCGACTACACGGACAGCTTCCTCGACGGGATGATCCCCGATGAGGCGGAGCTGACCGCCGGCGTGAAGATCGAGCCCGGCAAACGCTACGGCTTCTTCACCGACACGACGCTGTGCATCGGCTGCAAGGCCTGCGAGGTGGCCTGCAAGGAATGGAACATGCTGCCGGCCGACAATATGGGCATGAGCGGCATGAGCTACGACAATACGGTCGATCTGTCAGCCCACACCTGGCGGCATGTGCAGTTCGTGGAGAAGATGGGCTGCGATGGCGGGCGCGCCACCGAGATGCCGCCCTTCCAGAGCAACTGGCTGATGATGAGCGATGTCTGCAAGCATTGCTCCCCTGCCCCCTGCCTGGAGGCCTGCCCCACCGGAGCATTGTTCCGGACAGAGTTCGACACGGTCGTGGTGCAGCAGGACATCTGCAACGGCTGCGGCTACTGCGTTCCCGCCTGCCCCTTCGGCGTGGTGGACCTCAGCCCGCTGGACGGCAAGGCCCACAAATGCACCCTCTGCTACGACCGGCTGAAAGGCGGGCTGGAACCGGCCTGCGCCAAATCCTGCCCTACCGACAGCATCCAGTTCGGCGAGATCGAAGATCTGCACGAACGGGCCGAACGGCGGGTCGAGGAGTTGCACGAACAGGGCCAGCCCAACGCCTATCTCTACGGCACGCCGGGCGCGCCGGGGGCTACGAACGGGATTGAGGAGCTGAACGCCTTCTTCCTACTGACCGACCGGCCGGAGGTCTACAACCTGCCCACGGCCCCGTCGCGCCCGGCGGAGCGGGTGGCGCCGGGCCTGGGCGTCGGCATCGCCGCCATGGCGGGGCTGGCCGTGATGGCGGCGGCCCTTCTCGGCGGGCGGAGGCAGGCGTGATGAGCAAGCCCATGTCCCAGCTCTCCCGCCTGGATCATCGGCACGGCCCTGTGGCCCCCCGGCCGGACTGGGGACCGTACCGGGACACGACATATCATGGCCGCCCGCCGCTGAAGCCCAGCTCCTTCGATTGGAAGGTATCCGGCTATATCTTCGCCGGCGCGCTGGGCGGCTCCGCCCAGATCCTGGCCACCCTGGCGGACCTGCGCGGCGACCGGCGGGCGGAGGGCTTGGTGCGGACCGGACGCTATCTGGCCATGGGTGCGGCCATCGTCGGGCCGCTGCTGCTGATCGCCGACCTGAAGACGCCGACCCGCTGGTACAACATGCTGCGGATTTTCCGCACCACCTCGCCCATGTCCATCGGCAGCTACATCCTGACCGCCTTCGGCGGGTTCAGCGCACTGGCGGCGCTGGGCCAGTTCGTTGCAGATCAGGGCGGCAGACGGCGGGCGCTGGCCCTGCGCTTCGCCCGGCTTGCCGGAGCGCCGGCCGCTGTGGCCGGCGCGGGGATGAGCGTCTATACGGCCTCCCTTCTCGCCGCGACCAGCACGCCGCTCTGGTCCGCGGCCCCGCGGCTGCTGGCGCTGCGCTTCGGCAGCTCCGCCATGGCCGCCGCCGCCGCGGCCCTTTCCTTGGCGGAGGATGCCATGGGCCGGCGGGACATGGCGGCCCGGCTGGACCGCATCGCGCTGGCCGCCGGGGCCATACATGCCGTCGCTGCCAAGGTCTGCGACCGCGCCTTTGAGGAGCATGGGGTTGGCGGCGTCCTAGAGGAGCGACCTTGGCGGGAGATGCACCGCACGGCTGAACTCGCCACGGCCCTGCCGCCGCTGGTCCATGCCCTGAACGCGGTCGCCGGGCGGCGCATGCCGGCCGTGATCGCCAATCTGGCGGCGCTGATGGGCAGCGCCCTGGAACGCCACCTGATCCTGGATGCCGGAAACCATTCCGCCGGCCGTCCGGAGGATTATTTCCGCTTCACCCAGCCGCCCCGCCAGGATACGCCGGGACGGCCGGCGGGTGACGACCGGGGTTGGGTGCCCGGCCCCACCGGCGGGGAGCGGCCCATCCGTGCGGCCGCCATCACCACGGCGGAAATGCGCCGCGACACGGTGAGCATCGGACCGGAGCGGCCATCATGACCCAGCCCTTGCCCGCCGGTGAGCTGCCCGGCATTCAGCACGCCTACGCCGCCCTGAAGCATCTGGAGGAAGCGCTGGAGGAACAGGGGCCGGCGCTGGGCGAGTTGATGGCGCGCACCTTGCGGGAGCTGGCGCAGCTCCGCGACCGCCTGATCGCGCAGCGCCGTTCCGGTGTGGGAGGAGAGTGGAACGCCCGGCGGCTGGACCGGGTGAACAGCATCCTCAGCCTTGCCACATCGGCCACTTACCCGATCGTCGGCGTGCGCCGGCAACGCATCGAAGCTACCCGCAATCACCTACGCAGCTTCTTGGAGGAACAGGAGCGGCCCCTGGCGGGGATGGCGGAGGCGGATGGGAATCGAACCCACCACCCGCGCTAAACGGGCCACCGGTTTTGAAGACCGGGAGGGCCACCAGACCCCGATCGCCTCCACCGCCCCATCCTCACGATCCAGTCGCATCCCCGCTAGGGGGCATCCGGGGTGGGCTCAACCGGTCGGGCGCAGACCTTCGGGGCGGAGCGTGCGCCGATCATCCGTACGGCGGGTAATACCCACCCCATCCAGATATTCCAGCAGCGGCACGCTGTATTTGCGGGAGATGCCGAGCACCCTGCCCGCCTCCCCCACCAGGAAGCCCTCGGGCCGCGCTGCAAAGGCTGTAGCCAGCCGCTCCGCCGCGTCCGCCACGGCATCCCGGTGGAACAGCAGCTCTCGCTTCTGCACGCGGTCCCGCGCCCGCACCAGAACGCCGCCAGCAAGCAGGCGCTGAATCGCCTTGATTGCGACGGATCCGCCGCCCGGCAGCTCCTTCAGGTCTGGAGGTTGCAGACCGCCGGCACGGATAGCCGCCTCGATCCGGCGGGACAACTCCCCCTCCGCCGCCAGGGTGCTGGGCCGGAAGCCGGGTAGCCGCAGGCACCCCTGCGTTCGCGCCAGCTCTCCGCCCGCCAGCAACTCCTGGACTGCCAACTCCAGCACAGGCCGGGCTGCCCTCAGGCGATCCAACACATCCTCGAACATCAGGCCGGGTGAGGCCGGGGCGCTGTGGTGGTGCTCCGCCAGCGCCGTACGGATATCCCGCTTCAAGCCTTCCAGTGCCGCTGCCGTGACCAACAAGGGGCCAACCTGCCGCGCCTGAAGCTCCGGCAGCCAGGAGATCACCCAGGACGGCGCATGACCGCTCAGCCGCGCCGCCTCGTCCAGCAGGACGCCGGCAGGTCCGGTGCCGGTCAGAAGCTGCGAGACCACCTCCTGCGGCCCTGCCCCGGCAAGGCTCAGCAGCCGGTCCAACACTGCCGGATCATTCCGCCGGTGACGGCGGGTCTGCGGGTCCAGCACGCGCCCGCCGGCTACCGTCCTGGCAGGCGAACCGGCGCGCAGCACGAACCCTTCGCGCGCCGGAACCGCCACCGGCCCGGCACAACGTAGTTGGGCCGGCGCCGCCTCGCCAGGATGCAGAATCTCCCGGTCCAGCAGGCGCAACCGTGCAGGGATTTCGCCAGCGGCCAGCAGCAGCTTGTATTCCCGCCCCGTTTCCAGCGGCCGGTGATCGCCCGGCAATGCGCGCAGATGCACGTCCAGCCAGTCCGACGCGTGCAGCAGGCCGGGCGTCGCCAGGGCGCATCCGCGCCCGACCTCCGCGCTCTCCACCCCGCGCAGATTTACGGCTGTTCGCCCGCCCGGTATGGCTTGCTGCACCTGCCGCCCATGCACCTGGAGCGCACGGATGCGGGCGCGCTTTCCACCGGGCGTCAGCTCCACCTCCTCCCCTACCGACAGGCGGCCCCGCTGCAATGTCCCGGTTACCACCGTGCCGAACCCGGCCACAGCGAAGGTGCGGTCCACGGGCAGATAGGCCAGCCCCTGCTCCGCCGGGGCCGGGACACGCTGCATCAACTCCGCTAGTGTGGCGCGCAGCTCGGGCAGCCCGCGCCCATCCAGGGCGCTGGTGTGGACCACCGGCGCATCCGCCATGCCATGGGCGGCCAGCAGCCGGGCCGCATCCGCACCGACCTCCGCCGCCCGTGCCTCATCCGCCAGATCGCACTGGGTCACCGCCACGACACCGGCCTCCACCCCCAGCAGCCCGGCGATTTCCACATGCTCGCGTGTCTGTGGCCGGATGCCCTCAGCGGCCGATACCGCCAGCACCACGGCCCGGATGCCGGCCGCCCCGGCCACCATGGTGCGGACGAAACGCTCATGCCCCGGCATGTCGATCAGATCAATCTCACCGCCCGGCACCTCCAGCCAGGCGAAGCCGAGCGCGATGGAGATGCCGCGGCGCTTCTCCTCCTCCAGCCGGTCGGTCTCGATCCCGGTGAGGGCGCGGACAAGGGCCGTCTTGCCATGATCGACATGGCCGATCACGCCCACCGCCAGCGGCCTCATGCCCCGCCCTCCGTCAACAACTCCCGCATCGCGGCGGCGATCTCTTCGACCTCCGGTTCAGCGACGGTGCGGAGGTCGAAAAGCAGCCGGCCTGCGGCAATCCGGCCGATGACCGGTATGGGCCGGGCGCGCAGCCGCCGCGCCAACTCCTCCGGCCCGGCAGTTGCGGCACGCACCGCCACCGCGCGGCTGGGCAACCGCTCCTCCGGCAGGCTGCCGCCGCCCGCCATGGCGTCGGTGGCAATCGTCTCCGCCTCCAGCCCTGGCAGGCCGATCAGCGCGCCGCACAGCCGCCCGGCGCGGGCCGCCACCTCCTCCACCGGTTCCGCCAGCATACGCAGGACCGGCACCTCTTTCCTGGCCCTGACGGGATCGCGGTAGAGGCGCAAGGTGGCCTCCAGCGCCGCCAGCGCCATCTTGTCCGGCCGTAGCGCTCGCATCAGCGGATGCCGCCGCATCCGATCGATCAGGTTGCGCCGCCCAACGGCGATGCCGGCCTGGGGGCCGCCCAGCAGCTTGTCACCACTGAAGCAGATCAGATCAACGCCGGCCGTGACAGCGGCCCGCACCGTGGGCTCCGCCGGAAGGCCGGGGGGCGGCTCAAGAAGGTTGCCGCTGCCCAGATCCTCCAGCACCGGCAGATCGTGGCTGCGCCCCAACCCCACCAGTTCGGCACGCGCCACCTCCTCAGTGAAGCCGGTGACGCGATAGTTGCTGGGATGCACCTTCAGGAGCAGCCGCGTGTCCGCCCCGATGGCCGCCGCATAGTCGGCCAAGCGCGTGCGGTTGGTGGTCCCGACCTCCACAAGGCGGGCGCCGCCCTGCCGGATGATGTCCGGAATTCGAAAGGAGCCGCCGATTTCCACCAGCTCTCCGCGCGAAACCGGCACCTCCCCGCCCGACGCCAGCGCCGAAAGGGCCAGCAGCATGGCGGCGGCATTGTTGTTCACCACCAGCGCCGCTTCCGCCCCCGTCAGTTCGCAGAGGATCGGCTCCGCCACGCGCATCCGGCTGCCGCGGGCGCTGGTCTCGAGATCATATTCAAGATTGGAATATGCGCCCGCTGCGGCCCGCACGGCGTCCAGTGCCGCATCGGCCAGTGGGGCGCGACCCAGATTGGTGTGCAGGATGATGCCGGTGGCATTGATCACCCGCCGCAAGGCGGACAGTTCCCCCGCGGCCAACATACGCCGGACATCCGTGAAGAAACGATCCATGTCGAAGACGGAATAGAGGCCGGTCCGCAGTGCCGCCCGTTCCCCGGCCAAGGCCGCGCGCAACGCCTTCACCACCACCGAGCGCGGATATCTGACCAGCAGCCCGGCCGCCGCTGCGGTTTCCAGAAGCTTCTGCACCTGCGGCAGCGCACGCAAATCCGGGCGGCCAAGGGCGTTGATCGGTTGGTCCATGCCTCACTTCTGCTCTTCGGCACCGATGGGTGCGGGATGCGCGAAGTCTAAGGTCCTGACTGCGGATATTCCCTTCCCCGGATCGGGGCCTTGCGGTTGCGTCCGGGGTAAATCCAATGTTGTGAAATCGGCGGCGCCCTCGATCCGGCGCAGGATCAGTCAGGAGCTGAAGCCGAAATACCAGACGGCCACTGGCACGCCCGCCAGCAGGATCAGCGACACCACGACAAGCGCACCGTCGCGGGTCAGAAGCCCGGCGGCAAACAGTGCGATCACCGCCGACGCGATGGAGCCGGAGGTCGGAATGACCTCCATGAACGGCATGAAAAGCGTCAGCGCCAGAATCAGCGTCAGTGGCAGAAGCAGCCATGGCCGGTGGAGAAGAAAGGTGAGCCGCGCCTTCAAGAACCGCTCAACGAAGCGCAAGGGCTTGCGCAGCCAACTGATCCCCTTGCACAGCTTCGCGGTGGACATCCGACGGCGAGTGATGAAAGCCGGCAGCCATACACACTTTCGGCCAAAGATCATCTGCACCACGAGCGTGAAGACAATTACCGCGACGATCGCCGTGATGCCAGGGATCGCACTGGCCGGCGAGGTGGAGATCAGCGAGAAAACCAACATCAGGGCTGCAAAGGAATGCCGACCGAGTTTCTCGATCACCTCCTGCACCGCGATGCTCTCGCCGTGGGCCGAGCTCTCCAGCTGGTCCAGGACGTCGCTCAGGGCGTGGGTGCGCTGTTCAGGCATGGATCACCTTGTTCTGTTGCATGTTTGCTCAGCGACGACGACCGGCCGAAGTTCGAAACCATTCGGAAGTGACATGCCGGGCGGTGCACACCGATAAGAACCCCTCCGAAGGGCGTCGGTTCACAGTCGCGATGATCCTATGAGTGGCGTAATGGTACCTACGAGACTGATGCAGCTGAAACGGGCTGGCGGATGCGCCAGAAAACCCATGGCAATACGCGCGAGAATATAGATAAAGTCAGGCGACAACAGATTATCTTTGCAGGAGCATCGAAAGCCGCAGCTTACTGGCATGTTCCTGCCGACACACAGCGGCAATTCCTCAACAAGAGCGAGCAACAATTCTGCTACGTATTCCATTCTATTCTTCACTAACCTGAGTATATGCTGGATTTTGATGGAACCAATTATCACTTTCCTTGTAGAATATGATGATGCTATGTAGAATGGGAGAAATACAGCATGGCCCGCAGCCGACAGGAAGAGGCACGGTTCCTGACCCGGGAAGAGCAGGACATTGTCGCCCGGACCCACCATCCCGCAATCCAAGGCGTCGCGGAGGGCGAGCTGGCGGATCTGATCAGGCTGCTGCGCGATCGGCGCGATCGTGCTCGCAATATTGCCAATCGGCAGCGTCGGGAAATGCGTGGCAAGGCGGAGGGGACGGCCAGGGATGACGCCGGTACCAGGGCCAAGCGCGACGTTCTGGCGGCCGCGTTGCAGCGTGCGAACAAGGAACTCGACCGGCGCCGAACCGAGGCAGCCAAGGACGCTACGGTGAAGAATGCGAACCGGGCCCTGGCGATGAAGCGTGCTACGGAGGAGTTCCGCCAAGCTGATCATCCTGCTGCGGACGACCGCAGTGCCGGTGAAGGCATGCACCCTGTTCCGAACGAGGATATCGCTCCTTCCGGCGCACTGAACGCCGAAGGCCATCGACCGGTGGTCCATCGCACGCGTCTGCCACGCTGACCGTCCGAATGGAACAAGTCGGCGTTGGGCGCGCTTATTGAAACGCCGCCATGTGGTGGCGGAAACGCAGCCGCTGCATGGCGCATGCCCAGCGCCGTCGGTATTTTCGCTGACGCTATTCGTCACAGCGCGGAAGCAGGAACCCGATTGCCGGACGGGGCTGCCAGGATGAGGTCAGGACAACCCGCGAGCATGCCCCGGCACCGACCCCGCCCGCATGAGAGGGTAACAGACACACTGTCCAGACCGGCTGGAGCCGACCGGACTCGCATGATGTCCGGGACGATGCTGCCGGTGGCTTTTACTGTTGGAACCACGTTCCTGCTGCTATCCTTTGGGAATCTGCTGGCACCGGTTCTGATCGCCTTGCTGGTCGCATACCTTCTCGACGGGCTGGCCGATATTCTGGTCAGGGCCGGCCTCCCCCGTCTTCCAGCCCTTGGCGGCCTGTTCGGCCTGTTCGTCTGTGCCCTGGCGGCAGCGTTGCTCTACGGGATCCCGATGCTCTGGTCCCAGACCGTTGCGGCCCTCACATCCATACCGGTGCTGCTGCAGCGGCTAAACGACCTGGTGGTCACGCTGGTGTCCGCCTATCCGGATCTGCTCGACGGCACGGATGCGCTTGAGTTGATGGCATCACTCCGCCAGGATCTCGGCGGACGGGTGCAGACACTGCTTGGGCTGCTGCCAGCCTCAGCGGAAATGCTGCTGAACATCGGCATCTATCTGGTCCTGGTGCCGTTGACCGTATTTTTCCTCCTGTTCGACAAGAACCGCATCCTGGCCTGGTTCGGACGTATGGTTCCGGCCCATCCCGTGCTCCAGCGGCTCTGGCCGCGGCTGGTCGATCGGCTCGGCGGGTATGTACGCGGCAAAGCCTATGAAATCCTGATTGTCAGCGCCGTGGCCACAGTAGCCTTTTATGCGATGGGGCTGAACTGGCCCATGCTGCTCGGCACCATCACCGGCGTGTCGGCGCTGATTCCGATTCTCGGGGCAGTAGTGGCCGCGGTTCCCGTGGTCCTGGTCGCCTATGCCCAATGGGGGCTCGACCTCCAGGTGGTCTGGGCGCTTGCCCTTTATGCCATCATCCAGGTCGCCGATGGCAATCTGCTTCAGCCGCTGCTGATGGCGGAAACGGTGGGAATGCACCCCGTCGCACTGATTGTTGCAGTCCTGATCTGTGGCGGCATATGGGGCATATGGGGCCTGCTGCTAGCAGTTCCCGCAGCTATCGCCGTCCATGTACTGTTGGATACGCTGGTTGAGTACCGGGAGTAGGCCGCCAGGACAGGGAGGCCCCCCCTCACCGGCTGAGCACCGCTGCCCAGAAACAGGCCGCAACCATGGCGGCCCCGGCCATCGCCGCGAGGAGCAGGGCGTTGTAGCCGCCGGAAGCCTGCCAGAGATAGGCGCCCAGCACAGGTGCCGCCGCCTTGGCCAGGGTCGCCGGCGCCCCCATCGCGCCATTGATCGCACCATATCCCGTCCGGGACAGCATTTCGGGCACGGCAAGGCCGCGCACGATGGTCATGACGCCGTTGGCCGCCCCGTAGAGCACCGCAAAGGCATGGACCATCAGCAGGGTGGAGCCGGAGCCGAGAAGCAGCAGCACGGCCAGCGGGAACCCGGCCACGACCACCGATCCCAGTCGGCTGACGGACAGATCCCCGGCCAGAGCAGTTACTGCGATCCGTCCGGCCACCTGGGCCGGGCCGATCATGGCGATGGCCCCTACCACGGCTGCTGGTTCCAACCCGCGCTCCACCAGCAACGGGTAGAGATGATAGCTCAACGCCGTGAAGATGCCGGTATGAGCGGCGAAGGCCAGGAGCAGCAGCCAGAATGCTGCCCGGCTTGCCGCCTGTCGGAGGGGGGCCGGCATAGTCGGCTGGTTCGCGGCAAGCGTATCGGGGCCGGCCGGGGCCGCAGGCAAGGCCGGTTCCCTCAGAATGGCTGCGGTCAGCCCAGCGACCGCCAGATTGGCAAGCCCCAATGCAGCGACGGCTCCACGCCAGCAGAGCCAGTCCAGCAGAAGCTGCGTCACCGGCACCAGCACGGTGCTGGCGAAGCCGCCCCAAAGGGTCAGCGCGGTAATGGCGCGCCGTGCGCCGGAGCCCGTCAGCCGCGCCACCGTGGCGAAGGCCGCATCATAGAGCACCATCGCCTGCACAAGGCCGAGCAGCAGGAACAAAGGATAGAGCTGCCAGACGGATTGCGCCTGCGACCAGCCAAGGAAGCCGATGCCGGCCAGCATGGACCCCGATCCCATTACTGCTCGGCCATGTCCCCGGTCGATGAGAACGCCAACCGGATAGGCCGCAAGCGCCGCAACCGACAATGCCATGGACGCCAGCAGATACACGTCCGTCCGGGCAAGACCGAACACCTGCATCGTCGGAGCCGCCAATAGGGGAAAGCTGTAGACCAGCGTCCCCCATGAGATGATCTGGGCCACCCCCAGCCCTGCGATCAGGCCGCGACGGGGGCGCTCCCGGGCCGGAAAAGCGGCCCTTCCGGCCGGAAAGGCCGATGTCATGCCGCCCTCTGGCTGCAGCAGCCGGAAGGCACAGGCGCCGGGTTGAGGGTTGCGGGTTCCTGCCCGGCCGTGCCGCCGCAGCCGCATCCCGCCCCGTCGTAGGCCTTGATACCGGCGTCCTTGGCGCAGCAGGCATCCGCGTCCGCCGGAGCGGGTCCGCCGCAGCATCCGCCGTCCGCACCGGCAAGCGGGTCAGGTCCCAGGTTGCTGCTGCACACGCCTGTTTCCGGAAGGTCCAACTGCACATCGTAGGCAGCTTCGGTGTCGCCTGCCAGGAAGGCGGCGATGGACCGGACCTGCTCATACCCCGTCGCCATGAGGAAGGTCGGTGCCCGGCCGTAGCTCTTGACGCCGACCGTATAGAATCCCGGTTCGGGGTGGGAAAGTTCCCGTACTCCATGCGGCCGGACCGTGCCGCAGCTGTGCAGGTTCGGGTCGATCAGGGGTCCCAGCGCCTCTGTGCATTCCAACCAGGGATCGAGCTTCAGCCGCAACTCTCGCAACGGCACAAGATCGGGGCGCTGGCCGGTCGCCGCGACAATCTCGTCGATGCCTTCAATGCGGCGGCCATCGGAACTTTCCAGGAAAAGCTGCTCGCCCGCAGCCGCCACCTTCACCACCCTGAACCCGGTCACCAGCTCCAGCCCGCCGCCGGCCTGAAGGTTCCGGAGCGCCGTTCCCAAGGCGCCGCGGGCCACCAGCGCATCGGCATCGCCGCCGCCGAAAGCCCGGCGCAGGTCCGTGCCGCGCACGGCCCAGACCAGCTGGGTTCCGGGCTCCTGTCCGGCCAGACGCGCCAGGTCAAGCAAGGCGTTGGCCGCCGAATGGCCGGCCCCGACGACCACTGTGCACCGGCCAGCATAGCGGTTGCGCAAGGCGCCGGTCGCATCCGGGATGCCATAATGGATACGGCTGGCGAATGCCTTCTCCCCGATGGCGGGCAGGCCATTCGCACCCAACGGGTTCGGCGTGGCCCAGGTGCCGGAGGCGTCGAGCACGGCGCTGGCAAGGAGTTCAACCTCGCCATCCGCAGTTTCGTATCGCACGACGAATGGCGAAGCATCTCGCCCGCCGGTTTTCACCTTGTCGACATCCCGGCGGCTGACAGCGACCACGCGGTGACCGAGCCGCAGCCGGCCGGCAATGTCCGGCAGAGCCGCCAGCGGGCGGAGATACTGCTCCACGAGGTCTCTACCGGTGGGCAGCAATTCAAGGTCCGGTCCGGCCCAACCATGCCGCTCCAGCAGGGCACGCGCCGCCCTGTCGATATTGTAGCGCCAGGGTGAGAAGAGACGGACATGGCCCCAGTCGCGCATGTTCGCGGCCACATCGGACGCGGCTTCCAGCACCAGCGGTTCAAGTCCGCGGGCCAGCAGGTGCGCGGCGGCAGCAAGACCGACCGGGCCGGCGCCGATCACGACAATGGGGTGTGCGGGATGCTTCATCACCATTCTCCCAGGTAGGTAGGCCGGGCCACGCCGTCTGCTCCGGCACGGCCCCGTCTTTCATTTCGATGTTATTCGAAATAACAGCGCCCGGGATGCGCGTCAATGCTCATTTCTATTTTCTTCAAAATATTCCCACTGCCCCGCGCCCTGGTCAGCGTCGCCCGTCCATGGCCTTTGCCGCCAGGGTCGCCGCTTCGGAGGCCCGCTTCAGTGCCTCTTCACGACGTTCGCTGTAGCGATCGGTGAGGTAGTCGCTGCGGTCCCGGACCAGAAGGGTGAACTTGTAAAGCTCCTCCATCACATCCACGACCCGGTCGTAGAGGGGCGAGGGCTTCATCCGCCCCTGCTCGTCGAATTCCTGGAAGGCCTTGGGAACGCTGCTCTGGTTCGGGATGGTAACCATGCGCATCCAGCGGCCGAGCACGCGCATGGCGTTCACCGCGTTGAAGCTCTGCGAGCCGCCGGACACCTGCATCACGGCCAGCGTGCGTCCCTGGGTCGGGCGGATACCCCCGCTTTCCAGCGGAAGCCAGTCGATCTGTGCCTTCAGGATGCCGGTGATGGTGCCGTGCCGTTCCGGACTGACCCAGACCTGCCCCTCCGACCATTGCGACAGGGACCGCAATTCGACCACCTTGGGGTGGTCGGCGGGTACGCTGTCCGGCAGCGGCAAGTCGCGCGGATCGAAAATCCGGGTCTCCGCCCCCATGCGCCGCAGCAATCGCGCCGCCTCCTCCGTCAGAAAGCGGCTGTAGGACCGTTCGCGCAAGGAGCCGTAGAGCAGCAGGATTCGCGGAGGGTGCGTGGATGGTCTTGCAGGCGTCAGCTGGTTTAGGTCCGGAATGTCCAGGAAAAGTTCATCCAGGCTGGGGAAAGTGTCGAGATCAGGTGCTTCTGTGTCGGGCATGTCGGCCTTCGGGAGATTACGGACAGGCAGGGGCGAACCGCCCCTGGGTGCGATTGGCCAGCGCCACCAGGGAGAGCATCACCGGCACTTCCACCAGCACGCCCACCACTGTTGCAAGCGCCGCCCCGCTGTCCAGGCCGAATAGGCTGATCGCCACAGCCACCGCCAGCTCGAAGAAGTTGGAGGTGCCGATCAGGGCAGCCGGCGCTGCGATGGCAAAGGGCACCCGCCATGCCCAGGCCCATAGAAAGGCGATCAGAAAGATGCCGTAGCTCTGCACCAGCAGCGGGATGGCGATCAGCAGGATCACAACCGGCTGCTCAAGGATAGGCGGCCCCTGGAAACCGAACAGCAGCACCACTGTCGCCAGCAGGCCGATCACGGTGTAGGGCTTGCAGCGGTTGCTGAAGGCGCCCACCGCCCCGGCACCGCCCGCCTCCAGCCGGCGGCGGGTCAGGAACCCGGCCAACAGAGGCAGAACCACATACAGGACGACGGACAGCAGCAGCGTGTCCCATGGCACGATCACATCGGTAACGCCCAGCAGAAGCGCCACGATGGGGGCGAAGGCGATCACCATGATGACGTCGTTCAATCCCACCTGCACCAGCGTGTAGGTGGCGTCCCCGCGGGTGAGCTGCGACCAGACGAACACCATTGCGGTGCAGGGAGCCGCCCCGAGCAGGATCAGGCCGGCGATGTATTCCTTGGCATCGGCCGGCGCGATCCAGTCCCGGCACAGAATTTCGAAGAACAGCACGCCCAGCCCGGCCATGGTGAAGGGCTTGATGAGCCAGTTCACCACCAGCGTGATGACCAGCCCCTTGGGCTTGTCCCCCACCCGGCGCAAGGCGGAAAAATCCACCTGCACCATCATTGGATAGATCATCACCCAGATCAGCACCGCGACGACCAGGTTGACGCTGGCGAATTCGAGCTCGGCCATGGCTCCGAACAGTCCGGGAAGCAGGGTGCCCAGCGCGATGCCGGCCACAATGGCCAGAGCGACCCAGAGGCTGAGGTAACGCTCGAACACTCCCATGGGCGTCTTGGCGAGGCGGGCGGCGGGATTGGCTGTGGTCATCTGTTCCTCGCTCACGCCAAGCGGCGGCCCTGATCGTCAACGACCTGCTCGCCACCCTCTTTGGTGAAGGCGCCGCGCTGTGGGGCGGGAAGAATGTCCAGCACCACCTCCGACGGGCGGCACAGGCGCACGCCCAGGGGCGTCACAACGATCGGTCGGTTGATCAGGATGGGATGCGCCATCATGGCGTCGATCAACCGGTCATCGGTCAGAGCCGGATCATCGAGGCCAAGCTCTACATAGGGGGTGCCCTTCTGCCGGAGCAGCGCCCGGACCGGAATGCCCATTTCACGCACAAGTTCGACCAGCCTCTCGCACTCCGGCGGCGTCTTCAGGTACTCGACCACGGTGGGCTCGATCCCGGCATTCCGGATCAGGCCCAGCGTGTTGCGCGACGTGCCGCAGGCCGGGTTGTGGTAGATGGTGACCGCGCTCATGCGGGCTCCTCCGGTTCGGAAATGGTGGACTGGTCCGCCAGCTCATCCAGCCTCTGCTTCAGGCGGAGCCGGTCGAGCGAGCCGATCGGAAGCGCCACGAAGGCCTGTAGGCAGCTCTGGGTCTGCCGGTAGACATCGGCCGTGAAGGCCCCCTTCTCCGCGTCGGTGCCTGTAGCGCTCGACGGGTCGGGAAAACCCCAGTGCGCCGTCGTCGGATGGCCGGGCCAGACCGGGCGTACCTCGCCGGCCGCGCTGTTGCAGACGGTGAAGATCAGGTCCATCTGCGGCGCGCCGGGCACTGCGAACTGATCCCAACTCTTGGAGCGCAGATTTGCGGTGTCGTGGCCGAGATGGTTCAGCAGGTCGCGGACATGGGGATTGATACGCCCGGATGGCTGGCTTCCAGCGCTGAAGGCGCGGAAGCGGCCCTTGCCTTCCCGGTTCAGAATGCACTCCGCCATGGCGCTGCGGGCGGAGTTGTGGGTGCACAGGAACAGGACGTTGAAGACCCGCTCGGACATGGTCACTCCTTTCCGTCGGCGGCCATGTGCGGTTACCGATCCCGGCAATCCGGTTCGCAGGCCGCGGCATCGGCGAAGCCGGACCCGCAGAGTTCGGGCCTGCCCTGGCAGCAATCCTCCATGAGGAAGGCGAGCAGACGCCGCGTCCCCTCAAAATCGGAGGCATAGAAAATCTGGCGCTGCACCCGCCAGGAGCGCAGCAGCCCGGCACGCTCCAGCGTCGCCAGATGATGGGACAGTGTGGAGGCGGGAACACCCACTTGACGGGATATCTCTCCCGCGGACAGGCCGTTCGGACCGGCCTGGACCAGCAGGCGGAACACCCCGATCCGGGTTTCCTGGGCCAGGGCCGCGAACGCTTCAATGGCGGCTTTCGTTTCCATCCTTCGACGATGATGAAAGATTCGGCTCGTGTCAATGCCGCGACGGCCGGAGCCCGCAAATCTGGAAATCGCGGAGGCGACGGACCATCTTGGCGGAATGCGGCCTTGGCGCCGCCATGACCGCCCAGTACAGGAATGTCTCGATGGATATGGAGACCGCCGCCCGCTGCTTTGCCGAACTGGGCCATCCGACCCGTCTCGCCATCTATCGGCGGCTGGTCCAGGCGGGGGATGAGGGACTTCCGGTCGGCGCATTAGGTGAGGAACTGGGAGTGGTTCCCTCCACCCTGTCCCACCACGTCAAGCAGCTCGTGACCGTCGGATTGATCGAGCAGGTGCGGGGCGGGCGCACCTTGTACTGCCGCCCCGTCTATCGGCAGATGGACAGCCTGATGGGCTTTCTAACCGAGGAATGCTGCACCCGTCCGGCGGCGGGGCAGACCGCTTCCGGGAGCAGGGCCGAAAGCTGTTGCTGACTGGAAGGAGGCGGCGGCTGTCGCCGCGCATCCGGCGAAGTTCATGCCGCCGCCGCAATCAACATGTCCGGCTGGACTAGCGCCCCTTCGGGTTCTTGGCGGGCAGCAGCCCGACTTCCTCCGCCAGGGTTGCCCGCGCCCGGGCTACGCGGCTGTTCAGGCAGGCGACCGGAATGCCGAGCCGCTCCGCCGCGTCACGGTAGCTCAAACCTTCGACGGCAACCAGGACCAGCGCTTCGCGAAGTTCCGGCGCAAGTGCCGCCATGGCCGCCTGAACGGCTCTCAATTGGGAACGCACAGCAACGATACTCTCGCCATCCTCGCCGATCACGTCGCCGGAGCTCTCCTCGGAGACCCTGTAGCGGTGCCAAGCCGACTTCCGGTTGTCGAGCCAGCCGTTGCGCATCACGCAGCGCATCCAACTGCCCAGATTGGCAACGCCCCCCAGCGCCTGCGGCTGACGCAAGGCGCGCTCCACCGCCATCTGCACCAGATCGTCCGCCTCCGCCATGCTGCCGGTCAGCGATTTTGCAAATCGCCTCAGTCCGGGCAACACATCCAGCAGTGAGTGCACATGATCCTGGGAAGCGGCGACGGACTCTTTTGCTTCGGAATTATTCGATACCGCAGTATCTTCCTCCGGCTCCGGCCATTTCCATTCGGCACCGGACTGTACTGAATATGGGACCGTCAAAGTCATGACACGTTGCCTGCGGTTCGAGGACTGCGCACGTGCCGTAATTCACCAGCGCGATGACGCGCCGTTTCTGCCTCCCGCCCCGACAGACACAGAAATACATAAATTTTTGTCAATCGTAATGACCAGCGGAGGGATTATCGCCGCTGTCCCAGTCAACTAGCCGGGCGGAGCGGGAATGCCGACACATCTCCCGGATAGATCGGGTAGATACAGCCCCACAAGCGGGTGAAAGCCCCTTCATTGTCCGAAAGCGGATTACCCCTTGTAAATTTGGAACATCGCCTGAAAGGGCAAGACCCCATGCCCGGCTATGTTGTACTCTTCTCAGGTGCTTGTGATGCACCCTGCCGGACCGCCTCGACAACGGTTCTCCAGCGGAGCAATCGGCGCACAAGTTAAATACGGGCTTTATTCTTTTTAAAGAATAGCCGCTGCCGATTACTTTCAAACCGCGCTCGAAATTCCCTCTGACGCGCAAGCCTGTCAGTTTCCGCAGCTCGCCCCTCCTCAGCCGCGAGGCGTTCCCTGTTTGGCGAGCATTGCCGGTGCGGGAAAATCCACGAAGCTGAAAACGTGAAGCTGAAAACGTAATGGCGTGATGCACCGGACTTCCCGGTGATCACGCCATTATTGTGGTCATCCAATCCACAGGTGCCTTGAATTCTACCGATAGGGCGCCGCGTGGGTTCCCCGCAGCCACGCGGCCATGACCACGTCGCCCGAAGGGTCCACCCTGCTCGCCTCTTCCGTCTCCGACGGGGCGGAGTGGCTCACCGCCGCCTGCTGCGTATTCTGGCTGCCCGTATCATGCGACACCAGATCGCCGCCAACCCAAAGCAGCCCGGCCATGCAGGCGAAAGCCAGACCGGCACGGGCATAGCCGGCCGGACGCATCCAGACGGCAGGAGCGGTTTCCACTCTCCTGCCAGCCTGCCCTGCCGTCCTGTGGGCCTTGAGCACCAGGCCGGACACCTGCTGAAACGCATCCAGCCGCTTGCGCGCCTGCGGGTTGCGCATCAACTCGGCCTCGACCCACGAGGCGCTTTCCCGGCTCAGCTCACCATCCGCATAGGCAACAAGCAGCTCATCCGTCAAATGAAGCATGTTGGGAGTCTCATGCAAGCCGCCCGCCGGGTTCAACGCTCAAGCCCGGCTGCGCGGCAGTTTCCGAACTCACCCGGGTGGGGCGGCAAAAACCTGCCGCACTGCCGTCCTGTCAGGAGTTCCAGGCTCTCAGTAAGATCGACAAGCGTCCCTACTTCAACCCTCCCCCAAGCGTTACCACTCACGCCCTCTCCGCAGAGGGGAATCCAGGCGGGCCATCCATGCAGCCACCGGACCAACCGCCTGCCCCGGCCGTTGGATGCAGGTCCGGACATTCCGGCGCGAGCTTCATGACTTCGGAATTCGGAGGAATCGCCCATGCCAGATGGCAAAGTCCTGCTTATCACCGGTGCGTCCAGCGGCATTGGCGCGGCAACGGCCCGCGCCGCCGCGGGTCACGGTTGGCGCGTGGCACTGGCAGCCCGATCCGCCGACAAGCTTACCAGTCTGGTGGAGGAGATCGGGCAGGAGAACGCCTTCGCCGTACCCTGCGATGTCGCCGATTACGAAAGCCAGGAAAGGATGGCTGACGCAGTGGCCGAACGGTTTGGCCGCATCGACGCCGTCTTCGCCAATGCCGGTACCGGCGGAAAGCCCGGTGGCTTCTCCGGCGCGCCGCCGGAAAGCTGGCGCAGGATGGTGGACGTCAACATCCTGGGCGTGGCCTACACGCTCCGCACCACACTGCCGCATGTCAAGGCGGCGCGCGGTCATGTGCTGATCACGGGCTCCGTCGCCGGACGGCGGGTGCTGGCCGGCTCAATGTACGCCGCCACGAAATGGGCGGTCTCCGCCATCGGTTACGGCCTGCGCGAGGAGCTGCGCGGCACCGGTGTCCGTGTCACGCTCATCGAACCGGGGGTCGTGAACACGCCCTTCTTCGACGCGCCGCAGCCGAATTCCCTCAATCCCGACGATGTGGCCCGTAGTGTCGTCTACGCCCTGAGCCAGCCCGAGGGCGTGGACGTCCACGAACTCACGATCCTTCCCACGCCGCCGATCGAATAAGGGCCGAGGCATCACACCAGGATATCAGCCCTGCACCAGGCGGTTCCGGGCTTCCTGGCACTTCGCACGGATCATCGCAAGATCGCGTGGCGTGGCGATGTTGCGTTCGGCCGCATCCAGGATCATGTCCAACTGCTCCAGCACCGGCCGCCGCTGGGCCGCCAAGCTTATGCAGGGGGCGAGGCGCGAGATGGCGTCGGCGAGGCGGAGCAGGATCGCGGGATTGCCGCGGCCCGAATGACGGATCTGGTCGAACGCCTCGCCGACGATGCTGCTGTAATCCGCAACGTCCAGAACCAGGCGCAGAGCGCCGTTCCGGTCGCACCTGGTGGATGGCTGAAGCCCCCGCGCGAAAATGTCGGTCAGACCGGCGGAGATGTTGTCGATCACCGCCACGGCGGTGAAGACATCATTCAGTCCAGGCGACAGGGCCCGCGCGGCGATCTCGACCAGTTGGCGGAATCCGAACTCGATGTCCTGCGTGGGAACCCGCTCGGACCCGATAATGAAGGCATCCCGTACCTGGCGACAAACCTCGTCGGTCCGTGCGGCCGCCGGATAGATGGCCATATGCTCGCCGCGGCTCAGAACAAAGATTCCGGGCCGGACATGCAGCCGGATCACCGCATCGGCTTTGCAGGCGGCATCCACCAGCGCTTTATGGTTGACAGACTGAATATAGCCATCCCGGCCCATATCTATCCATCCATGGTCCTCTCCCAATTCATAGGAAGGTGGCCGATAATCCTGCTCCTCCGGCAAGAGATGCCGGATGGCGCTGCGGAGTTCCACGGCCACGCTCTGAATGAAATTGTCGTAGATGATGGAGCGGGCCAGCCGGTGAACATAGAACAGCAGGACAAGCATCGAAGCCGCGGTCAGCACCGTTCCCACCGTCACCGCCAGATGGGGCACAGCATCGCTGCCGTTGTCCACGGAGCGGAAGACCACCAGCAGGTACAGGATGTCGGCCAGGAAGAAGCCCAGCACCGTCTGCGTTACGCGATCCTGGATGAAGTTCCGGATCAGCCGGGGGCCGATCTGGCCGGCTGCCAGCGTCAACACAACCATGGTGATGGAGATGACAAGGGACGACATCGTGATCATGCCGGAGAGGAGCGCCGACATCAGCTCACGCGCATTATCCACGTCGCCGGTGTGCAATATCCAATAGCTCGCCGAATCCTCGATCAAGCCTGTGCCCCAGACGAGCAGAGCGACCGCGAGCGCCACCCCCGTGATGCACATCAGGCTCGGCACAAACCAAAGGCTCGACTGGACGAACTGCCAGTAATGGCGGAGGCGCTCCCTCATCTGTTCAAGCAATCCTTCCGGTTCTGTTCCCAATCGATGCGCCGCAGACTACTGATCGGCCTGCGCAGGACCGGGCCGCTGCACTTTCATTCCTGCCGACGGCTTGGCGATCAGGTCGTCAACAGTTGCAGACGGCGTGTGACGCCCCGCATTCTCGATGCGGAAGGCAGTTGCGGGCAGCGAGCGGACATGGAAAAGACCCGGCATGGGGGCATGCCGGGTTGAGGCTGGCTAAAATCCGGATCGCCGGGGCGATCCTCGGGGCTGACGCCCCGGCCCGGCCTCTGACAAAGGCCGTGCGGGTGCCGGTGTCCTGGACACCGATTGTTGCGGCGGTTCACCGCCCCCGGAGGGGTATGACAGTGGGTTCGGCGTTCACGCCCTGCTGGAGGATCAGTGCCGACTGTGCCGGAACCTGCCCGGGCGTCAGTTGGTTCAGGGCCCCACGCTGATATACGAGAAGGTACTGAAGGCCGGTCTGGACCATGCTGGCGGAGTTGAAGCTGCCGGACTGGTTGGTGACGGCCACATTTCCCTTGCCGTACTGGAGCGTTGACGCCGAGTTCCCGGTTCCGGTCTGGTTTGTGATGGCAGCGTTCCCCTCTCCGGACTGGAAGGTGAAAGCCTGATTCCTGGCGCCGGCCTGGAACTGCGAAGCGGAGTTGCCGACGCCGAGTTGAGCGACGAACCCGTTGCTGTAGCCGATCTGTTCCTGAACGGCGAGATTGCCCGCGCCAGCCTGGAGGATGGAGGCCTCGCCCCACCCGTCCGATCCGAGGGGCGAACCGGCATGCAGCAACGACAGCTCGCTTGCCGCGGCCGGAATGGTCATGAGGCACATGAGGGTGGCCAGGAGCGTCCCGATACGCATGATTTCAGCCTCGATCTGTCGTTGAAGTTAATGGGGGACCGAAGTCCCCCATTGACCGGCCGGATCAACGCTGAGTGACGTAGGCGCTGTTGCCGTGACCGAACTGCGTGACGACGGCGTCATGCTTGTAGCCGGTCTGCGAGACCATGGCGGAGTTCCCGGCCCCGACCTGGACCATCCAGGCGTCGTTGCGGGAGCCGTACTGGTCCACGCTGCCGTCATTGCCGAAACCGGCCTGCAGGATCGTGGCTTCGTTGCTCTTGCCGTCCTGGGTCACCGTCGCGAAATGCGCGATGCCGGTCTGGATCACCATCGCCTCGTTCCAGGAACCATCCTGCGTCACGAAGGCATCGGCGGAACCGAACTGGGCGATCGTCGCGGCGT